>JAJFLP010000022.1 GCA_021772635.1 Verrucomicrobiota bacterium | reverse complement strand
GGTAAAAATACAGAATCGGGAATGATGGATAAGGGCGAAGCGTGTCGTCGGAGAACCGGATTCTATCGAGAAGGGCACTGATCTTCATAGGAGCAACGAACCGGCCCGTAGCGGCGGGCCTGTTAATATATAACGAAACTTTTCAATTCGATCTATTCGTAAAATTCCGAAATAAATCAAATCGCGAATCGAAAATCGAAAATCCACGAAGTATCAAGGGAGTTAGACCGAACGTCTTCATCCAGCATGCGAGACGGCCGTTGGTAAAAGTGCGAACTCCAACGGGATATCCCTGCCGCCAAGGTGACTAAACAAATACCCCGTATCGACGGGATCCTCGCTCCTCTTACCCGGTTAATAGAAAAACTTCCTTACAACCCCAACTCGACCCGAGATTTAGCTGGTTTTACAGCCGGAAAATCGTCCCCGTTTTCCGCACATTCAACCTGTTCAGTCCTAATTCCCCGACCGTAGTCATCGCAAACGACATGCCATGTCGTGGCCTTTTAACGAAATTCCGCGCTTCTCTGACACTATCCGAGACGTTCTCGGTGTGTCTCTCGACAAGATTAGAAAATTTATGTCCAATAGAAAATGTAAAGGAACAATTTTATTCTGACGCGTCTAAATATTTGAATGCTACAGGCCCACCGTCTGTGGATATACACCGAAAGTCTTCAGGTTTTTGTCCGGATTACCCGGGACTCTCGGCCGTACGGACCGAAAATTGTACCGCTTGCGGTATAAATCTGTTATGGGAAGAGGCTTTACATTTTCTACGTTAAAGAAAGGAGAATTAATATCATGAATCAATTCACGTTTTCGAAATTTCTCGTCGCAACCACGGTGGTTGCCAGCATTGCTATACTCGCCGCACCCCCGAATAATTACGCCTACGACTGGTGGCCCTTCGGCGAGAAGACGGACCGTTCCGCGGTTCCGGTCGTGATCGACGATACGCCGCTATCGGCCGAACGTAAGGCAACGACCAGCATCGCGCCGATGATAAAAAAGATTTCACCGAGCGTTGTCAATGTATACTCATCAAAAGTTGTTAGAAGCCAGAATCAACTTGAACATATGCCGTTTTTCAATGATCCGTTTTTTCGGCACTTCTTCGGCGATCGCCTCGAATCATCGCCTCAATGGAAACCGAAGTCGCGTAAAGAACAGAGTCTTGGTTCCGGTGTAATTGTATCGGGCGACGGGTACATCCTGACGAATAATCACGTGGTCGATGGCGCAGATGAGGTAAAGATTGCTCTCGCGGACAGCAAAAAAGAGTTTATTGCACAGGTAATCGGCACCGACCCGAAAACTGACATTGCCTTACTCAAAGTGGACGGCAAAGATCTCCCGGCGGCAACGCTGGCCGATAGCGACATTATTGAGGTCGGAGATTTCGTAGTCGCGATCGGGAATCCGTTCGGAGTTGGGCAAACGGTGACTAGCGGGATCGTAAGCGCAATCGGACGCGGGAATATCGGCATTACGGACTACGAGGACTTTATTCAGACCGACGCGTCTATTAACCCTGGTAATTCAGGAGGTGCCCTGGTCGATGCCGACGGTCGCTTGATCGGGATTAATACCGCAATTTTAAGCAGAACGGGAGGAAATCAGGGGATTGGATTCGCTGTGCCAGTCAACTTGGTAAAAAGCGTGATGGAGCGCTTGCTCAAGCACGGCCGCGTTGTTCGCGGGTTCCTTGGCGTTGTAATTCAAGAGATTACCCCGGACCTGGCAGCGGCTTTCGATATTGACGTTGACGAAGGTGCGATCGTCAGCGAAGTTACGCCGGAAAGCGCGGCGGAGGCTGCCGGAATGGAGAAAGGCGACGTGATCGTAGAATTCGATGGCAAAGCAGTAAAGGACGTCCGGCATTTACGTCTGATGGTTGCTCGAACGGCACCTGATTCAGAGGTCTCTGTCGAGGTGATTCGCGATCGGCAAAGAAAGCCATTAACGGCTGTTCTCAAAGAATTGCCGGGTACAGAATTGGCCGGAAGTTTCGACAGTGGTGATGATGCAGATGATAGTGGGCTGTTGCGTGGTATCGCCGTCGATGATCTGAATGCCAACACGCGCCGTCAACTCGGTATTTCCGCGGATCTGGATGGAGCCGTCGTTCAAGATATTGAATCCGACGCGCCGGCCTATGAGGCGGGACTACGGGAGGGCGATATCATCTTAGAAATCAACCGAACTGCGGTAAGAAACGCGGCCGAAGCGATAAAGGAGAGTAGACGGGTTAAAGGAGATTCGGTGCTGCTCTACGTTTGGAGTAAAGGCGGAAGACGCTACATCGTTGTTAGTGAATCCCGTTAGCGGGTTTCATTCCCTGCCGCTTGGCGTGAATTGAGTTCCAATTGAAAAATTCATTACCTCGTGGGCTTGGCCCGAGGTTGTTTATCAATTTCGTCCAATTTCCTCGGGAAGGAAGTCTTAGCGCGTTGCTGAAAGCGCAGACATATTGGAATTTGTCGAGCACTGAGTCACAGCGAAGGCATTTATTTAGAACGAGATCCGGACTCGCAGCAGAAATTCATGCATAGATCAGGCCGGAAACATATACAAAACAAGCGAGGTTATCCGACCAGATTAAAGGTCACCCAAAGTTGCGACTTCCTGGACTAATTCCGTAATCGTCAGACTTCCACCAAACGCGCTCAAAACATTGTCGACGTTGAGGACTGGGTTTCCGCTGGTAAGGTCAACCGACATTTCGACGGTTACTGCATCGAACATAAACGATGTCGTATTATCCACGCGTTGTGCCGGGACGATCACACGAATTTGACCGCCGCTGGCGAATGCATGAAATCCGGGTGAATCCAGGTACATCGGCATTGGTGCTGTTTTCGGTAATTTAGTCAAGTCTGTTTGAGATGGGACAGACAGTGATCCGTCGCTTTCGTCTGTTTCCAAGACGGCCCAGTGAACGTGATAGACTGTTCCGTCATTATCATAGTCGTCATCTCTACTTTCGTCCCACAACGGCGTATCGTCAAAGTCCGGGTGGCTGGTTACAGCTAACGCCAATGTCCCGTCCAAACCCTGAAAATTGACGCATCCCGGGGCGAGTGAAGTCGGAAATACGTAACCCAATACGGGTGCCCCCGTAATTGCGCCGCCATTTACACTCCCTGCGGCCATCGGGACATGCTGTCCTGCCGTTCCCGCAACGTTCATCGAGAAGACAAGCGTATCAATTGACTTTACGTATTGAACCGTCGCCGAGTTAATTGTGAATGAATCGTCCGTATCCGGAGTGCTTGTGATTACGGGGGTTGGCCATGGTTCGGCTACAGCTTGTGCATTATCCTTGTCCGTGACTGTTAAATGAGGCGTTACGTTTGCCCCGTCCGACAGTTTGCTGTAAACGGTTTCGACTTTAAGCAGCGGCTTGTCGCCTGTCGCATCAACTTGCATGTATGCAGTTACAGCGTCAGTTGAGAACGCGGTATTCCGCTGTACTCGGTCGAGCGGCACGATAACGCTGATTGAGCTGCCGTCTTCGAGTACAGCAAACCCGGGCGAATCCAAATACATCTCCATTGGTACGGTCATAGGCAAGGTCACGCCGTCAGGTTTCTGGACCACGGAAAGACCTGCGCCGGCGCTGCCGTTTTCCTCTAAAACAACCCAATGAGAATGGTATACCACGCCGTCGTCATCATAGGCTTCGTTATTATCCTCATCCCAGTAAGGAGTATCATCAAAGTCTGGATGTGATGTAACCGCGAGCGCAACGGTTCCGGATACGGTTCCGAAACCTACGTCGCTTGAAGATAGTGTGGTCGCAAATACATAACCGAGTACGGGTGCGCCATTGACACTACCTGCCGGTACTGGAACCACCGACGCGGCATCGCCATCAACGGTCATCGTGAAAATTAGCGAATCAAGCTTGGGTTCGTACGTGACCGAGGCAGAGTCGATTTTAAATGCGTCGCCGTTATATACGTCGCCACCTAACCCAGGGAGATTTAATTTTGTGTCTTCCAACTCGCTTCTAAGCGCGATAATTTCACAGGACATTTGATTGAGCGCTTCATACAGGACGTCAAAATTCTCGTTAACCTCCGATGCCTTCGCCGGTGTTGCCGGGGTGAAATCGTATGGTTTGGTGACGGTGTCAGGGCAAACTTGAATTGCGTTGCTGGTGGTCGCGGCAAAAGCGATCACGAGTGCCGCCGCAAATACGCCGAACTGACACCGGTTAAGGACATCGGCAATGCCTGTAATAGTTTCCGTATTTTTCCCTCTTTTATTCATTTCGTTCCCCCTGTTTTTTTGGGCTATTAGTCAGTTATTACGATATCTATATCACTATCTTCGGTTACATATACCCAATGACCGCGTAGCGGTAGAATCTCGTCGGCAATCTGGAAGCTGTTATCTTCCCAAATCCAAACGGCCCCCACGAAATCGCTGCCAAGAATGTCCGTAACGGAATTCTGGTCGGGAATTCTTGAAACCGACATAAGATTCCATCCCTTGACCAGATTGATTTGATAACTATTAGGGTTAGTCCCACGAGCAATCTCTTGCGTATTCGTCAGACCATCGCCATCATCGTCAACAATCGCTGCCGCAATCGCTTCCGTCTCGTAACTAAGAATATCGTCGAGGTCGAGCAGTACGTTGCCTTGGGCACCGCCTGCGGCTCTGGCGTCTATAATCGCTTGTCTTAGATCTGCCTCCGAGGTTACGCTTTCAAACTCAAAATACCAATGTCCCCAATCCCAATACATGCGATCCCAATTCCCGGTTGCATGTACGATAGAAGGGGTGAATAAAATCATTGCTGTGAACGTTAACAAGTGTCTTAATCTTTTCGTCATCTTATTCCCACTTCATTCGTGCTTGTCGTTATTGCTTCAATAAAGAGATGCGGATTCGTTATGCAGTCATCGGCTGTTCACGTCAGGAGATGAAGTCGTCTCGACGCGAAAAACCCCAGAAAATAACACGGTGTAGAATTGTTGTCCAACCATTGCTCCCGATAAATCTTAAAAACTGGCGGATTTGTGGATTCTACAGAGAACAAAACGTGAGGCTTTAAGCGTTTTACTAATTGCGGGGTAACAACTGGGAAGATGAATTTTGTTGAGCAAGTACTACTCCTTAAACTGCGCCACGATTCCGGATACGGACGCCTTGGCGTCACCGAACAGCATGCGCGTGTTCTCGTTGAAGAAAAGGGGATTATCGATACCGGCGAACCCGGGGGCCATCGATCTTTTGAGAACGAATACGGTTCTCGCGTGATCGACGTTGATGATCGGCATTCCGTAGATCGGGCTCGACTCGTCATCTCGTGCCGCTGGATTTACAACATCGTTTGCTCCGATGACGATGCAGACGTCGACCATATTCATCGTCGGATTAACGCCGTCCGGCTCGAATAATTGCTCATATGCAACATTGGCTTCGGCGAGCAGAACGTTCATATGCCCGGGCATCCGACCGGCGACCGGATGAATCGCGTACCTAACCTCACAGCCGTTTTTTTCCAGTAAATCTCCGAGTTCGCGGACGACGTGCTGTGCCTGTGCGACGGCCATCCCGTAACCCGGGGTGATGACTACCGACGACGCGGCTTCCAGGATCAGGTAGGCGTCGTCTACCGAAATCGGTTTTACCTCGCCGGTCAGCCCCTCGCTCTTTTTCGACACGCCCGCACCGAATCCGCTGAATAAAACATTTCTCAACGACCGATTCATCGCCTTACACATGATCTTGGTCAGGATTATACCGCTTGCCCCCACCAGTGACCCTGAAACGATGAGGACTTTATTAAGAATCACGAAACCCGCCGCGCACGCCGCCAATCCGGAGTAGCTGTTGAGTAACGAAATGACGACGGGCATATCCGCGCCGCCGATCGGGATGACAGTTAGTACCCCTAATATCATCGAAACGACGACAACGACCATAAATACCTGATACATTCGGGTGACATCACCGCCTGCACTGAAGACTGCGCCGGCAGCAATAACGACCAGAAGTAACATTGCGTTGATGACCTTTTGCCCGGTGAATAGAATCGGCTTGCCGCTGATCATTTCAGCGAGTTTTCCGTACGCAACAAGGCTCCCGGTAAATGTTATTCCGCCGATCAAAACAGCCACGAAGATAGGGATCAATGTTCCCGCGCCTAATAAATTCTGATGCTCATGAAACTCCGCCCAGCCGACCAATAAACTCGCGATGCCGCCGAAACCATTGAATAGCGCCACCATTTCCGGCATTGCCGTCATCGCGACGGCGCGCGCCGCAACCGCCCCGATCAGCGAGCCGATGACCAGGCCGATCACAATAAATCGATAGTCCATTCCCGCCGAACACAGGGTGACAATCACGGCGATCAACATGCCCAGCGACGATAATAAATTTCCGCGTCGCGCGGTTGCCTGGGAACTCAGCATTTTCATGCCGATTATAAATAAGACAGCAGCGGCGATATAGCTGAGCTCTATGATGAAACCTGAGGAATTTGTTGACATGGTTAAGCGTGTTTCGTGTTTCGTGTTTCGTGTTACGTGTTACGTGTTTCGTGCTTATTACGCCACAGTCACGTAGCGGGGCGACGGCGGATTGCGTGCATCGTGTTATTAGCTAATAATCAAGTACTGGTACTTGTTTCCATTTAGCCTGAATTGTTCCCTGACTTCTGGACGCTGACTTCCGATTTCTGCTTCTTCGTGCCAAACATCTCCAGCATTCGGTCAGTAACCAGATAGCCTCCGACCACGTTAATCGTGGCGAAAATGACGGCCAGCGTTCCGAGGACAACGGTGAATTGATCCTGCCCTGTTCCTGCAGAAATCA
Organism: Verrucomicrobiota bacterium; assembly: GCA_021772635.1. Taxonomy (GTDB): domain Bacteria; phylum Verrucomicrobiota; class Lentisphaeria; order JABSQK01; family JAJFLO01; genus JAJFLP01. The sequence goes on along the minus strand of JAJFLP010000022.1, from coordinate 36,060 downwards.
GGGCACCGACAATGGTGATGCCCGAAATCGCGTTGGACCCGGACATTAGCGGCGTATGCAGGGTAGACGGAACTTTTGAGATTAATTCGAAGCCGAGAAAGATAGATAGAACGAGTATAAACGTCAGAAATATTATCGTTTCCATATAAGATCAGTAATTTGGTATTTTGTTAATAGTAAGTAGATGCTGTGATTCGGTGCATCGCAGGCCGACGACGGTTTCGCGGCTAAAACTTAGAAGGTGAATATTAGTGACTATTCAAGCACTTTTGACCCGTTCATTAATTACCTTACCGTTGTGCGAAATCAGGCAGCCGCGAATGATTTCGTCGTCCAGATCTAAATTGAAGACCTTCTTTTCGGCATCCCAGAATTCGTCGATAAGGTTGTACAGGTTATTCGAGTACATTTGACTTGCGTGCAGCGCGGCGCGAGCGGGGAAATTGCTTACTCCAATAATTTTTACACCATTCACGTCAACGTCTGTATCAACCTGCGAGCCCTCTACGTTGCCGCCGGTGTCTACGGCCATATCGATTATGATACTACCAGGTTTCATTGCGCGGACCATCTCTTCTGTTACGATTACTGGCGCTTTCCGACCGAATACCTGAGCCGTCGTTATCACTACATCCGAGTAACCACATACTTTCGCCATGCCATCCCTTTGAATTTGTAGCTGCTCGGGCGTCAAAGCCTTTGCATAGCCGTCCTTGGTCTGGCCGGTTTCGCCGATATCGATTTTTATAAATCTCGCACCCAACGACTGGACCTGCTCCTCAACGACCGGGCGGGTGTCGAACGCTTCCACCCTAGCCCCGAGCCGTTTAGCCGTTGCGATTGCCTGCAGCCCCGCGACGCCAGCGCCGATTATGAATACGCGGGATGGCGCGATTGTTCCGGCCGGCGTCATCATCATCGGGAAGATTTTATTCAACCGCTCCGCCGCAAGAATTACCGCCGAGTACCCGGCAATACTCGCCTGGGAACTTAACGAATCCATTTTCTGCGCACGCGTTGACCGTGGAATCATCTCCATGCTTATTGCGCTGATTCCACGCTGTGTGAGTTTGTCGAGTAGCTCTTTCTCATTGAAGGGATCGAGGTAACTGATATGAACACTGCCTTTCTTCAGGCGGTCAATTTCGCTTAACGGAGGTTTCTGCAGTCTGATGGTGAGGTCCGCGACCGACAACATCGCGTTTCGATCCTCGGTGGCCTGTGCGCCGGCGGCGGTAAACGCTTCATCCGAGATATTAAGGGTCGTTCCCAGGCCAATTTCAAAATCGATTTCCAACCCCTTGTTTACCAGTTTCTGGACGTTATCAGGCAACATCGGTATTCGGCATTCACCGGGAGTTGTTTCTTTTGGAATCGCTAGTTTCATAATATGAATATCAGATGAGTTTTTTATCGTTCTATCATGCGTTGTAACCCTATGGGTGTCAATCTTTTGTGGCACACAGTTTGCTTTGGGATACTACGTGCGATGCCATAGCGCATCGCACGTAGTATCCCAAAGTCAATTGTGCATCCAAAATAGAATGACGCGCGGCCAAAGATACTCTTGCGAGCGGCTCCCAGGTTTAGGAGTTTCTATGTCGGGGCCGTTGGAGTTCACGCTTCAGCGTGCTTTTTGGTGTTAATCCCCGACAGACACGCTAAAGTGCGAACTCCAACGGAGTATCCTGCAGTCTCGGTCGCCAAACAAATGCTCGCGGCCGTGATAGATTTTTGCGAGTATTGGTCAAGATAGCGATGGCACAGGAGTACTTTCAATGGATCACCCGTATTTGTAAACATAACCGTATTACCTCGAGTAAAGAAGTGTAGATTCGGCACTTTCGGAATTCTTTTTAGCACCTGGGCGGCACGATACTATTTCGTTTTGACACTTCTGCCCCTGAGAGTATGATATAGGGTGATATAATCAGTAATTGATGGAGTTGGTTTTATGGGTTCTCATACAGTTGAAAAAATTGGTGGTACGAGCATGTTGCGGTTCGACGTTATGTTGGACAATGTCATCATCGGCAACAGGTCCGGTGATGACTTGTACCATCGTATTTTCGTTGTTTCCGCGTATGGCGGTATTACCGACTTATTACTCGAGAATAAAAAGAGCGGGGCGCCCGGTGTATACAAGCGATTCAGCGCGGACGATCCCAATTGGGACCAGGCGCTGTCTGAGGTTGGCGACAAGATGCGATCGATTAACGAGTCTCTGACTGGCTTAGGATTGGATCTCGAAGCCGCGAATCAGTTTGTCGATGACCGGATCGACGGCGTACGGAAGTGCCTGCTAAATTTGCGGCAGGTCTGTTCATACGGGCATTTTCAGATGGACGAATATCTACCGATGATTCGGGAAATGATCAGTTCGGTTGGAGAGGCGCACAGCGCCTTTAATTCAGTGAATATACTTGTGAATCGTGGTATCGATGCTGTTCTTATTGACCTGTCTGGTTGGATGGACGAATCGAATCCGAAGTTCGAGGACAAAATCCGATCGGCGTTCAGCAGCGTCGACTTCGCTCGGCAATTACCGATAACGACGGGGTACACAAAATGCTCCGAAGGGATCATGCGTACGTTTGACCGCGGATATAGCGAAATTACGTTCAGTACGATTGCCACGATTACAGGAGCCAGCGAAGGGATCATCCACAAAGAATTTCATCTTAGTACCGGGGACCCGAATATCGTCGGGGAAGAGAACGTAAAGATTATCGGGCATACCAATTACGATGTTGCCGATCAGCTTGCAGATCTTGGTATGGAGGCGATACATCCGAAGGCATCCAAGGCTATGGAGCGGAGCGGGATCCCAATCCGGGTTAAGAACGCTTTTGAACCGGATCATCCCGGGACTTTGATTAGTAGTAATGATTTCAAGAGCGACGAGCCTCGCGTTGAGATGATCACCGGCAGAAAATGCGTTTCGGGCGTCGAGGTGTGGGACGCCGATATGGTCAGTGAAAGCGGGTACGATTATATGCTGTTATCGTATCTGAAAAAGTACGACATCAGCTATATCGCGAAGAATACCAATGCTAATACGATAACGCATTATATCCCGAAAAACGCTAGAGGTTACGCGCAATGCGTCGCTGAACTGCGTGAGAATCTCCCGGCGGCTGAGATACGAGAATTAGACGTTGCGATTGTGTCGGCGATAGGCAGTAATATGAAAGTTCCCGGATTCCTCGCTAAAGCGGCAAACGCGCTAGCGGACGCTGGAATTAACATTCTCGCGCTCGATCAGTGTATGCGCCAGGTTAATATGCAGTTTATTGTTGATGAAAAGGACTTTGAAGCTGCGATATGTGCTCTGCACCGCGGGTTGGTCGAGAACTGAGAAGCGAACAGCGGTGATCGCGAATACCGCAGAGAATATCATCCGGATTCCGTTCCGATAATCAATACGCAACACGAATCACGCAATCCGCCGTCGTCCCGATTCACTAAGAGATCGGGACTAAGGCGTGACAAGCACGAATCACGTAACACGCAACACGCAACACGCAACACGCAACACATCTCCCATGTCAAACCCAACCTCAATACCCGTCGCGTTATCTCTTGGAAGTAATCTTGGTGATCGCGAAGCAAATATTGAGAAGGCTGTCGATCTCCTTGCCGGCACCCTTGCCAATATTTGTTGTTCCTCCTTCTTTTGCTCCGCGCCTGTAGATTGTCCACCAGACGCTTACGACTTCCTGAATATTGTGGTGACTGGCGAAACTGGTGTGGGGCCGAAGGAGCTACTTCGAGAATGCCAGCGAATTGAGGTTGAAATGGGCCGTCCCGCTGACCATGGGTACCACGAGGATCGAATTGTTGATATCGATATACTGTTGTACGGAGACGAAGTGATCGAAGAGTCGGGTTTAACCATTCCGCATGCAGAGATGACCAAACGTGAGTTCGTTCTGCAGCCATTGGCCGAGATTGCTGGCGATTGGGCCATTCCGCCGGAAGGGTCGACCGTGGGGGACTGCTGTCATATACTCGCGCGCACCACAGGAACATAATAATCCATGCGATAAACACATGGTATACCGACTCACGGCCTCTCGTCGAGGAACATTGAATTCCACGGTCTTGTATCATGGATTGTTACGCTGCCGGCCGACAACCCGCTCAAACCCGGGCGAAACACACCAATCCCATTAAATCAACCGAATTCCTCCCCGTGAAAATCACGCCTTACACCATTGACGAGCTCAAATTCGCCTACCGCTATCAGCTCTACGTCCGAGTCAAAACCTGGAGGCGCAGACAGAACGCGGCGCTGGCGAATCTGACGCGCGACAATCTGCGGCGAATAACCGATCCTCTGTCGGTCAAGGTCCTGAAGTTTAACCTCGACAACACCGACCTCCTGCTGTTCCTCCGTTTTCCGGAATCGGAGTCGGTGTCAACCGGTATCAGTAAGATCAAAGGGAAACTCAGTAAGCACCTCCGCAGCACGATGGATCACCCAACCCCTAAGATCCTCGGCACCGGATATTTCGGATGCACCATCGGCGAGAACACCAAACGCGATGTCGAGCGGTACCTCGCAAAACAATCGATCCATCACGGGTATGATCAGCGGATCTTGCCCCCGGTATACTTAAAGGAATATGCATATGACGATGCCTGTGACGCATTCATCTGTCCGAAACACGCGTTCACGGTTTTACGGTATCACGTTGTCCTCTCGACCAAACGACGGCAGGGCGTATTCGGCAGTGTCGAGGGAGAAGCGATCACTCGCGCATGGCTCGAACCGGGGAGCCTTCGTAAATTTGTCATTCTGAAGATATCGTTTCTCCCGGACCACGTACACGTCGCGGTTCGGACGCACCCGGCGGTTTCGATGCCGCTTTTGATTACGGAATTGATGAATTCCGGTCAAGACGTGATGTTTCGTGAGTTTCCGGAACTGCTGATAAAAGCCGGGATCGATCGGTTATGGACGGCAGGGGCGTACTTCGGCGGTTACGGTAATGTGAACAGCACCTTTGTACGTCGATACATCGAGGAATGGAACCGAAACGAGTAATCGCCATTCCAGAATTCCACAGCCTCGTGCCGTATCGCACCCAGCATCCAGAATTCCACGGCCTTGCGCTGTGTTCTGCGCAGCATCCTCGAATTCCACAGCCTTGCGCTGTGGATCGTTACGATGATCCTGTAACCCGAACGACGCCGATAAACCTCGACAAGATCGCCGCACGCACAAAAAAACCCGCTGCGCACTACGCACAGTGGGTTAAAGATCCAAAATCGTAATAAAAATAAATTAAGCCGTTTTCTTCGCGCGTTTGCGAACCCCGAGGATCCCCAAAAACACGAGCCCGAACATGAGGTACGTTGACGGTTCGGGTATCGCGGCTGGGAGGGTGAAAGAGCCGACGTTGAGATCGGCGTGAATTCCTGCGCCGCCCGCGATATTCACTGCGCCGGAGTGGAGGGTGAACTCCAATGCCTCCGCGGGTAAGACTCTGACTGGACAACCGTTGGAGTTCACGATTTATCGTGCGGAGCGGATACGGAGCGCACAGAAGTGTGAACTCAACGCCTCCAGGGATAAGCTTTATGTCCAGACCGTTGGAGTTCACGCTTCAGCGTGCTGACGCTGGCGTTTAAACAGAGTCAGACTCAGAATTGGACCCGCGACCCATACTGTAGCGAATCATAAGTTGCTCAAGTAAGACTTGATATCTGTGTTTAATGATATTAAACTAGTCGTAGACTGGTCTAAGTTAAGGAGTCGGTTTTATGGATACAATAGGATCATACCAAGCGAAAACGCATTTCTCTGAACTTCTCGAGCGCGTGCGAAATGGGGAAAAAATCATGATTACCAAGCATGGTGTTCCGGTAGCCAGCCTTTCACCTGTCGCTAAGGAAACCAGGGACGATATTTCCAAGGTAATTGCCGAGCTTAAGCAGTTCAGAAAAGGTAAGAGTCTCGACGGTTTGGACGTGAAGACCCTTATTTCAGAAGGTCGGGCGTGATGGAGATAAGCGAATTTGTTCTAGACTGTTCCGTTGCAATTGCCTGGTGTTTCGATGATGAAGCGACGCCCCGTACGGATGAAATACAGGATTCTTTCGCAACAGGTGCTGCGGCGCTTATTCCGTCGTTGTGGCATCTTGAAATCAGTAATGTGTTCCTGGCCGCGGAACGACGGGAACGTATCACGAAGGCGGATACAGTACGATTTATTGCGCTTCTGAGTAAGTTGCCAATAACGGTGGACGAAGATACGTCGGTGCGATCTTTTGGTGAAATTCTAATGCTAGGACGAAGTTGCTCGCTTTCTGCATATGACTCGGCCTACTTGGAACTCGCTATCCGCAAAGGGTTGCCGCTGGCGACCAACGATAAGCAGCTCCGGGCCGCTGCCGAGGGGATGGGCGTTAAGTGTATATAGACTGCAAGCAGTCGAAATTTCGCCGCGGCACACGCGGAAACCTGATTGGGAAATAGTATTTATTGTATTCGCTTGGCTTCACATGGAATACATCGATCCTTGCTCGTCATCAAGGACAAACAAGGGAACGTTTCGTTAAGAGCAACAAATATTTCCGGATATTCCTTCTTTTTTATTTGCAATTAAAACAGACAAATGTATGTTTAATGGAGCTTGGAGCTTGGAGCTTGGAGCTTGGAGCTTGGAGCTTGGAGCTTGGAGCTTGGAGCTGTCGGCTCACGGGGACGTTTGCCCTCCAGTGCAACAGTTGCGCATCTCCGTGAGTCGGCATTTTTCTTCCAAGCACTAACTACAATCGTCAATCCAACAATCGTCAATCCAATGAAACGTGGTCCGGAAGGTCAAACGCGAGAGCGTGTTTATAAATTCGTTGTGAAGCGCCTCGAAGAGGGAGAGCCGCCAACTGTTCGGGAGGTGCAGGAGGCCTTTGGGTTTCGCGCGGTTCAGACTGCTCGACAACATCTTGAGAAACTCGTGGCAGAGAAGCGGTTGATTAATACTGGGGGGAAAGCCCGTGGGTATAGATTGACAAGGGGCAGGAGTCAGAAGTCAGGAGCCAGGAGGAAGAATAAGAAACTGTTAGAGAAACAGGAAAAGAGATTTGTAGCGGTTCCGATTCTGGGGCGCGTAGCGGCGGGGGCGCTCTCTATGGCGGTCGAGGATCTGGAAGGGTACGTGGAAATGATGGTTCAGGAGGGTGAAGAGGATTTGTTCGCGCTTCGCGTGCAGGGAAAGAGTATGACGGGGGCGGGGATTTTACCAGGGGATATTGTTGTCGTTCGCCGACAGGCATCAGCGGAGTCCGGGGATATCGTGGTTGCGCTGGTGGATGATGAAGCGACAGTGAAGAGGTTGCAGTTGAGGGAAGGGCGGTTGGAACTGCACCCGGAGAATGCGGTGTTTGAGGTGATCGTCCCTGAAGCGGGAGAGTGCCGAATTCTGGGGAAGGTCGTGGAAGTCAGACGGAAATTCTAAGAGAAGATTAACCGCGGAGGGCGCAGAGACCGCAGAGAAGGATTTATCAGGGACAATTTTACTGGGTAAAATCAAATATCAAAGGAATCCAGAGTGTAGTGCCGGTTTTATCATTAAGTATTTCTCCGCGTTCTTTGCGAACTCTGCGGTTTAAAAAAGGATTAAATATGAAAACAAATGAACTTACAAAGCAGATAATTGGGTTAGCGATCAAGGTTCATCGGGAACTTGGTCCTGGTTTTTTAGAGACCGTTTATCAGGCCGCTTTAGCTTATGAGCTTAAAATGGCCGGTATCTCACACGAGAAAGAGAAAGTTTTACCTGTTCGCTATGAAAGCGTTAAACTCGATGTTGGATTCAGGTGTGATTTTTTGGTGGATGAAAAGGTCATCATTGAGTGTAAGGCCGTTAAGAAACTAACCGAAATCGATGAAGCGCAGCTGTTGAACTATCTGAAAGTTACAAATCTGGAGGTTGGCCTGCTGATTAACTTCAACGTGATGATCCTTCGCGATGGAATTAAACGGATGGTTAATAATTTTGATGAAGATATTTGATTAACCGCGGAGGGCGCAAAGATCGCAGAGAGGATTCTCTAGGGACGATTTTATTGCGTAAAATAGAATATCAAAGAAAAGTGATGACCAGAAAAGTTTGACTATTCTGACCACCACTTCCCTTTGATATTGAATTTGCATATCTATGCGAATTTCTGGGTGAATCTCAAGCTCAATATTGTTTTTATCATTAAATGACTCTGCGTTCTTTGCGCCCTCTGCGGTTAAATATTTTTTTCGAAATGAGTATAGCAATTAAACAATCAATTCTCTGTGATCTTCAACATCAGAAGCAGCGATTATACGGGATAACGCAAAAGAGTTATCGCAAGGAGTGGTCATTACAGGCGCTCTCGGGGGGGCTTATAGAGTTATCAGGGGAGGGAGCTACTGCCAGGTTGACGATGGCCGCGAAACTGGTATTGGATGCACAGCTTCAGAACGAAATTTCAGCCTGGATAGTTAGGCGTGATACATCATTTTTCCCTCCGGACCTGGACGCGATGGGAATCGATCTTAATGCTCTTGTCGTCGTCAGGCCGCCCGTGAAAGAAAGAGGCAATCTTACGGTTTCTAAGAGTAACGACTTCCGGTTAATTTTTCGCGCGGCCGAACAGTTACTGCGCTCGGGTGCTTTCGGCTTGGTGGTCATGGATCTTCCGGGCAAATCGTGGATGCCGGATTCGGTGCAAATGCGGTTAGCGACATTAGCGCGGCGCAACGATGCTGTTTTACTTTGTCTCACCGAAAAGTCTTCGGTGTCACCGTCACTTGGGTCGCTGGTTTTGCTTCATGCTTTTGCGGAACGAAAACGCATTGAAAACGACCATTTTTTATGTGAACTTCGGGTATTAAAGGATAAGCGCCGGAGACCTGGTTGGAACTATACTGCAAGCAGTACAATTTTCGGATGGCTTTGAACCCACATAATGGGGTTTCATTCCCCGCGGTTTACCGCGATATCAAAACTATTTCCAAAGCCGATACCCCGTCTGCTCTGCGGCGGGGTAATTCATTGAATTAGCCGAGTGATTCCGGACAGTATTCAAAAACCTAATGGTCGTCAGTATACAGAGGTGTGTTGTGGCCAGGATGGCATGTGTTAATGTTCTCGATTTTTCCATACAAATTTTGCTGAGAAATCATCCTGATTGGCGCCGTTTTCCCGTGGTCGAAGTGGATCGTGATAAATCCTGGGGCAGGATCCTAAGGGTAAACAAAAGTGCACAAAGCAAGGGGCTTAAGGTAGGCATGCGGTTTGCAACGGCCTTATCTACCGTCAATAACCTGAGATCCGGTGTGGTTTCGAGTAGGGACGTCGAAAAGTATACAGGTGCAATATTTGAATGCTTAAAACAGTTTTCTCCGGATATAGAATCTTCTAAAGACGAGCCTGGAGTTTTCTGGTTGGTTGCTGATGGCCTTGGACGTCTCTATCCTTCCCTGAAACGGTGGGCGGAGATGATTCGAGCGGACTTGCTGAAGATAGATTTTCATGCAGTCATCGTAGTTGGGTTTACACGGTTTTCCTGTTATGCGCTTGCGAAATCGTGTCGGGGTGTTCAGGTTTTTGCAAGTAAGGAGAGAGAGCATCATGCACTCCAGTTTGTACCGTTGGAGTGCCTGGAAGTTGTTTTAAGTTCGGGGAAACCGTTAACTCAATTAGCAATCAAGACGATTGGGGAGTTTTTGCGGTTACCGGCATCTGGTGTTTTACGCCGCTTTGGGAAGGATGCATACAGAATTCATCAGCAAGCGACTGGCAAGCTGGTTTTGCCTCTGGTTCCTGATTTTGAGGCTGAACCTTTTCGTCTAAAAATGGATTTCTCGGAGCCATTACTCACAGTTAGCCAGTTAATATCGATTCTCGATAAAAGTCTCAGGGATTTATTCGATCAACTGCGCAAGAAGCAGGAAAGATTAGTGGGCTTGTCGATTTCGTTATACCTCGAGAATAAGGAGAAACTCAGTTTCAATGTTAAACCGGCAGAACCGACGCTTGATCAGGCGTTGGTTCTGCGCCTTCTCTCACTTCGTCTGGTGAGCATAGAATTATGTGCGGGCATTGTTGAGATTGAAATTGAGGGGGAGGGAGGTGTTGTTTCTGATGAGCAATTGGAATTGATCATTCAGCAACCCCACCGTGATCTAGCGGCTGCAAATCAAGCGCTTGCATTTGTTCGATCCGAATTTGGTGATGATACCGTTCTTCTGGCGAAACTTGAAGATGCGCATCTCCCTGAGGGGCGTTTCAGGTGGGATCTCCTGGATAAGGTGAGACTTCCTAATCCGCGTTCAGTAGATATCCTGCCGCTTGTCCGCCAGGTTTATACGGATCCAAAGAAAATGGGGGTCACACCTACAGAAGAAAAAAGGGGTCACACCTGCAGGCGTGACCCCCATTATTTTGCGATTATTTCTGGCCCATATATCATCTCAAGTGGTTGGTGGGAAAGAGAAATTCACCGGGAGTATCATTATGCAGAGACACAGAAGGGTGAATTGCTTTGGGTCTATTATGATTGTCATCAGATGCGTTGGTTTCTGCAGGGGAAGGTGGTTTAAATACCAGGAGGCAGAAGGCTACCGAATTTTGAATATCCAATGTCCAATAAGGAATAATGAATGACCAAGGATAGAAGATAGTGGGTAGGCGACAGTTGACCGCAATACGAAACACGAAACACGTAAAAAATGTACACACCATTATGGGTTAAGAGTAATTATTCATTTCTTGAAGGGGCGAGCCATCCTGAGGAACTGGTAGAGACATGTCATGCCTTAGGATTGCGGTCTATGGCGTTAACGGATAGAAACGGGGTCTACGGAATCGTGCGCGCCTACGTTAAGGCTCGCGAAATAGGCGTACACTTAATCACCGGTTCGGAAATTGATATTGACGATGGCTCCAGAATTATTCTCCTGGCGCAGGATCGATCGGGATATGCAAACCTATGTAGACTGCTTTCAACCGGTTGTTTGCGCTCAGCGAAAGGGGAATGCACGGTCAGTTGGGAGGAGGTTTTCAGCCACAATCAGGGTCTAATTGCTTTATGGGGTGGAAATTCAGGGTTGATCTCTGGACACGAATATAACGCGGCTACCGGCCATAATTTGCGAGATGCATTTGGGGATCGTTTATACGCGCTTATAACGCGGCATTGTGACGATAAAGAAGTAGGGCATGAACGAAGGATACGCGAACGAGCTGCCACTCTGGAAATCCCTGCGGTGGCATCGACGGAGGTCCTATACCATCATCCTTCACGGTGTTCACTACAGGATATTCTAGTTTGCATTCGGCATGGTGTAACGATTTCAGAGGCAGGTCGGTTAATCAAGCCGAACGCTGAACATGGTCTAAGATCAAACAAAGGCTTCTTAGGATTTTTCCGGGATGCCCCCGATCTGGTTAAGAGAAGCGAGGAAATAGCAGAGCGCTGTACCTTTTCGCTTGCCGAGCTTAGCTATCGTTACCCCTCTCAACTTCTTCCGGACGGAATGACGTCCTCTGTCTACCTTCGCCTCCAAACTTTTACTGGTGCTAATCATCGCTATCCCAATGAAATTCCGGCTGACGTTATTTGCCAGTTAAACAAAGAACTGGTCTTAATTGATGAGTTGGATTACTGCGGGTATTTCCTGACCATGTGGGAGATTGTCGGGTTTTGTCGTCGAAACGATATCATTTGTCAGGGGCGCGGCTCGGCGGCTAATTCAGCGGTTTGCTATTGTCTTGGGATTACGGCAGTTGACCCGGTGCGGATGGGGTTCTTGTTCGAGCGATTCATTTCAAGAGAGAGAATGGAGCCTCCGGATATTGATCTGGATATTGAACACCAAAGGCGCGAAGAAGTTATTCAATATGTCTATGACAAATACGGACGTGACTACGCGGCTATGGTCGCCACAGTTATTCGTTATCGGACACGATCTGCCGCTCGAGACGTTGGCAAGGCTCTTGGTTTATCAGAAACGGCTCTTGATCGTTACGTGAAGTTAGCGGCGCAGATCGGTGAACCTGAAGAGGCGTTGAAAAAGAGCGGATTTAATCCTCGTCTTAAGATCAACAAGCATTTTATCAGATTAGTCCATGAAATCAGGGATTTTCCGCGTCATCTTTCGATTCATCCAGGTGGGTTCCTGCTAGGACACCAACCTGTCCACGATCTGGTCCCGATTGAGAACGGCACGATGTCCGGGAGAACAGTTATTCAATGGGATAAGGATGATATTGAGGAACTCGGCCTTTTCAAGGTTGATTTACTTGGGTTGGGAGCGTTGACGCAATTACACTACAGCTTCGATCTGCTCAGAAAGTACTATGGCATAGCGTTATCGATGGCAGGGATTCCCTCTGACGACGCGGAAACGTTCTCAATGATCGGGAAAGGCGATACGGTCGGCGTCTTTCAGATTGAAAGTCGTGCGCAAATGGCGATGCTCCCGCGGATGAAGCCAAAGAACTACTATGACTTAGTCATTGAAGTCAGCATTGTCAGACCTGGTCCCATCGTCGGCGGGATGGTGCATCCTTACCTCCGACGCAGAAGTGGAATAGAGCCGATCGATTATCCACATCATTTACTTGAACCGGTACTTAAAAAAACGCTCGGTGTCCCTCTTTTTCAGGAACAGGTAATGCGATTAGCTATGATCGCCGCGGATTATACCCCAGGTGAGGCAGATCAGTTGCGGCGTGATATGGCCGCGTGGCGAAAGAGCGGAAGAATTGAACGCCACCGTGAGCGCTTGGTTAAAAGGATGAAAGCCAAGGGCATTAGCCCAACATTCGCAGAACGCGTTTTTCGCCAGATTTCGGGGTTCGGAGAATACGGTTTTCCTGAGAGCCACGCAGCAAGTTTTGCTTTAATCGCATATGCCACCGCCTGGCTTAAATGCCATTATCCGGAGGTCTTCACCTGTGCTTTACTAAATGCGTTACCCATGGGCTTTTATTCTGCGGCAACCATTGTGGACGATGCAAAGCGGCACGGCGTAAAAATTCTTCCGGTCGATGTGCGTTTTAGCGACTGGGATTGTACTTTGGAGGATATTGAGGATATTGAGGATATTGGGGGGGGTGTGGGGGTCAGACCTTTAGTATTAAGTTTTTGTTCGCAAAAACTTAATACTAAAGGTCTGACCCCGGCGGTCCCTAAAGGTCTGACTCCTGCGGTCCCCCCTGCGGTCCCATCAAAGTCATTTGGCGTGCGGATGGGGTTGCGATATATAAAGGGGGTCGGGAAACGTCACTGGAAACGGATTCAAATTTCACGAGAGACGGGGCCATTCGCCTCTCAGGCGGACTTCGTTGAGCGCACGCGATTAGATGAAAAATCTCTGGAGACCCTAGCTCAAGCAGGTGCTTTTGAGGGATTCATTCGTTGCCGACGATCTTCGCTGTGGCAGATTTATGGAGGAGAAAGGGGTTCTGAATCCCGTCTGCCATTGGTTGAGGAAGAGGGATCACCTCAATTCGATTCGTTGGAATCCTTTGAGACAATCACCTGGGATTATCAGACGACAAGCCACAGTACGCGAGGGCATCCACTTGAGCCACTACGCGAGGTTTTTACTTCACAGGGCCTGCCCAGTGCGTCAGAAGTAAAGAGTTTACCAAATGGTGTATGGGTAAGATATGCCGGGATCGCTATTTGTCGGCAGAGTCCGGGGACTGCGTCCGGCGTGGTTTTTATGACTCTGGAAGACGAAACGGGGTTCGTTAACGTTATTCTATGGCCGCAGATTTTTGAACGTTATAAGCACATTGTCAAAGCGGAAGAACTAGTTGGTATTGCAGGTTCGTTGCAATCAGAGAAATCAGTGGTACACGTGGTCGCTAAGATGCTTTGGGTTCCTAAAATTCAAGTTAAAGACTTAGCGATAAGAACCCGGGACTTTATGTAAAAGACTAGCCCCAGATCCAGCGAACTTTTCGTTGGATTTTCTTCGTAATCGTACTCGTAATCATAATCGTAATCCCTTCCCAAACTTCACCTCGAAAAACCAAGAAGATTACGAGTACGAGTAAGATTACGAAATCGGAATGTTCGCTTATTTTAGAAGTAGCCTGGCATCTCATAAATAACTCGAAATTACACTGACAAGTCAATTTCGTTCGGAGACAATCTCATTCGCTTACTCAATAAGTCCTTCGAGGCGCAACTGTTTTTCCACGGACCTTTTTATCCTTTTTTCGAATTCCGTCGTATACTTTTCTTCTATCTCATCGACGACCGGGTCGATTTCGTTTCTTATAATCGTATTTGCGCTCACCCATTTCTTATTGACGACAATAAATCCCTGTTCCTTATAGGTTTTTCTAATTAACTTCTTCCTGATTTTAGCCGTATAATCGTCTTTCGGGACATCGAAGTTAACTCGTAGAAAATGTTCGCGTCTTTTCAAGCACCTTGCCTTATCAAAACACGCAGGATCCGGTGAGACAATATCGCTTTTCAGGATCGGAAAGCGTTCAACTTTAATTTTTTTTTCGGAAATGCCTTTAAGGACGCCCTTAACAGATCCGCGCAATGTTTTCACAGTGATGACATCACCAGGCTGATACAACGGAAACTCTTTTTCGGCTTGTGCGATTAACTTAGCTTTCCGCGTGCGCGTGAATTTGCGAGACGCTTTCTCTTCCGCCAGTTGGTCAATCAGATCCTCGACGTCCGCTTTCGTCCTCAGTTCTATCGAAACGAGATCCAGATTAATGTTGTACTCCTCTAAGAGTATTTTCTTGACGGCACTGTGTCTGTCGAACTTCGGGATCTTCGCGACTTCCCTTTCATAACGTTCACGGGCGAGGTTCTTCAAATTTTCTGGTAGTGCAGCCGTCTCGGTTATGGGTTTTTCCACTCGCCGTTTGGTTTTCTCTTTAGTCATCCGAATCTCGAACTCAGGCCCGCCTTTTTCCGATTCTGAGTCGTCGTAATTCAGAAGAAACTCAACGGTTGGTGGCTCATTGGGGAGGAATGTAAACGCCGCGAAATGACTTGCCGAATTCTTTCCCTGATAACTGAAAGACTCTCCGGTATTCCGTTTTTTCCACCAGTTCAAATTCATTGTATACGCCGCGATTCTATCTTTGCTGTAGTCGGCCGCGCGCTTTTGAAAACTAATCGTCATAGTTATATATGGAGACCAATCGCTCCAAAACTTGGCGTTCGGAGTTTGCTTGTCCCAGGCCATCATGACTTCGCCACCCGCAGGATTCAATTCGATCAACTCAATATCTTCTTCAGTTAAACCGTACGGGAATAACGAAAGGCCGATACTATTGGATTTAACTGAGGTAATTAATGCGGACTCGAGATTCAATTTCTTCCCTTGATAAGTAACAAATCCTTTGACGACGTACTGCCTTGCAGACACCTCGGTCGTATAGACTAACTCAGTGTCCGTGGTTTCGTACTCACTGTCATCATCATCTTCTTCTTCCTCAATTTCGGTATCAACCGACAATCCGATGTCGTCTGTATAATTGAATGCCAAATCCAATAGCGATTCCATCGTTCTTTCGTAGTCAACTTTCCAAATTCCATCTTCCTCTACCAATACTGTATTAATTGGTAGCGCTATTTCTCCATCTCGGGACACGGTTGTCTCGAGTATAACGAAATCCTCTTGCTTCCTTAAATTATCAAACGAATACTCTGAGTTCGCCGAATCCTCGGATGTCGACTCAAAAAGTGATAGATCCGTTGCTTTTCGTACGTGCTTCTTGGCTCCCTGTTGATCACCCGTGGCGAATGCGTTCCAGAAGTTTTTCGCTGTCGTTCGTGCTTCATCATCTGACGGCGGTCGCTTGCTGCAGCCACTGATTATGAGCGCCATTACGAGAAACTTGACGATTATATTAATTTTCATAGAAACCCTTCGGTCATAAATTTCGATTTGCCGATACTTGCAGTCTAGTAATATGATATTACGGACTGACATTGCCTGCTACCCGGCGAACAGCTGAACGTCGCAAGCTAGCCTTTCAATATTGCTATTCCACCGAGATCGCCAAATTAGAACTTACCGTTAATCAGTCCGTCTCATGGCGTTCGTTGCTTTGTTCTGAGCCTGGCCGTAGTTCCGTTCCTCGCTTTATCTGGAGGAATTTCGTAATCTTCTTGTTCGATATTCTAAACCCTTTCGCGGCACTTCCCCTCACAGGTACAGCCTCGAAGTCTAACTCGCAGTAATCCGTCCGCTGATATTTCGCCGGTGCGAATTCGCACTTTACAACAATACCGTATCGGTCGTATAATTTTTCCACCTTACACCCCGGGGGGGTCGCCCTATAATCACGGTCGAGCACAAACGTATTGATACGAAACCGCTTACTGTAGCTAAGGCGGCTTTTTTTGTCTCGGTAAATCATACAATAAATCTGTTCTTTATCGGATTTCATCACGGCAAAAACCGATCCGATATATAGCTTCTCCTGCACCGGAACAACTTTAAATGTGCCGTCGGAATTCAGGACAACAATTTTATCATACTCAGTGCAACTAAACGTTTCACTACCTTTGACAGCGGTTCCTAAATAACCGCCAGACCGGTCCCAGCCGACCTTAATATTGCTGAGCGCAATTTCACGGACGTTGACGGTTTCTATATTCTCTATAACGGTACGACGCGGATAATTTTTTCCGTATTCCTTTAGAAGCTTTTTCAGGTATGCGATCGCATATTTCTTTACGTTTGATAACTGGTCTTCAATCTCTTCTATTTGTGCGCAAATGTCCTCAAGATCTTTCTTATTCTTATCGATGTCGAATTGGGAAATTCGCCGGATTGGGATTTGCAGAAGTCGCTCGATATCGTCGTCCGTAACCTTACGATTCAACTGCGACTTAAACGGTTTCAACCCGGTATGGACTTCCTCCTTAACGAGCTCGTAGGTTTTGCAGTTCTCAATTCTCTTATAGATCCTATTCTCTATAAAAATCTGAGTCAGTGTCTTAGCGTGAAATAGTTCGTTAAGCTTTCCGAGCTCGATCACTAATTCACGTTCCAGATCCTGTACAAGCTTTCCCGTATTATACTCGAGCACCTCCCGGACGTTCATGACGACCGGGCGCTCGTCCATGATCAGCAGGCAATTTGTTGATACAGAGACTTCGCAATCCGTATAGGCATATAACGCTTTAACGGTTTGATCGGCGTACACACCGCGGGGTAAAGATATTTCGATCTCAACGGTTTCAGCTGTGTAATCATTCAGAGACGCAACTTTCAATTTTCCCTTATTCACGGCGTCTTCGATGGAATTCATGAGTAGTTCGGTGGTCGTTGTTGCGGGGACTTCGCGGATAATCAGTGTTTTCTGGTCGTGCGTCTCGATCTTAGCGCGCAATCGAATCTTCCCGTTTCCATCCTGATAGTCAGAAACGTCCATGATACAGCTTTGGAGAAAATCAGGATAAATCTGGTAAGGCTGTTTTCGCAGGATCGCGATTTGCGCCTTCAAGAGTTCGCAAAAATTATGCGGCAGGATTCTTGTCGACATTCCAACGGCGATCCCTTCGGTGCCCTGCATGAGTAGTACAGGAACCTTTGCAGGCAATGTGACAGGTTCGAGATTGCGACCGTCATAGGAATCGGAAAAATCGGTAATTTCCTTATTAAATAGTACCGCTTTCGCGAGCGGGTTTAGCCGGCACTCGATATAACGGGCTGCAGATGCGGGATCACCTGTAAAAATATTTCCGAAGTTTCCCTGTTTATCGATGAAATATTCTTTATTCGCAATGTGAACCAGCGCGTTGAATATTGAGGCATCTCCATGAGGATGATACTTCATCGTATTTCCGACGACGTTCGCGACTTTATGAAACTTCCCGTCATCCATTTCCCGGAGAGAATGGAGTATCCGGCGTTGGACTGGCTTGAGTCCGTCGTTGATATGAGGGATAGCGCGATCTTTTATCACGTACGACGCGTACTCAATAAAGTGAGACGCGATCATTTTACGAAGGGCACTTGGCTCCGATCGCTGCTTCTCCACCGGATCACCGTTTTCAGGGGGTGGACTCTCTGCGAAAAGGTTCGGGAGTTCGACCTCTTTCGACGAGCTCTCTGACTTCGGCCCCACTTGATTGTCATTGTCTTGTGTCATATCACTGTTGGCGTCGCTCTATCCATAGAGCAACCACCGAATTCCTTGCCGTGCTAAACCAGGTTTTCGATTATATAGTCCCGTCGATCAGGTGTATTCTGTCCCATAAAGAACTTTAAAATTTCCGGCACTTCGTGAAGCTTATCGATTGTCACGCTCGTTAGTCGCATTTCCTCGCCGATAAACTGACCGAATTCCCCCGGCGAAATCTCGCCAAGGCCTTTGAAGCGCGTGATCTCCGGATTTCCCGCCAACTTCTCCACTGCCGCTTTCTTCTCGTCTTCATCGAAACAGTAAAGAGTTTCCTTCTTATTTCGTACTCGGAACAAGGGGGTTTCCAGAATAAACAAATGGTCGGCCAGGATCAGTTGTTCGAAGTAGTTGAGGAAGAACGTGAGGAGAAGGTTCCGAATGTGCATGCCGTCGTTGTCTGCGTCCGTTGCGATAATCACTTTTTCGTAGCGCAATCCATCGAGGCCGTCTTCTATATTCAAAGCTTTCATGACGCAGTAGAATTCGTCGTTGCTGATGGTTAGGTCTCGTTTTTTTCCATAGCAGTTAAGCGGTTTTCCTTTCAACGCGAATATCGCCTGAGTGTAGACATCACGACAACTCACCATTGATCCGGCTGCGGATTCCCCTTCAGTGAGAAAAATCATGGAATTTGCGCCCTTCTCCGAGCCCTGATTCAAATGGTACTTGCAGTCCTTTAATTTAGGAATTTTAATTGAGAGCTTCTTGGCTTTCTCTTTACTGGCTTTTTTTACTGCCTGTATTTCCTTCCGAACTTTTTCGTTTTGCGCAATCTTATCGAGGATTATTTCAGAAGTTTCTGGATTCTGGAAAAGGAATTTGGTAATGATTTCTTTAATTGTATTAACAAGGTCACTGCGTATCTCGGTATTCCCAAGTTTATTCTTCGTTTGCGACTCGAATATTGGTTCTTTGAGTTTTATCGATATTACGCCGAAGATACCGTTACGAATATCATCCCCGTGAAAGTTTTTTCTCGCGAATTCATTGATTCCTTTGAGAATCCCCTCACGAAACGCGGATTGATGTGTCCCGCCGTCATTCGTGAATTGGCCGTTGACAAAAGAGTAGTAAGTCTCGCCGAAACTGGATGTATGGCAGAATGCGAACTCGAGCATATTCTCTTTGTGATGGATTATGTTATAGAGGTTATCTCCCTCGATCTTCTCCGATAACAGGTCATAGAGTCCGTTTTTAGAGTAAACCCGTTCGCCGTTCAAATAGAGTGAGAGGCCGCAATTCAGGTAAGCGTAATTCCACATGCGCCGAAGGATAAAACTATTATCGAACCGGTACTTCGGGAAGAGTTCTGTTGACGGAATAAAAGAAAGCTCAGTGCCGTCTGGTTCGTCGGTGGCGCCGTCGTCCTCTACCAGTAGATCGCCATCGCGGAAGACAGCCTGTTTGTATTTTCCGTCCCTAAATGACTTGACTTCGAAGTGTTCGGAAAGTGCATTTACTGCTTTAGTTCCTACCCCGTTCAGCCCGACCGAGAACTGGAATACATCCGTATTGAACTTGGCGCCCGTATTAATCTGCGATACACAGTCGATCACCTTCCCAAGCGGGATTCCCCGACCGAAGTCGCGAACCCTCACCATTTGCTCGTTTACGTCAATATTGACCTTTTTCCCGTACCCCATGATGAACTCGTCGATACCGTTATCGATGACTTCTTTTAGCAGGATATAAATACCGTCGTCACCATGAGATCCGTTCCCCATCCTTCCGATATACATGCCGGGGCGCAGTCGGATGTGTTCCAACGAACTTAGAGTTTTGACTTTGCTTTCGTCGTAGGTGTGTTGGTCGGAATCAGGCATAACCGTCGTTAGGTGAGTGGTTGCGGATTACAAGTCTTTCGGTTGCCGGGCGGGGTGATAGCCGTCGGAAAGCCTGATTGATTCATCTGACTCGGAAGGAACTCGACTACACTATCACCCCAAAACATTGAAAATATCTCTTCTGTCAAACAACTTCTTTCAATCATCAATCGTCAATCCTAAAACTGTTTCCTGTTGCGCTTCGGCATTAACGGATTCGACTTCATTTGGCCTTTACTGGCTTTTTGCTTCGGCGGCTTGTCGAGGTGGAGAGTGTACCACTGTTCGCCAAGCCCCGCGTTCGAGAATAAATGAATTTTGTTATTCGCAACATTCTGCCAGTTACGCTTGATCGTCTCGTCGTCGGTCTTTTCCTTCGCTTCTGTGAGAACTTCCAGCGCTTTGTCTATCTCTTTCCGTTTCACCAGTATCCACGAATATAAACCGTAAATTAAGATGGCTTTTTCGTATTTGAATTTTTTTACTCCTTTTTTGAAAGTTTTTTCTAGGTCCGGTGAATTTAGGTGGTACTGTCGCGTCATTTTCATAGCCAAAATAAGCGGTTCAAGGACGAGAACGGACGGTATCAGACGATCGACTTCATCGAATCGTTTGATTTGAAAATTTAACTGCATCTTTAAGGTGTTGACCTGGCGCTCGGACAGTAGACTCCAATTATATAACGGTTTCGCATTTTCCATTAATTCTAATGCTTCCAAGACGCCCTTCTCAACGACCTTCTCAATCTGAGTCTGCATTAGTTTCTGAGATCCCATCGGCTTGCTCTGAAATCTATTCATAACTCGCACCGCATTTTGCTGCGACTCTCCCAGTAATCCCTGTACTTCCTCCACCAGCTTTGCCAGTTTCTTGCCGAAGAACCGGTTCATCAATACGGCACCCACAATGAAAACAAGGCTCCCGATGGTAATTATCCACCCCTGGCTTGTGAGCCAGATAGTGGAGATGACTGACGCGAGTGTTCCGATAATAAGTGATATTAGCAGTGATAGCATGTTTATTTATACCGAATGTCTTCATCCCGCATGCGGGACGGAAAATCATTCGGAGCCTTTTACGCAATCATTTTGAAGTCGTCTCTCAGTATTCTCGGAGTCCGCTTATGCGGACCGAAAAATTGTATCGCTTGCGGTATACTTCGTGAAATTGTGATGCAGAATAGTCAGACTCCGTTCGAAAAAATCGAATGGTTGAAATTCGATTTTATCGAACCACTACGCGATCATTTTCCCGAGCAATGACCACGGGCCTGCGTGATCGATTTGTACGTCTACGATTCGGCCGATAAGATCGGAATCGTCCTCGAAAAAAACAAGTTTATTATGCGGTGTACGCCCGCGCCATCGTCCTTTTTGCTCTGATTCCACGAGAACGGAGACAGTTTTGCCGACTAATTGCTGATTCTTCCCGGTGAGACTGCTGCGCTGCAGTTGATCAAGCAGGTCACGCCGCCGCGATTTTTCCTTTTCGGAAACATCATCAGGCATCCGCCGGGCCGCGACGGTTTTTGGACGAACTGAGTACTTCGAAATATGTACTTTATCGAACTGTACCGTCTCAAGGAGATTATACGTATCTTTAAATTGCGCCTCTGATTCCCCCGGGAATCCGACGATTATATCAGTGTGAATTGCGGCGTGCGGTATTCGCGCTCGGATTCTATCGATCAATTCATAGTATTTATCGACTGTATACCCACGACGCATGTTCTCCAATACAATGTCGTTACCGGCTTGCACGGGGACCTCCAGATGTGGGCAGACCTTATCGAGCTCTGCGACTGCGTCCAGTAGCTCATCAGTCATCCAATTCGGGTGGCTGGTGAGAAAACGTATGCGCTCCAGTCCGGCGATCGCATTGATCTCTCTTAGTAGGCTTGCGAGCGTCGCTGGTTCCGGTAGATCAAGCCCAAAACGGTCTACGATTTGACCAAGCAGCGTGACTTCCCGGATTCCTTGACCGACCAGTGCCTTAACTTCGGCTACAATCTCATCGGTACTCCGACTTCTTTCGAGTCCGCGCCGGTAAGGGATTATGCAAAAGGTACAGGCATGCGAACATCCCAGAACGATTGGAACGAATGCCGTGACTGCCTTACCGCGTTGCTCGATTGGCAGGAGGTTTTTCGAATCTTGAATCGCGTCCCTGAGAGTTCGGTCGCGCTGCTCCTCGAGCTGAAGAGTCTCAACCTGGTCGTTCGCTTGGAGATAATCAATTAGCGGCCCGCTATCGGAGGGTGGCATAAAAACGTCAACGTACGGAAACCTTTTTCTGAGGGCGGGCGCTTCCTTGACTCCGACAAGACAACCCATTAAGCCTATGGTCATATCCGGGCGTTCGTGTTTAATTGTTTTAAGCGAGCCGAGCCGACCATAAATGCGGTTTTCTGCCTGCTGCCGGACAACGCAGGTATTCAGTACAACGAGGTCGGCTTCCTCCGGCAGTGGGCAAGGGGTGTATCCCATGGTCTCCAGTTGAGAGGCCAGGTGACGGGAGTCCGCCTCGTTCATTTGACAGCCGATTGTCCATAGATGATATTTTTTTGTCTGCACTTCCACGCTACACCCTAACTGTTCAGTGGTTCAATGGCTAAGAATACAACAAAGTTGGACGGTGATTCAGGGGTGTTGTCAAGGGCTCTCAGGCTCTTAACCGCTGAACCGTGATCCTATCAACGCTCACCAGTTCGTAGTTACTGGAATTTTGTATATACTGCAAGCAGTACAATTTTTGGTCTGTATGGACGGACTCTCCGCATGAGCGGAGTCGCGGCTATCCGGACTGCTCGTGCGGTCCGAATAAGCGGACTCCGAGAATACTGAGAGACGACTTTGAATTCATTACCTAAGATCTATGTTGGGCCTGGCGAAATCCGCCGCGGTGGAAACAATATTTTTAACCGACATGCTGCCGGCCAGCAGAACGCCTGGTCGAAAACCTGAAGACGTTCGGTATACACTATAGGTGGACTATGGGTTGTCAAAATCAATTTCCCAAAGCTCTGAAGCATTACACTTCTGTTGCACTAGCCTGATCTACGCATCAATTTCGTTACGAGAGTACGCAGTGTTTTTGAGATCAATGAGTTACGAAGGTTTCAAGGCTGAAGGAATAGCGAGCTATTTCGAAGTCTTGGGTTCTTTGTAACTCATTTAGGTCATGTACAATGCGTGCTCGCAGTAGAAATTTTGTGCATAGATCAGGCTAGTTTCTCGAATTACCCGGGATATTGAAATGTCGTTTTGCACGGACTATTATTCGAACCCGGCTCAGATATATACCGCAAGCAGTACAATTTCCGGATGACGTCAAACCAGGTACGTAAGAAATATCGAACGAAGAAAATGGATGACACGCAATGTATATAGCAACCGATAGTACGCGGGCCGATCATCACGCGCTTTCGCAGAACTCTGGTTTCGCGGATCGCGCGAAAGATTTTGACTGGTTAGCGAAAAATATACCGTGTCAATTTGCTTGTCCGGCCGGCACCGACATCCCGGAGTACCTCAATGCGATCGCCCAGGGCGACTATTCGCAAGCGTATCAGGTCAACCTGAGAGACAACGTATTTCCTGCGGTTCTCGGACGGGTATGTTCTCGACCGTGTGAGCCGGAGTGTCGTCACGGTTGGGAGGGCCTCGGTGAGCCCGTAGCAATTTGTTTTTCTAAACGGTCGTCGGATGACTTTATGCGTCAAAAACCAGTCGTTCTCCCCCCGATATTCAGCCCGACCGGTCATAAGATTGCGGTGATCGGATCAGGAGTCGCAGGTCTGGCTGCAGCCCGGGACTTGGCATTATACGGACACCAAGTGAGCGTATTCGAAAAGCACTCGTATCCGGGCGGGATGTTGAACCAGGGCATTCCCGAGTTTCGACTGCCCCGGGATATCATTGATAAGGAGATAGAACAGGTCAAGCGCGCTGGTGTTGAGATAATTTGTAATACCGAAATCGGCGCGGCTATCTTGCTTCGTGAAGTTGTCTCGAAGTTTGACGCGACAATTATGGCGGCAGGGACCCTTAAGGCGAATATTCTGGATTTGCCTGGTAAGAATCTGACCGGAATACGCCACGGACTTGATTTCCTATTGGAAGTCAATGATACCGGACGAGCGAACATTCATGGAGACGTTGTCGTTATCGGTGGTGGTTTTACGGCAATGGACTGTGCGCGCACCGCGTTACGACTGAACGTTGATTCAGTTAAGGTTTTCTACCGTCGATCACGCGACGAAATGTTAGTTACGCAAGATGAATTGGTTGAATTGGAAAGGGAAGGAATCCCGATCGAATACATGGTCGCACCCGTTTCATATTTTTCCGGCGGATCTAATCAAGGCACTGAGTCCATTAGATTCGTTCGCACGAAGCTCGGTGAGCTGGATGCCACTGGCCGCCGCCGCCCGGTGCCTATCGAAGGCAGCGAGTTCGATGTAAAAGCGGATGCAGTTCTGCTGGCGACCGGTCAGTTTCCTGACACAGACTGGATTGATAACGAGTACCGTAGCAAGCTCGTCGACTCGAACGACTGGCTTAGTAGTGGAAAAGCTGTAGCAACTGAACTTGAGAGAGTATTTGTCGCTGGAGATTTTGCTCTGGGTGCGACCACGCTGATAGATGCAATCGGGCACGCTAAGGAATGTGCCCGTCGGGTCGATACGTTCTTACAGGGTGAACGATTGCTGGATGTAGCGTATATCGAGGACGCCCTTACTACGGGACGGGATCCGGTCGCGAACACGATACCACGGCACGAAATGCCGACGATTCCGATCGAAGAACGCAGTCTCACAGCGGAAGTGGAATCCGGGTATCTGGAATCAGAAGCACAGCAGGAGGCATTGCGATGTTACTTATGCCACTATAAGTATGAGATCGACAATGACCTCTGTATCTACTGTGACGGGTGTCTACGGGTTATGCCGGTCGAAAACTGCATTGTCAAGGTCAGCAGTCTTGAATACGATGATGCGGGCTGCATAACCGGGTATAAACGATCTTCAAGTTCGTTGGACTATAACATGCTTTATATCGACCAGAACGAGTGCATCCGTTGCGGTGCTTGTGCTGACATCTGTCCTGTCGAGTGTATTCCGTTACAGAAAGTATCCAAGAAGGTTGTTCCTAAGGATGCGTTGATTACCAAATAACGGCATTTCCAATGCCCCTTTCTAATACAGGCGCATCATCGTCGTTACCGCACCGACGACGGATCGTGAACATTTTCAAGTGCTTGGATACGGGCCAATACCGGCGGGTGACTGTATTCAAGAATTACTTTGAGCGGATGCGGATGGAGATTTGAAAGATTATCTACACTTAGCTTCTTTAACGCGTCGACCATCGCTGTCGGTTTTCGGTATGTCGCTGCAGCGTATGCATCGGCTTCGAACTCGAATTTTCTGGACAGGTAATTCGTTACGACCGAAAGCATCATTGAGATTGGGCTGTACAGGAAACCGAAGAAGACGACGCTCGCATAAATCGATAGCGTCTCCATTCTAAACGCACCGAACAATCCCGGGTTATTGATAAACAACGACAGTATATAGAACATTAGACCTGTTGAGGCGATCGAAATCGCAATGAACTTATGGATATGGTGTTTCTTGTAGTGTCCCATCTCGTGTGCAAGTATCGCGACCAGTTCATGTACTTTGTGGTTCTCAATCAGCGTATCGAACAGCACGATCCTGCGGAACTTACCAAATCCTGTAAAGTACGCGTTTGATTTTGTAGAACGCCGTGAACCGTCCATCGTAAACACGCCCTTCATTTTGAAGTTCTGTGCGGCGGCGTATTCTTCCACCTCCCGTTTAAGTTCGCCGTCGGGCAGCGGGGTGAATTTGTTAAACAGCGGCATAATAATCGTCGGAGCGATAAACATCAGAATCAATTGAAACAAGCTCACCGCTACCCAGGCGTAAAGCCACCCATGACTGCCGCTGCTTTCCAGGAACCAGAAGATTCCGGTTAATATTATACTCCCGACAATAGCCCCTAGAGCCCACCCTTTTATCAGGTCTATTATAAACGTCCTTATAGTCGTCTTATTAAATCCGTATTTTTCCTCGATAACAAAGGTATCGAACACCGAAAACGGCAGCTGAATAATCTGGCTCGCGAATAAGATTATACCCGTGAATATGAGGCCCGTGGTGATCGAGCCCAGGCCGAAGCAGCGTGCGAATTGGTCGATTCGATTAAACCCGCCGAGAACGAGAAAGGTGATCAACAGAGGCGTCGTCAACGAACTTTCTACGAGGGTCACGATTGTGTTATCCTTCAAGTACTTCTGTGACTTTCGATACTTATCAGGATCATACGAGCCAACGAATTCTTCGGGCAGATTTTCCTGGAAGCACTTCAGGTTGATGATCTCGACAATCAAATGGATCAGGTAGGTAGCAACGAGGATTGTTAGTATTAGGATAAGATACAAGTTCATAACAGAGTGATTCGCTGGTTACAATAGTGTCGGCTGCTCTGTCGGTTGTAACAAGCAGGTCACAGGTGCGAAGGTTCGCCGGTGAATTTCGCATGGGCCGAGTTTCTCAAGTGCTGCCAGGTGTTGTTTGGTAGCGTATCCCTTGTGTCGGGCGAAACCATAGCCGGGAAAATGGCAGTCGAATTCGACCATCAACTTGTCCCGGGTAACTTTCGCGACGATGCTTGCGGCAGCAATACTTGCGGATTTCGAATCACCTTTGACGATGCTCTGGCAGGCGATTGGCATATTCGGAACGGGAAGCCCATCAATCAGGAGAAAATCCGGTTGGACGGTGAGGTCTTTTATAGCCTGTCGCATAGCATGATGCGATGCCTTCAAGATATTCAACTGGTCGATCTCGAAGTTGGACACGATCGATACCCCCACTTTAATCTGGGGGTGATCGGAAATTTCCTGGAAGAGTTTATCGCGGCTGCGTGGAGTTAATTGCTTTGAATCGTTGACGCCGTCAAGCCGAAAATCTGGCGGAAGAACGACAGCTGCCGCGACCACAGGGCCTGCTAATGGCCCCCGTCCGGCTTCGTCGATGCCAGCGACCATAACGTGTCCGGCTTCGCGTGCGAGCGCCTCAAAAGTATAAAGATCAACCGAAGAATCCTTTAACATAAATCCAATAATCGTGCACGAATTATAATCGTAATCTCTTTCCCAATTTCACCTCGAAAAACCAGAAAAATTACGATTACGAGTAAGATTACGAATCGGAATGTTCGCTTATTCTAACGCTGGCAGTCACTTCGATGATCTAAGTTTTTCCTTAACACGAGCTGCTTTACCCACTCGGTCTCTGAGATAATAGAGTTTCGCACGACGTACGTCGCCTCGTGTGGCCACTTCCAGTTTTGCTATCCGCGGAGAGTGAAGTGGGAAAACCCGTTCCACACCGAAGCCGTCGGATAAGCGACGGACCGTGAAAGTTTCGTTAATATCCGAGTGATCTCGGGCTATTACGATTCCGGAGAATATCTGTATACGCTCTTTAGCCCCTTCAACGATGAGAACATGGACTTTGACGGTGTCCCCAATGTTGAACTGAGGAATATCACTTTTTAACTGTTCCTGATTGATTTTATCAAGAATATTCATAATTCAGGTCGCCTCTCTTTAGTGCGTTTTACTGACTGTTCGTAACGCCACTGCTTTATTTGCTCGTGATTTCCGGTTAATAGAATCGGAGGGACAGACATGCCCCTGTAGTCCTGTGGTCGCGTAAATTGAGGGTACTCCAGCAAATCCCCGCTGAACGATTCTTCAAGTACAGATGCCTCGCTTCCCAAGGCCCCTGGTAATAGTCGAGTTACCGCGTCGACGACTACCATTGCTGCCAGATTCCCGTTCGTAAGTATATAATCGCCAATCGAGATTTCATCATCAATAAGGTCGGTACGAACCCGTTCATCGACCCCCTCGTAGTGTCCGCAAATTAACACAACGTGCTCAATTTTCGATAACGCTCTCGCGGTCGACTGACAAAATTTCCTGCCTTGCGGCGTTAAGAGCACCACGTGGCTTTCAGGGCTGCGGACAGACTCTACAGCGTCGAACAACGGTTCAGGTTTCATTACCATTCCCGCGCCACCGCCATAGGGACGATCGTCTACTGTCCGGTGCCGATCGCTCGTAAAGTCTCTCGGGTTAATGGCATTAACCTCGACGATTCCAATGTCCTGCGCCCGCTTTAATATCGATGTTTCAAGTAACGAATCAAAGACCGAGGGGAATATCGTTATGATGTCGAAACGCATTGCTATACTGGATTGCCTGAGAGTTCTCGATTCTGGATGAAATCGTGGGCAGTCTACTCAACGACGATAACATTTGCGCGCTGGTTCAGTCGGCGCGCGGCCCCTTTAACCAAGGAACGTATGGAATTTATAGTCTTGCCGTTTCTCCCGATTATCTTGCGGATCTCGTCTTTGTTGCAATTTATCTTTATTACCAGACCGCGGTCATCTTTATCGGTATCAATTTTTACGTCCTCAGGATGGTCTACTAATGAGCGAACGACGTAATCGACGAATCCAACCAGATCAATATTCTTGGAGTTAATCTCTTTGCCAGCCTGTCCAGGTTGTCTCGCAGCGGCCCCGTTGGAACCGGCTCCTGTGCCTTTGAGTTTCGCGATTAATTTTGCTATGATCGACATAATTATGGGTACTCTCTGTTGTGCGTTTGGTGCCTCGTTCGTATGAGGCAATTTCCTGCTTCCCTAAATAAGATAACGACTTTTAAATTCTGAACGACTTCGAAATATCGCTTGGAAGAATCTATGGCACGACTAATTCCAAGTCATTTAAAATCGGACGGCCTGCAGTCTAAATACGGTTAAGTCAGCGGGATCCAGTTGATGAGCGGGATATTAGGTCTAGCCTGCAACGGTTGTGCACGCCCGGCGACGTAAGCAACAATCGGCTCTCTATGAAGCGATTAGCTTTCAGTTTTCAACTCGTCAGAGGAATCTTCAGCAGTCTTGTCAGTGGCGGGTTTCTTACCGGCATCACAGCTTTCTGCCTCCTCGTCAGAAGACTGTGTGTCTTCACTTGAATCAGATTCGTCCGCTTCCGGTGCGTCTGCCTCGGCAACGGGTTCCGCACTTGCTGATTCATCGGCTACCGCGTCTTTGTCCTTCGTGACTTCGTCGGTCTTCGCGTCGTCGTTGTCCTTCGTGACTTCATCGGTCTTCGCCGCGTCCTCATCCTTCGTGACCACGTCGGGCTTTGCCGCGTCTTCGTTTGTGGCGGTGATTTCGGGTTGTGCCTTACTGACGGGTTGCTTCAGAGGCGTTCCATCTTTGGCTCGTCGAATGATACTCGCTACTGTATCCGACGGTTGCGCGCCATTGCTCAACCAATACTCGGTACGTTCTAGATCGATCTTCTCGTCCTGGTTCCGTGGATCGTAGTAACCGATGATTTCAATGAATCGGCCATCCCGCGGACTGCGTTTATCTGTGGCGACGATTCTGAAACACGCTTTATTTCGCGTTCCTGTTCGTCGTAGTCTTAGTCTTACCGACATGTATGCTTCTCCTTGTAATCATTAATAATCATTAAGAGTTCGTTTGGGAGTCGTTTTCGGGTTGAAGCGAACTCTGTAGATAACCGACAGTACTCTAGCCTGATCTAAGCATCAATTTTGTTACGCTAGCTTTTAGCTGGCCTGAGATCAGTGAGTTACGAGGGTTGTACGGCTGAAAAAATATTGAAATATTTTAAGGTCGTACGTTCTTTGCAACTCATTTAGATTAGGTCTGATCCATGCTCGCAGTAGAAACTTTATTCATAGATCAGGCTAGTACTCTGTAGAACTTAAAGTTACGTACTGATTGTGCCTGCAAAATATCGTTCGAATTCTCTTGCGCAAGTAAACTTAAATCATCCAAAAATAATGGACTGCCTGTATGCTGACACGCACGGGTATCTAATTTTTTCGCCCCCCAATATACCGCCATTTACTCCTGCGACAATCGGATCTTTTCAATTCGCAATGCGTTTTCGAAGTATTCTATGGTTCGCTTGACGCCGATTTCTATTTCAATCGCCGGCTCCCAGCCAAGTAATTCCTTGGCTTTCGTAATATTCGGCTGCCGCCGTTGGGGGTCATCCAGCGGCAAAGGTTTATATACAAGCTTGGACGACGAGTTGGTTAAACGAATTATGATCTTGGCGAGCTCCTCGATTGTAAACTCCGCTGGATTTCCGAGATTGACCGGGCCCGTAACGTCGTCTGGTGAATCCATCATGCGCATCATACCTTCAATCAGATCGTCAACATAACAAAATGACCGCGTCTGATCTCCTTTACCGTAAATCGTTATATCCTTACCGAGAAGCGCCTGGATTATGAAATTACTCACCACGCGCCCATCGTTCGGATGCATTTTGGGGCCGTAGGTGTTGAATATCCGTATAACCTTTACAGATAGGCCGTGTTGTTTCCGGTAATCGAAAAATAGGGTTTCGGCACATCGCTTACCTTCATCGTAACACGATCGCGGTCCGATTGGGTTGACATTTCCCCAGTACTCCTCAACCTGTGGATGAACGAGAGGATCTCCATAAACCTCAGATGTCGACGCTTGTAGTATCCGCGCGTTCAGGCGCTTCGCGAGTCCCAGCATATTGATCGATCCGTGCACGCTTGTTTTCGTCGTTTGCACCGGATCGTGCTGATAGTGAACTGGCGATGCTGGGCATGCGAGATTATAAATTCGGTCGACTTCGAGGTAAATCGGCACCGTAATATCGTGGCGAATGAGTTCGAATTGATTGTGTCCGATTAAGTGCCGTATGTTTTCTTTACTGCCTGTGAAGAAGTTGTCGAGGCAAATAACATCGTTTCCGCGGTCCAGCAGTCGTTCACACAGGTGCGACCCCAGGAAGCCGCCGCCACCGGTAACTAGAATTGTTTTCCCCATCGATCGTCTCTCGTGTTATGTGTTTTGAGTGCGGTTCAACGTTCAGCTGTTTAGACTGAATTATTCAGGCTAGAGGTTTAATCCCACCGGTGGGTTTAACTCCCCGTTCTGCTGTCCAGCACGAATCTAGTAAAGCTCTAAGGGTCTTTCATCCCTCGCGGGCTTGCCCCGAGCCAGTTGATTAGTTCAACGGCTAAAAAGCTGCAATCGCCATAACCCGATGATTAGATTTACTTCGTTTCTAACCCCTTCCTGACCGCCATAGTTCCGCACGCGGGACGCCGGCGAAACTGTTGAACCGTGAACCTGGCAATCTGAATAGTTACGAATTAAGCATCGCCACTCAACTCTTTGGATCGTTTGGTTGCTCGTCGAACGGTTTCCTTAATTGTATCGCGAAATCGGGCCTCTGCAAGTGCCGTAAGGCCTGCTTCGGTTGTCCCGCCGGGCGATGTGACAGCGTTTCGGAGTTCATCCGGCGTTCCGACGCGGCGTTTCACCATTTCGGCCGCGCCGGCCACAGTTTGAGTTACCAGATCGAGAGCGATATCGGGGGGAAGCCCTGCGTCTGAGGCGGCATCAACTAACGCCTGTATGAATTCGAACACGTATGCCGGACCGCTGCCACTGACCCCAGTAACCGCGTCGAGGTTGTTTTCCGACATCTCGAAAATAATACCGACCGAACCGAAAATACGTTGAACTATTTTCTTGTCATTATCCGAGATACCTTCGCCGCTGCTGTAAACTGCCGCGCC
Organism: Verrucomicrobiota bacterium; assembly: GCA_021772635.1. Taxonomy (GTDB): domain Bacteria; phylum Verrucomicrobiota; class Lentisphaeria; order JABSQK01; family JAJFLO01; genus JAJFLP01. The sequence continues at coordinate 4,355 of JAJFLP010000022.1, read as the reverse complement.
AAGGCCGACGGTGGCCGGGGTATTCGGCATTACACGTATCACCCGATTAGAATCGATCCATTCACTAAGTTTATCGATTCTGATACCTGCCGCGATGGAGATGAACAACTTTCCGCGCAAGGGGGCGCGTAACGGTGAAAGAACATTTCGCGCGACCTGTGGTTTTACGGCCAATAGAACCGTGTCGGCGCCTGCGATAGCCTCTGTATTGTCTTCAAGGCACGATATCCCGGTTCTTTCGGTGAACGCACGTCGTGCGATACCCGAAACGTCCGAAGCAGAGATCTGACTGGTTTCTAAGATACCGCCATCTATCAATCCTTCCGCAATCGCAGTTGCCATTTTTCCGCTACCGATGAAACAAAGGTTCATATTAACAACTCAAAGTGGGATATGATTGAATCCGACTGCGTCGCGGACTTCCGCGTTTCAGGGGGGGGCGACGTGAAAAACGGGTCGTTAGATGCGTAAATTGGGTCCATAGGAGAATTGTGGTGTAATTTGTGCATAGATCAGGCCCAATGTCATTAAGTTAAGCATTTGTATATGTTTGGGGCTGTTGGAGTTCACGCTTCAGCGTGGTATTTCCTACCGGGAACTTAAGAAACACGCTAAAGCGCGAACTCCAACATGCGCCCTGACTCTGCTTTATCTCTTTACTTAATGACATCGAGATCGGGCCAGCTCGGGTAAAAGGAGTAAATTGTAATCGTGAGTAAGTTGTATTACAAACATTCCGATGTTAAAAGGTAGAGCATTCTGGTGCCTCATGCGAGACCGAGTCTGGTCTTAGACTTCCAGTCCGTACTATCATAATTTCTAAAATCCGGAGAAATCGGACGCGTGTTTATGTATAAAAAAATCATTTTTCTAGCGGTTATCGCACCGCTAATTCTCGCCACACATTGTCGTGCAGAACGGTATAAACCGGTGACTTTTAATCGTGAGTTCATCGGTGTCGAGACGGGATACAGCAATGTATTTCAGCTGTGCTTCGACCGTTCGGGGGCCGTTTATCCGGAGCCCGCGGGGGAATACCTCGTAACTCCAGGCGATCAGTCGATGTTTCGCGACCTGTATCAGGGGAAGGTCGAAGATTATTTCCGTAAAAATAGGGTGACGGAAAATTACGCGGAGAAGGAGCCTGAGGTGCTTGCGGAGTACGCACGGACAGTGTCAGACTATTTGGCGGCCAACAGGGGCGCACGCGTCCTGTTCTTCATCCACGATTTCGATAATACGTTTAAGTCTGCCACCGAAGATTACGAAGCTATCGAAAATAAGATCATGCGACTCGATAAAGATCAAGAATACCTGTTTATACGGGTCTACTGGGACGGTCTCGCGAAAACCTGGATCGGCGGCGAGAAGGGGTTGGACGAACAATGGAATAGGGCTTGTCACCAATCTGCAGTCGTCGGGGGTTATGGATTACGGCGATTTCTGAACCTCGTGTACAATGAGGAGATCAGCGACGCCCCGATCTACTTTCTAAGTCACGGGCGCGGTGCCGCGGTTATCGCGGGAGCCTTGTGGGAGTACACATCCCCGACGTCCAGAAGAGCGATCGAACCGCGAACGCATGGTTTTAGTAATATTCGTATCGGAATGCTCGCCCCATCGCTCGGTAAACATGCATTTGATACTGTTACGGAGAAAACCGCTCGAAAATTTGTAATCGGCTTTAATCATCAGGACCGGCTTAACCATAGATTTAGTCATATGCCTCCGGGATTCTACGGTTCCACAAAGTTCGGGAGTCTTATTCGGATTTACCGGTACGTGTCGGAAAGAATCGGCGGAGCAATGGAGAAAATTGATTTTCTCGGAAAAAAACACGACTTATCCGGGTACTTATCAAAGAAAAACGGGAAGTTTGCGAACGAGTTCCTGCCGCTTCTTTTTAGTGGCGGTCAAGCTTCGGCAGATCAATGAACGCTATTACTAATGGGACGGCGCGACTGCGCGAGCGGAAGCCCGATTCGGAAAATATTTCGTCGCATTTCGTTGGCGAGAAGCTCCGATTTCACGAGGTCCTCAATACCGTTCATTACTACAACGTCGATTTTTAGTAACTCGGCTGCTCTCAATACAGCGTTCCGTTCCAACTCGTTGTAATGGTCCGAACTGGACATCCGGATCGAATCGTAGAGAAGCTGCCGTCCTGCGTTGCAAGGGCCGATGATTTTCGGAAGTTCTTCCGCCAGTTTAATATCCTTATACGCCTTATTTTCAATCCATTCGTCCCAAAGCGTGATGATATCTTCAGGAATATCTACCGATCTGGCGTAAAAGTTAATCAACCAGTTCCTTTCCACCGGCGACACCTCGCCATCCGCACCGGCGATAGAGATAAGAGCTCGTCCATACGCCTTCAGTGTTTCGGAAAAAACCTTATCGACCCCGTAGAGTGTCTTAAAAACGGGATTCGTTGCAACGACAGGGTTTGTGCTGCTGGTATTGAAAGAAAACGATTCGTCGAATTCGAAATAGGCGAGCCGTCTCCGGACAATTGACTTTTCTATATCGATAATTTTCTCGATCGCGGCAGCGACATTGGCGTCAATGTCCATTAACACTGCGGCAGCGCGCACAGCGTTCCTCTCTGCCGGCGCATATTCTCCATCAGCGCGAGCCATCCGAATCGCGTCGTACAGGAGCGCTCGCGCGTGGTTTATCGGGATGTCGGTTGTGATTTCCGGGAGAATTTCTTCTAGATTACTGTTCTTATAGTCGAAATCGCTGATCGCATCTAATACCTCAGGGGCGACGCCCATTGTTTTACAGAGATTATCGGAAAGCCATTGCATTTCTTGCGGCGATACAACGCCGTCGGCGCCTGCGATCGTCAATAATGCAAACGCCCAATTACGCCAGGATTCTTCGGACGCTTCGTTGTATCCGTAAATTGCCATCGCGTTAGGTTTCGTAGCCATATCAGACCTTTCTTCGCTCTCGTCCATGATTATTCTGTTTTAGCTACAGGGAATTCAATCGCAAATTTCGCGCCTTTCCCCAGTGTACTTGTGCATGAAATCCTGCCGTTCATCTGCTCCACCAGTTTCTTTACGATATAGAGTCCCAGGCCGGTAGAACTTTCATTAGCAGTTGGTCGCGCGCTCAGTCGTTGGAATTTGCCGAATAGTTTTTTCTGATCGTCATCGGATATTCCCGGGCCTTCGTCCTCAATTTCACATTTAAGATAGCCGTTGGCACCCGTGATAGCTCGGATGCTCACTTTTTTACATAGCGGAGTAAACTTAAGTGCATTGGAAACCAGATTGTCCATAACCTGAATGATAGCTTGCCGATTCGCGACTATCGACGCGTCTCCGGCGCTTCCCTCAAATGTGAGCACTATCCCTTTGCTCCGTGCGGATTCTGAATTTGTCTCAATTACCTCGTTCACGACCGCCGCAATATCGACGATCTCGTTCGTTATTTTGACAGTTCCGGATTCAATTGTATTGACGTTCAGGAGATCATCAATCAGGGTAAACATTCGCACCGAGTTCCTTTCAATAATCTTTAGGTACCCGCAGATTACCTCATTAGATCCATGATCCAACGACTCCTGGATCACCGCGGAGAATCCTTGTATTACGGAAAGCGGATTCTTTAAATCATGGGCAACCATCCCCAGAAAATCATTTTTCTCCTGATCGAGGACCACGAGACGCTTGTTCTTGAACTCAAGATCTTTCTGTAATTTCCGAAGAGACATGTGAGTATCGACTCGGGCTATAACTTCATCAGCGTTGATCGGTTTTGTTATGTAGTCAACCGCCCCCTCCTGTAGTCCCCTTATTTTATCAGCTGGCTTTGACAATGCGGTCATGAATATCACCGGAATATCGCGACCCGTCGTTGTTGATTTTATACGCTTTAACGTTTCGAATCCGTCCATTTCCGGCATCACGACGTCGAGGAGAATAATATCCGGCGGGTTCTCCTTAATTCTCTCCAGCGCCGCCATTCCGCCATCGGCGGTATCGATTTGATACCCTCTGTTCCCGAGGACGACAGAAAGCAGTCTCGTTGACATCAAATCGTCGTCGACGACCAGAATTGAGGAATCGATTGGCAGTGGGTTTTCCACGGTGAAAGTAGTCGCTTGGTTAATGTGAATTCATTATCTGAGTCATTGTCGGACGCATCAATACTTCAACGATCGTGTGCGAGTTTTTTTCGGTTACAGTGCCCCGGTGTGGGACGCTACACTAGCTTGATCTCAATGTCATTAAGTTAAGGATTTATATATACTCGTGACCGTTGGAGTTCGGGCGTTTTAGTGGTTTTTTTTTGCGGGAACATAAAAAAAACCCAAAAAAGCCAAAAACCAAAAAAACCAATAA
>JAJFLP010000021.1 GCA_021772635.1 Verrucomicrobiota bacterium | reverse complement strand
CTCTGCTCAAATAAACCGATTGGCTTGACTTCACATCTTAGTGAATGAAAATTCACTTTCACCGTGGCGCCTTCTCCAATCGTCTTATTATGAACGAGTTAAGTTCTCTCGCGACGAATCGCGTGAATTAATCAGGCTAGGGGTTGCAGGCGGTCTAAATTTTCACCTACACTTGCCAGCACCGAGTATACGGTCTGTATGGAGATGGACTCCGAAAGATCTATTTTGGGGTTAAAACCTCAGTTTCCTCGACGAATTAATACCCTCCTCTTACCCTCTGCACTTACTTCATAACCCTTTGCCTTTCGGGAACGTTGATATCGGCGATCTCCTACACCGCAGCCTCACGAACTCCATCTTCCTATCTGACCCGCTCTCTACGACCGCTGTATCAATTCAAGCGGGTACTAGTGTATCGTTTCATAAAAAACTTAACATTTGATTGTGCTTATTTCGCCGCAGAGGTAGGCAGCGATTTTGTGTGCGTGCCCGAAGGCACGTACCAAATTCGCTAACACCGCTCTGCGCTGAAATAAGCACAACCCTCTGGGTGAGTGTCTTTTGGCGATCAAGAAGCACTGTCACTAAACGACGATGCTTCGGCATCGCCTTTTTCGTGTCAGTGTCCTTGAGGCACCAAAATACATCTCATCAAATGATAAGGTTTTTGTGAAACGGTACACTAGTCAATGGCCGGCACCTTTGCGATCCGGAAAGCCTTGTACAAAACGACGACCATCACGATCAAGGACGCCAGGAAGATGTAAAAAGAAGGATCTATATGATCCGGCACTATCGCAGCGGGATACGCATCTTTTAATGTGTAGGTTCGCAACTGTTCCCTGAAAATTGCCATGGGGATCGCCAGGAATAATAATACGACTGATCTATGATAGATATTTTTCTTCGACGTCAAGAAGAACAATCCACTTCCAACTATACCGAATAGGAAATGCACCGGTAGCATCGTCAAGAACGGTTTAGGAAAACTCCCCGACCAAAAATCCTTAGCGTAGGTGTCGGGATGGATTATGGATTGGAAAAGTGTCGAAAAAAACAATACAAACCCCGTTAGAAATACGAGTTGCAGTATCGTCAGAGGAACAGCAAATCGATCCCATTTCTGGATGATATACGAGTTATAGAAAAATATTATCAGGATAACTATTCCGATCAACGGGAAAGGGTAGAGATTGATAAACGACTGGTAAAAATTGCGGTGAAACAGGGTTTGCGAAAAGAGTAACGGTGCAACCCCGGTGGTAATCGTCATTGATATACATATGGGATACTGATTTCGCAGGAAATACCAGCTCCCGCGTTCCGGAGTTATTCCGCGAAAACGTTGAAACAAGCCGATCACCGGCGTTCCAAGCAGCAGCATCACGAAACAGTAATGTAGCGCAAAAGTAATAATCAGGAAGATTAAATAAATCTTGGTTATCATTCGGATTCAGTCTCCAGTTTCTTATCCAACAGTGTCAGGGCGTAATCTACTAAGTCATCCATATCAGTTCTCGTCCCAATAAACGGTGGCATAAACGGTTTACTGATATGCAGGTTTCTAAGCGTTGCAGCGCCGAATTCCCTGTCTTCCCAACCGCGGACCAGATGTTTTAACGCGTTGAATCCGTTCGCCGTATGGCAGCTCGAACATTGTGCACGATAGAGGTATTCTCCACGCTCCACAGTGCTGAGTGTGCTGTACTTGCTCTTATCGGGTAATAGCCATTGCCCGGCCGCCTTTTCGCGCTTGGTTCCGGGATATAAAGAACTAACTAAAAGTACGGACGTCGCTATATCTGTCTGCCTTCGCCACTCATCGACATCTTCCGCGAGAATACCGTTGGAATACAAGATCGGACGTATAACGTACGGTTTTCGGATACCTTCCCGGACGAATTCGGTTGAGAACGTTGCAACGATACCGAGGATAAAGAGAATCGCGGCGACCTCAAGCTGTAAGACGCGTTTATGGAGGTAGGCATACCACGCGGTAATCGTAACAATCGCACTTAGAAACCCGGAAAATGCGAGGAACATACTAATTGGCACGGACGATCCTTCCGCGAAACTGACGGCTGACGCTGGGAGCGTAGCGCGATACCAGAGACCGAAAGGCAGCATGAGGAAGAACCATCGCAAATAACCATCCAGAACCTGGAAAACGGACGTTTTCTCTTCGCTGTCTGCCGAGAAATTGAATAGCTTTTTGATATCGACAAGGATCATAACGAGAAGACACGCGATAGTCACAGAACTGATCGTTCGAAGGAAAACGCTTGGGAATGCGGAAGGGTTCGCCCAGGAGACCAACGCGTTCCCGCTCTTGGAGGTCAGCATATAACTGAGAATTCCGGTAATCACCACAAGTGATCCCCAGGTGAAAATCAGGTAGAGCTTTGCGAGCGCGAGTCGTCGTTCGGGGCTGATCCGGTGACGATTGTAGTAGTATAGGTAGCCAATGATGATCTCTACGGCGAAGAAAGTCCACTCGGTTCCCCAGAGCCAAACGAACTTCTGAATCAAATGCTGGGTAGCGTCCGCCGAGAAAAGGGAGATACAAAACCAAATACCGACTCCCGTTATCGCTCCGACGACGAAATTTACGTACACGACGGAGTTGCTGACAAGGTCAAGGGCGCGTTGAATGCCCTTATTTTGCCCGGTCCGATCCGCTTTTTCGAGCCCGTAAATCAGGAACCCTGCGCCGACGGAGTAGTGCGCAAGCACAACGTGAATCAGTGCCATCTGTGCAATGACCATGCCGCCGCTGATCATTGGTACCTGAATGAAAGGAAATTCGCCCATGGTTTTTACGTGTTAGGTGTTACCTACTTCGTGATACGTGGTGCGTGATTTATTGGATGGAGTGGAGTCCCCGGCGATTCAATTAAAGGTACAGTAAGAAGGATTTCCGCTTGTCGCAATTCGCGAACGAATTCTTAGGTCAGAATTCTAGTCGAACAATCAGATGTGCGCGGCCGGATGAATTGCTTGGTTCTGTGGGTTCAAGCGGCCAGCCGTAATCAAAGTCGACACCAAAGTATTTTGCCATAACTACCCGGGCTCCGAACCCGACACTTTTCAATTCGTCTTCCCGCTGTTCACCAGCCAATAACGTATTTAATCTGCCATAAGCGTAGTCAAAAAAACTGAGGATTTGCAGGGTAAAGGTCCCGGGGGCAAATCTACTATGCTTCGTCAAATCCACAGAAAGCTCCGGAGATAATACCTCAACAGTTGCATTGACTCCGATGTCGGATAGTAGCTCATCTTCTTTATACCCGCGTATAGAAAATATGCCGCCGGCGCTGAGTTGTTCTGAAGATATCAGTCTATCGTTCGAATCCTGCGAATCAATCCGAATCGAAATTGCTGCGCCGTTGACTCCCAATGGCTGATACCGCGTATAACGGCCACGAAAAACCGCATAGTCGTCGTCGAACGGGCCATTTGCGAGAAATTCATTTGCCGACGAAGAGCCTCCCAGATTCTGGCGGTTGAGTATCCACGAAACACTGAAAGAATTATAGCCACCGACGCGGTCTGGCACTTTATTATGAAAATCCACATTCAGGTCAATCGGTGCGGAGTCTAACTCCCTTGAATTGAAAACTGCGCCGCCAAGGCGATTGAAATCACTGGTTGAACGCCATACCCGGCCCGCTGCGAAAGACCACTGGGTTTTCCGAGTTTCGATGAACCTATAAGTTAACTGCAAGCCGATAAAACGTTCGTCTCCAACAACATCGAGTAACGGCGCGATATCTCTGATATCCGTATCCGACTTACCCCCGAAGAGATGCAATGTAAGTTTTTCCCGGGTATCTAACGGTAACGTGTAGCTACCGGATATCGCTTGGTAAAGTTCTCGCTCGGGGCCACGAACGTAGTTGAATCTAAGCGAGTCATTGTGCAGAGTTAAGTTGTCATAACTCACTGATAATTCCGTGCGCCTTCGATCCGTTGCATTCGTTCCGTAATTACTCGTGCTGATCGTGCCGTGAAGCGGCATAGATTCCGTCGGGGTAAGTGTAATCTTCGCGAAACGGGATTCGGTCCGTGGATCCGTATAGACCTTAACGTCTGCATCGACTGCCAGATCCGGTTTTATATTGAGGCCGTAGATATCATCGTAAAACGTCGAGTAATCGAAAATTTCCCCTTCGCGAAGAGTCAAATGCCGCCTGATTTGGCGTTCCCCGAAGTAGCGCCGTTCGAAATTCGTATCGTCGCCGAATTTGTATTGATCGATCCGACCGAAGGAAATACGAAACACAAGTGTTCCGTCGTCGCTGATATTATAGTCGGGAACTATGAACGCCAGTAGATAATTCTGGGCAATCAACTCTCCCGTCGTATAACGCAACGCGACCTGACGTATCTCCTCCCGACTCAATTCTTTCCCGACGCAGTCTTCTCGCAGTTTGGTCTCAAGCGTAATCGAAGGTATCTCGGTACTCATTAGGGATTGAAATCGTTCCAGGTCGACGGGATCCCCGGACACGCGAATATTTTTGATGCTGATTTTTACATCTGGATTCACGGGGGGCTTTAAGAGTTGCGGCGGAGTCGGCGGCGGGGCGGGGCTAAGCGGCAGGTCGATAGTAGTTATTGCTGGCTTTTCTCGTTCCGGAAGAACAGTTTTGCCGCGAGTTTCTTCCTCAAGTCGTCGTCCTTCCGCATCGGCAAAACAATATAAGCTAAAAAAGAACGCGAATGTGTACCAGAACGGACGAAATAGCTTGAGCATTATTACCTGTGATATTAGAAGGAGATTTACCTGTGTGCTATTCAGCTCAAAAATCGATATCGATCTTGAAAGGCGGAGAAAATGGACGTGAACTTGACCGGGTTGATAGATTGGTAGTGATCACTTTATCGACATCAACTCGGTTGGATTTCCGGGCGTGTTTTTCAGAAGTGCTTAGTTTGGTCGGTATCGAATTCAAACGAGTTTGTAGGAAATTGGGGACTCTGCCGTTTCTCAAAGTCGCGATAAGATCTACCGTAAGGGAAAAGGATCCTCCGGTTACGACGGAAACCGAAGCGCCTTGCGATATCGTATTCGCGCTGGCGGATACAACAATATTCCCGACGACGTCAAATTCGTCGCGGCCATTGATGAAATCATCATCGGCGATATTGAGAGTCGATGCGACCAGTTTGTGAACGTTTACAATTGAATTCGCGCCGAATATTATCCCGCTCGGATTCACAAGATAGACTGCGCCGTTACTGCTCAGATTCCCCAATATGTTGCTGATACTACTTCCGGTGACCCGACCGAGAAATCCGGAATTCGCATTTGGCTGATTGATATTGACCGTGTGATCGACACCGACGCTGAAGTCATCGTAGTTCGTGATAGAGGCTGGCGTAGTCTGGACGATGTCCATGATATTGCCCGTCGTACTATGGGTAACTGTACCATGCTGGACAAGCGGGTTGGTCGGAAGATCAGCGGCGATTGAAGTAAACACGAAGATCACGAAAACGATCATCAGGAGAGAGAGATTATGAGGCAAACGAGGTTTGATAAACATCGGGGGCTCCTCTGGCTGTACAGTTACCAGTTCTAGAACGGTGTCGCGTATTGGCGATACAAATAATATTGGCAGAAAGGGTTTAAGATTCAAATCCAGATGTGCTAATGATGATAATCGCGACGGTTAATGATCATGAAGGCGCGATATACCTGTTCTAGCAGAAATAGCCTCACCATTTGGTGTGTGAATGTCATTGACGAAAGGCTGAGTTTTTTATGATCGTTAAGTTGGCTCAAGTCCAATCCATACGCACCACCTACGATGAAATTAATTCTTGTTGATCGCGTTTGCTGAGTTTCCTGTAACCAGGAGGCGAGTTGCGTCGATGTACATTGGTCGCCATGTTCATCGAGAATGACGTTATAGTCGTCCGGGGCCAGGTGTTTTAAGATCGAACGGGTCTCGGCCGTTTTTGCGTGTTCGATTCCGCGGACCGGGGCAACCGCCTTCGTGACTACGGTTTCGACCGCGGCATAGGGTTTTATCCGCGAAATGTAGTCTTCTACTCCGAGCCTAATGTAACTATCCTGAATCTTTCCGACCCATATGAATCTTATTTTGTACATAGTCAACTATTCGGGTTCATGGTTGGTGGTTCAGGTGTGTAATTAGAGCTCCGCTTACATCCCGGTAATTTGATAATATTGGATACGCAAATAATATATGGGCACGGAGCTTCTTATAAAGCGGGGTTGGCGTAGCTTGCGGTGACGCCCGTTCTAAGGCAGGGTAGTGCCGTGAGACATCCTGTTTTCGCGACGGCACTGTTGTGCCTCACTACGAACAATTTCCTATCCCGATCATAAGCTTCCGCCTGCGGCGCCGAAATCACGCGCACACTGACGACTGTGATAACACAACTTTATAAACAAAGGGTTCAACACCATGATAGTAAAACCGGGAGAAAAACCCGACATCAGTGAAAGAGGACGGGACAAGGACGGGAATTCGACCTCGTCCGATGTACGGTTATTCATGCAGCTACTCGTTTTTACCGGGGCGGGTGACGACGAATCGTTTGCCGCGGCGTTGATGGAAGCAAAGATCCCGGGCGTACTGTACCGAGATACCCATGATCCGGAAGGGCTCGGGTTATTGACCTTCAGCGACAATCCGGACTTCTTCGTTACGGAGTTGCGGGAGTTGTTAAATCAGAAACCATTTTCTGGGGCGGCGCTAGAACCCGAATTTACGATGTTCGGGAGAACCTATGCAATAGGGCACGAATCCGACCTGCACGAATGGCTGATAGAGAAACCGAAGCGCACGGCGTTAAACCCGGAGTGGCCATGGGCGATTTGGTATCCGCTACGTCGGCACGGGAGTTTTGCGAAGCTCGAATATCAAGATCAACGACGAATCCTTGGCGAGCACGGTGCAATGGGGCACGCGTTTGGGCGAGCGGATTACGCACATGATATCCGCCTTGCGTGCTACGGGCTGGATAAGAACGATAATGACTTCGTGATCGGATTAACGGGAAAAGATTTGTACCCGTTATCGGCGACGATACAGGCGATGCGATCGACTCAGCAAACGTCCGAATATATAGAGAGCCTTGGTCCGTTTTTTATCGGTAAAGCAGTTTGGCAATCAGCAGTCTAGACTGCTCGCTGTTTAACCCAAGTTCGATTTAACCGTGTTTCCGATGTCAGCCGGTGACTCGACAACGTGAATACCGCAGTCGCGCATAATACCCATCTTCGCGGCGGCCGACTCATCTTCTCCGCCAACGATTGCACCAGCGTGGCCCATCCGTCTGCCCGCCGGCGCAGTGCGGCCGGCGATAAATCCGGTTACCGGCTTCGACACATGGTCTTTAACGTATCGGGCCGCTTCAATCTCCATCTGACCACCTATTTCACCGATCATGACGATGGCTTCTGTTTCGGCGTCCTGCTCGAAGAGTTCGAGAAGATCAACCATGCTCGAGCCGATCACCGGGTCTCCGCCGATTCCTATACATGTCGACTGTCCTAATCCGGCAGCCACCAATTGGTGTACTGCTTCATAGGTTAACGTTCCGGATTTAGAGATCACGCCGATTGAACCTTTTCTTGCGATAAACCCTGGCATGATACCAGCTTTTGCCTCGTCCGGCGTCAGAACCCCAGGACAATTCGGACCAATTAGCCGGACGCCTTGATGTTTGACATAAGCAAGCGCGGAGACCATGTCATTGACCGGAATTCCTTCGGTGATGCAGATAATCAATTCGATACCGGCATGAGCCGATTCTTTAATCGCGTCTGCCGCAAACGCTGCCGGGACAAATATGAGAGATACATTCGCACCAGCTTCCTTCCGAGCGTCCGCGCAAGAGTCAAAAACGGGTACATTATCTGTTAGTGCCGTCTGGCCCCCTTTCCCGGGCGTAACGCCACCCACGACGTTGCCGCCATAATCCTGACATTGTTGGGCATGAAAAGATCCCTCCGATCCGGTTATTCCCTGGACGATGATTCGCGAGTCTTTATTCAATAGTATTGACATGGTATCTCCTTAAGAAATTTTCAATTTTCGATTGCCAAATTTCGATTGTAAGGACGCGTAGACCGCGTGATTATTTTGATTTTCAAAAATTCTCAAGCGTCTTACCTCACGCACACGTTGCTTCGTGAACAACTTTCTCGGCGGCCTCATCAAGAGACCCGGCTGGAAGTATTGAAACTCCCGACTTCTCAAGGATTTTTTTCGCTTCGTCAGCGTTCGTCCCTTCAAGTCGGACGACCACCGGTATCGTAAGGTTTAATTCCTTAACTGCCGCGACGATGCCGTTCGCGACTCGGTCGCAACGAACGATACCGCCGAAAATATTGATTAGCACAGCCGTAACGCTTGCGTCGGATAGAATTATTCGAAACCCGTTCTTTACGGTGTCGACATTTGCGCCCCCGCCGACATCCAGGAAATTCGCGGGTTCACCGCCTTTGAGTTTAATAATGTCCATCGTCGCCATTGCCAAGCCTGCACCATTCACCATGCACCCGACGTTGCCGTCGAGCTTGATGTAGTTCAAATTAAATTTAGACGCTTCGACTTCGGTTGGGTCCTCTTCGTTCGTGTCGCGCATCTCCGCGATCGCTTTTTGTCGGTAAAGCGCGTTGTCATCGAAATCAAACTTCGCGTCCAACGCAATTACCTCGCCCTCCGGGGTTAATACCAGAGGGTTAATTTCGGCGAGCGAGGCGTCAGAGGCGATGAACGTGGCGTACAGGTTCGAAATCATTTTTATCGCATCGCGGACAGCTTTACCGGTGAATCCGAGTTGCTTCGCTAATCTAAACGCTTGAAACGGCTGCAATCCGAATACTGGATCGATATGTTCTTTAATGATTTTTTCGGGAGCAGTCTTTGCGACTTTCTCGATTTCAACCCCGCCTTCAGACGACGCGATTATTACATGCTTGCTGTTGCTGCGGTCAAGCGTAACTGCCAGGTAGAACTCCTTCTCAATATCGACTGCCGAAGTGATATACAACTTTCGCACTAGCTGGCCTTCGGCTGATGTTTGAGGTGTAATCAATTTCATCCCCAAAATAGCATTAGCATTTGCGCGCGCCGATGCGGTGTCAGCGGAGTATTTCACGCCGCCGCCTTTTCCCCGGCCGCCTGCGTGAATTTGGGCTTTGACTACAACCGCTTCTGTGTCGAAGTCCGTCTGCACTTTGTTTATGACTGCGTCTATCTCGTCGCGACTCTCTAGCACGTGACCTTTCGTCGTCGGGACGTTATGGTCTCTGAGAATCTGTGCCGCCTGGTATTCGTGTACTTTCACGGTTAGCCTCCGGAATGGGTTTCGTTGGTCAAGGTATTTTCGGCGCTCTTTAGTTGCCTCGCCGACCTCAATTTCTGGGCGGAAAATATTGTCGTGTTAAGCGGTGGATTCTTTCAATATTGCGATTAGCCGGCTGGGTCCGCTAGGCAGTCTGATTTGATAAAAACTCGTATCGGACCCGTATAATTTCAGGTTGCGATTAAGTGTTAATATCCGACACGTTTTCGAGCTGTCAACTAACATCGTTCCAGATGTCAAATTATGGTCGCTCGTTCCTTGATCCTGAGGGAAGTAACTGTAGATTACTGTACCGCTGAAATCTAATATAATATTTCTGTTCATGGATCGACTCTGATTTACGACAAAGATGTCGATCGAACAAGATGGCTGATAATAATGGATAAATATACATATCTAGCGAACACTAACGGCAGTTTCGTAGATGATTTATACCTGAAATACAGGAAAAATCCGCAATCTATCGAGAAATCGTGGCAACGATTTTTCGAGGGCTTCGAATTCTCGTCGCAACAATCCGATCTTGATCTGGATTCGCTGCGAGATAAAGAAGCAGCTGTAATGAAACTTATAAACGCATACCGCGATCGCGGACATTTATTGGCGAAAACGAATCCTGTAAGACCCCGGCGATTTTATAAAGCGGACCTTGATCTCAGTCATTTCCATTTGACAGAGGCCGACATGGACCTGGAATTCGAGGTCGGTCGACAGATTCGCATCGGCCGTGCCACGTTACAGGAGATTATCGCTCATCTGAACGAAACTTATTGCTCCTCTATCGCTTGCGAATACCGGTACATCCCCGACTCACGAATTCGGATGTGGCTGCACGAGCAGATGGAATCTACCGCGAACCGGCCGAACTTCACGGTTGAGGAGAAGATGCGGATCCTGAATAAACTCAGCGAAGTCGTCGGATTCGAAAACTTCCTGCATGTCAAGTACACGGGGCAGAAACGCTTTTCACTCGAGGGTTCGGAGGCGTTTGTTCCGGCGCTCAACTCTTTATTTGAAGTCGGCGGACGCTTAGGGGTGAAGGAGTTCGTCCTGGGTATGGCGCACAGAGGGCGCTTGAACGTGCTCGTGAACTTATTCGGTAAGAGCTATGAGCATATGTTCTCCGAATTCGAGGGCACCGTACTTCCCGACCATATTCACGGCGACGGCGATGTGAAGTATCATCAGGGGCATTCGGCGGACATCATCACAGACGGCGGTAAGTATGTACACGTGAGTTTGATGGCGAATCCGTCGCATCTCGAGGCTGTCGACCCTGTCGTGCAGGGCTCTGTATGGGCGAAGGGTCAGGAAATGTTTGACGGTGATTTCAAGAAAATCGTACCGGTTCTGGTCCATGGTGACGCAGCGATTGCAGGGCAGGGTGTCGTTTATGAAATTGCCAACCTTAGCCGCCTCGACGGATACGGCACCGGCGGAACGATTCACTACGTAATCAACAATCAGGTCGGATTCACGGCGAATTATCGGGAGACGCGTTCAAGTCTGTACTGCACGGATATAGCGAAGATGCTTGATTGCCCCGTTTTTCATGTTAACGCGGACGATGTCGAAGCGGTTGTCCACGTCACTGAGATGGCGCTTAAACTTCGCCAGGAATTCGGGATCGACGTATTTATCGACGTCCTTGGGTACCGGCGCTTTGGACACAATGAAGGGGATGATCCTTCCTTTACGCAACCTCTGTTATACCAAGCGATTAAAGATCACCCGACCGTCTTGGAGTTGTACGTCCGTCAGTTGATTGGGGAAGGCGTTATTTCGAAAGAAGAATCAGAGCAGATTACGAAGGACTTCAAGAAGATACTGCAACAGAGTTTGAAGAATGCGCGGCGGAAGAAGCCGGAAATAGAGGTGAACTTCTTGAATCGTCAGTGGGAAGGGTTGCGCCCTGCCGCTGCGAAAGATTTCGAGACTTCGATTAGCACGGGATTCCCTAAAACAAAGCTGAAGTTAATCGCAAATGCGCTAGTTACAGTCCCCGAGAACTTCAATATCTACCCGAAAATGCAGAAGTTGCTCGATCAGCGCAGAGCGCTGTATTTTGAGCAGGAACTTGTTGATTGGGGATTAGCCGAACTACTTGCTTACGGTTCGTTGCTGCTCGAAGGGGTGCCGGTTCGACTCTCAGGCCAGGATAGTCGAAGGGGGACGTTTGCACACCGCCACTCGGTTTTTATCGATTACAATGACGAGACGCGCTATTTTCCGCTGAATCATGTCCAGGAGGATCAGGCTACATTTTGCGCTTATAACTCGCACTTGTCCGAGTACGGGGTATTGGGATTTGAGTTCGGGTATGCATCGTCAATGCCGCGCGCCTTAGCCATTTGGGAAGCGCAGTTCGGCGATTTCGCCAATGGCGCGCAGATTATCATCGACCAGTTCATTAGTTCCTCGGAATCGAAATGGCAGCGCATGAGCGGTCTCGTCATGTTGCTGCCGCACGGTTATGAAGGTCAGGGGCCCGAGCATTCGAGCGCCCGGATCGGACGCTATTTGGATCTATGCGCCGAGAATAACATGATTGTCGTGAACCCTACAACGCCTGCAAACATGTTTCATTTGCTCCGACGTCAGGTTAACGCGCCGTACCGAAAGCCGCTCATTGCGATGACGCCCAAGAGTTTGTTACGGCACAAATCTGTCCGATCTGATATTAAGGAGCTTCACAAAGGACGTTTCAAGGAAATCATCGACGATCCAGATGCAATGCCGTCGCAGGTTAAGCGTCTGGTACTTTGTTCCGGGAAAATCTACTACGAGCTACTGGAGAAGAAGCAGGAGCTTGAGGTCGACGATATTGCCATCGTTCGAATCGAACAATTCTATCCGATTCCAGTGCGCCAGGATCAAGAATTACTACAAAAATACAAGAGAGCGAAAGAATGGGTGTGGGTTCAGGAGGAACCCGTAAACATGGGGGCTTGGAACTTTATGCGCCATCGTTTGGCAGACCGACCCAATCTTAAGGTTATATCCCGGCATGAAAGCGCCAGTCCAGCTGCCGGGTCGCTGGCGCTCCACAAATTGTCGCAGAGTAGAATCGTGGAGGCGGCAATCGAGGGTCGGATCGACCCGGACTACTGCTACTACACATCCAGCAAAGACTCTTAAGTAGCCGACTCCGCACCCATTCGGGAATCGGCAGGGTCTCAAAAAACTCCAGGGCGACTGGTGTGTAATAGAGAACTCGCGTTGGCTGATGGGGCGATGGAAGGCGGACGGTCGCTACCGCGAATCACGGGATTGCAGATACGGGCAGTTGACCCTTCAAAACGGTCGTCGATCTGCGAGTCATCCTAATCTTGAGCCTCAAAACCGTTTAAGTTTTAAGGAACCGACCAGTCGGTTGTCCTCTTAAACCGATTCATTAAAGATCGAAGCTTAGTTTCAAAACTGAAGTTTTAAGCCAAGTTTCAAGGAGTTTAGTTATGAAAATTGATATCATTGTTCCGGCCGCCGGTGAGTCCGTTACCGAAGGAGATATTGCCCGGTGGATGCGGAAGTCAGGTGACATCGTTGAGATGGACGAGCCGCTTTTGGAGCTCGAAACCGAAAAGGCGTCCTTGGAAATTACTGCAGAAGCCGATGGACGTCTGACAATAGTGGCAGAAGAGGGTGAAACGGTGCAAGTCGGTGCTGCAGTAGGATACATCGAAGAAGTAACGGCGACTGAAAAGAAGAAAGCGCCTCTTAAACAACCTGATTCCGCGTCCACAGAAGAATCGGTCGCCGAAGTTCTGCCAAGTGAAGACAAGGAAGAGGAGGAGAACTCGGATTCTTTAGCTGCACCGAAGAAGTTCGTGAATTTACCATCGCCGGCAGCACGAAAATTAATGGCCGAGCACAATATTTCGTCGCAGGATATCACTACTGGTAGCGGTAAAGATCAACGCATTACGAAAGAAGACGTCCTAAAGTTCATCGAACAACGAGAGCAACAGGAAGCCCTTGTCATATCCAGACAGAAGTTTATCGATTTCTATGGATCTAACGCACCCGTGATCTCGCCAGACGAAACGATCACTCTGGTGCGGCGCCCATCGACATCCGACTTGCCGGAAGATCAGCTACACTCAGAGTTATCAACGAAAGCGGGTCCTGGATCGGAGAAACTTGGTGCTCCGGAGCCGGGCGATGGAGATGCGAGTCCAACTGACGCCGAAGTAGCGGCTGTGGCAGGGCAACCGGTGCGTACGCAGAGGCGAGAGAAGTTAACGCGGTTGCGGAAAACTATTTCCAGACGCCTGATCGAGGCTCAGCAAGGCGCCGCGCTTCTGTCGACTTTCAACGAAGTCGATATGTCTGCAATCATGGATATTCGTAAAAAGTACAGAGAGGATTTCAAGGAGGCTCATAAGGTAGGGTTGGGGTTCATGTCGTTCTTTACGAAGGCAGCGGCGTATGCGTTAAGACATTTCCCGATTATTAACGCGCAGATGGACGAAGACGAAATCGTGTACTTCGATTATTGCGATATCGGAATTGCAGTCGCAAGTCCAAAAGGCCTGGTAGTCCCGGTGATCCGAAACGCGGAATCCAAGAGCTTTGAAGAGATAGAAAAGGCGATCGAAATTCTTGCAGGAAAAGGTCGTGACGGAGAATTATCACTCGATGAATTGACCGGTGGGACTTTTACGATTACGAACGGAGGGCGATTTGGTTCAATGTTGTCGACCCCGATTGTTAACCGGCCGCAGAGTGCGATACTTGGAATGCACAACATCGTGGATCGCCCGGTTGTGCGGGACGGAGAAGTTGTTGTCCGGCCGATTATGTATGTAGCGCTAACTTACGATCACAGAATTATTGACGGCTCGGATGCTGTGCGATTTCTGGTGAGCGTAAAAGAGGCCTGTGAAGATCCTGTTAAATTGCTTTTGGATCTTTAACTCCACAAAGGTAATTAAGTATGTCCGAGCGATACGATTTGATAGTCGTGGGGGGTGGTCCCGGCGGTTACGTGGCGGCAATTAGAGCAGCTCAGTTGGGGTTCAAGGTTGCTCTCGTGGAGAAGGAAGAACCGCTAGGCGGGACTTGCACGAATGTGGGATGCATCCCGTCAAAGGCGTTACTCGATTCCAGCGAGTTGTACCACCAGGCGAAACAAAAAGGAAACGACCACGGTCTCGAATTCGTGGAACTGAAAGTCAATCTGAAGACGATGATGCGTCGTAAGGCGGATGTTGTCGCCAAAACGCGCGACGGTCTAAATTATCTTATTAATAAGAACAAGATAACTCGCTTCACCGGCCACGGTTCCTTTATTGACTCCTCAACGATACAGGTTCTCAGCGGCAGAGAAAAAACGAAAATTAGCGGATCTTACATCGTCATTGCAACGGGATCCGAGCCAACTGAATTACCGTTCGCCTCGTTTGACGAAAAACGTGTTTTATCATCAACGGGCGCCTTGGAATTACAAAAACTGCCGAAACATTTGATCGTGATTGGCGGAGGAGTCATTGGTCTGGAGATTGGATCTGTCTACGGTCGCCTTGGATCTAAAATTACGGTCATTGAGTTTCTGGATTCGATAATTTCGACATTAGATCGGCAACTTGGTAAAGCGCTTCAAAAATCGTTGAAAGCGATAAATTTCGAGTTTCACCTGGGAACTAAAGTTACTGGAATCAATGTCACGAAGCAGGGGGTTGTCGTAACGGCGGAGAATGCCAAGGGAAAATCGTTTGAATTTTCCGCTGATCATGTACTCGTTGCAATCGGTCGCCGGCCGTACACGGAAGGACTGGGGTTAACTAACGCAGGGATCGAAGTGGACGAAGTCGGGCGAATAAAGACCGACAAAAATTTGCGAACCACTTGTGAGAACGTATACGCCGTCGGCGATGTTGTCGCCGGCCCGATGTTAGCGCATAAGGCTGAAGAAGAAGGTGTTGCCGTCGCGGAGATCCTCGCCGGTGAAAAGCCGCAGATTAATCATGATACGATACCGGGAGTTGTTTATACTTGGCCGGAAGTCGCGACGGTTGGTAAGTCGGAGGAGGAGCTTAAGAAAGATTCGATCGAGTACAAAGTCGGAACTTTCCCATTCAAGGCAAGTGGACGTGCCCGGGCAGCGAACGAGTTTGAAGGGTTCGTTAAAGTCCTTGCCGATGCCCAATCGGATGAGATTCTGGGTGTCCATATGATTGGCCCTCGTTGTTCCGATATGATCGGCGAAGCCGTGGTTGCGATGGAGTACAAGGCGTCCGCCGAAGACATCGGCAGAATCGTACACGCCCACCCAACCTTTACCGAATCGTTTAAAGAAGCTTCCCTGATGGCCACCGCGAATCGTGCGCTTCATTTATAGGTTATATACCGAACGCCTTCGCGTTTTCGAAAAATCGTTTGATCTCTCTCAGTGGGACCTTTCCGCATCAGGGCAATCTATACTTATCGCCCTCAAGATATCTTAACCGCCGTGGCCGCCGGTCTAAGTCCGTTGTGCCTCTCTAATCTTGGACGGTATTCAGACCATGTATACCGAACGTCTTCACGCTTAGCGATTGGAAAGAAATGGGAACAGCTCTGAAAATCGATAATCTGTGTTACCGATACGGTGATCGTCTCGCCTTGGATAATGTCAGTTTCGCGTGCTCGGAGCAGGAATCCCTTGGAATCCTGGGACCGAACGGCAGCGGTAAGACCACGCTATTCCGAATCCTTTCAACAATTGCTGAGTCTCAGTCTGGTTCTATCCAGGTTTTCGGGTCCGATTTTGAGGGTAACTTGGCGGTTGTAAGGCGGTCAATCGGGGTGGTCTTTCAATCCTCGAGCCTCGACATGAAGCTGACCGTGCGCGAGAATTTGAAACATCAGGGACTCTTTTACGGGTTTCACGGGGCGGAATTAGATAGCCGAATCGACGAGTTACTTGAGAAATTCGGCATCGCCGAACGTGGCGCCGACTATGCCGGAATTTTATCGGGCGGACTACGTCGTCGGTTGGAACTGGCCAAGGGACTTTTGCACCGTCCTCGCTTGCTTCTTTTGGATGAGCCGACGACGGGATTGGATCCGTCCTCACGGGCGGATTTTTGGCGGTATATCGATCAAATCAGGACTAGCGAAAATGCGACCGTAATCTTTACGACTCATTTGATTGATGAAGCCGATAGGGCAGATCTCCTCGCGATCCTGGAATCGGGCCAGGTTGTTGCGTTCGCGTCACCGAAAGATCTGCGGACAGGAATATGCCAGGAGTTTGTCGTTTTGGAATGCGACGATGATGATCGGCTCTCGACCGAGGTCGGCCAAGACTTCGATGTCACCGTCGAGAAGGTGGACGGCTCTATTCGCATAGGAACGAACGATAGCGGCAAGTTGGTTGCTGATTTATTGGCGAAGTACGGAGACTCGATTCACGCGATTCACTCGCGAAAGACCACATTAGAAGACGTATTTTTCGCGAAAACAGGGAAATGGTTGAATTGATTACAATAATTTTACCAGTTTATTCACTGCTCCGCCGGGAGTTCGTATTATTTTATCGCCAGAAGAGTCGGATCGTCGGTACCGTCCTTCAACCGCTGATATTTTGGATTGTTATCGGTAGCGGTCTTGATAAGTCCTTTATTTCGCGCGACAACATGGGGTATTCAGAGTTCTTCTTTCCAGGTATAATCCTGATGGTTATCTTGTTTACATCGGTGTTTTCAACGATAAGCATCATTGAGGACCGGCGGGCGGGCTTTCTTCAAGGCGTACTGGTTACGCCAGTCTCTCGCGGCACGATCGTTCTGGGAAAGATTCTCGGGGGGACATTGCTCGGCCTGATGCAGGGGATTCTATTCTTGTTGCTCGCTTTCACTCCACTAATCTCAATCGAACTTTCCGTGATACGCTTGATTTTACTGGTTAGTTATATGTTCCTAATAGGATTTAGTTTGACCGGATTAGGCGTCTTGATCGCCTGGAAGATGGACTCTATTCAGGGCTACCACGGGATCATGAGTGTCGTTTTGTTTCCATTATGGATATTTTCAGGAGCAGTGTTCCCGGCTGACGGTGTCCCAGTTTGGCTTTTTTGGGTAATGAAGTTGAATCCGCTTTCGTACGGGCTCGATCTAATGAAAGGATGTCTGTACGACAGTTCCGGGTTCCAGTCTAGTCCGAACGATACGATCCTCGCCTTAACTTTAATGATCCTATTTTGCCTGGTGAATTTCGCCGTTGCGGTTAGATTCGCTCAGTGTCGGGCTTGATCCACCGTCAGAATGGGGTGCTAGCCCCAAATCCAGCGAACTTTTCGTCGGATTTACTTCGTAATGTTCGCTTATTTTAAGGCTAGCGCCAATCGTCCTTCGTTTCGTAGCCCTTTAAGTTCTGAGTTCTGTGTTCTTCCATGTCAGGCGATTCCGAAAAATATTCAGCGAAATCTAATATCTCGGTGCCGTTGTCTTCCTCGAGCCCGTTCAGATATTCGTCTAAATCCAGTACCATCTCGGCTGCAGCTTTATAGCGTGACGCCGAATCCTTTTTCAATGCTTTGGCTAGAATTTCCTGGAGCTCAAGAGGAAAGTCCGGGTTGAGTTTTCTTGGCGCAACAGGTGACTTATTTAGAATTGCTTTCCGGTAGCCATCAATTGTGTCAGAGACGAAAGGCTTTTGGTTCAATAGTAATTCGTAGGCAACGACGCCCAGCGAAAAAATATCTGCTCGATAATCAACCAGTGCCGATGAGAAAGATTCAGGCGCCATGTAGGCGGGGGTTCCCATTATTTTAAAAGATTGGGTTAGTTGCGAGTTCGGTAATCGCGCAATCCCGAAATCGGTAACCTTCACTTTTCCTCTTAGGTTCAACATTATATTTTCGGGTTTTATGTCACGATGGCAAATACCGTGGGAATGAATTTTGGTTAACGCGAAGGCTACTTGCCGAACGATTTTTACTTTCTCGATACGATCTAGTGACCATTCGCCCCCCAGAATTCGTCTTAATGTTGCGCCTTTGATCAAGTCCATGACGATGTACGGAACACGATTTTCTTCGGCTAATCCGAAATCTATGATCCGCACGATGTTTGGATGTATCAACTTCGCTGCCATCTCAGCCTCCCGCAGGAATCGCTCCAACAGTTCCCTGCATCGTTCCTCCCCCTCGCCTTCTGGACGCATCAATATTTTCAATGCGTAGTTTCGTCTTACGCCGTGTAGCTGCTTCTCGACGAGGTACACTGTTCCCATATTTCCTTTGCCTAAAATTCCCCTTATTTCGTACCCGGCGATCGAGGAAATCTCGGAGTTTTCCATTTTCGACTGGTTGTCAGATCGATTCCGGCGTAGGTCGAGTGCGCGATGGACCACGGTCACAACATTGGTAAAGTCGAGCGGATAGGAAATGTAGTCATCGGCACCCAGAGTTGAGCATTCGTCGAACGCATCAACACTTTTTCTTGTCGTAATTATGATAACCGAGGATTGCTGCAGCTTTTCCCGAATCCAGCTAAGCAGCGATATCACACCATCGTACCCGAAGTTAATACTCAGGAATACGAGATCAACGTGGAAATTGTCGAGAACCTTTTTCGCTTCGACCAGATTTCCCGCCTCCCATACCCGATAACGCTGGGTTTCCAAGAACCTGCTGAATACCATGCGATTCTGGTCGTCGCCGTCAACTATCAGCATACCGGGAGTAAAGTATATATTTTTAGTAGATATAGTTGTCGGACGATAATTCATCATATCTTAAAACGTTTTAATGAAGCGTTAAATTCTTCGATCCCACGACGAGATAGCGATTTCGATAGCTTCCTGCAATATTAATTCTGTTGTCCAGAAGAATGAAGTGGAGTCGGGACATTGCTCTTGGCAGCCCAAATATTGGCTGGACGCCGTTGCTTGCCGCGATTCTTGGCTGATAAACTCGAAGCAATCCCCAAATTGTATTGCTTGCTGTATAGATACGTTCTCAAAGGTATCTTTACCATTTCAGACGCGAATCCCTCGACATAAGTGATCGCGTTTCGTATATCGGGAGTTCGTCCAGTCGCGAACCTGCAAGAATAAAACGTCCGGTCTCGCTTCTCTGTCGAACGCCTTCGAGTTTTCGAAATATCGTTCGATATCTCTTGCGTGGTCAGTTCAAAGTCGTCCAAAAATTGTACTGCCTGCAGTATTCCGGCCCGTGCTTTTCGCCGAGTCAATCTTGAGTAATATACTTTATATATTCAGGTAGCTGGTGTATTCATAGAGCGCTAGTCACCCACGGTGACTGAACTATCGAGAAATCTACTTGTCTATTACATGGACGTCATCTTACGAATAACACGCGTGACGACCGGGTATACTGCAAGCAGTACAATTTTTGGACGACTTCGAACTGACCACGCAAGAGATATCGATTTATTGTTTGATATCTCTTGCGTGGTTAGTTCGAAACCGTCTCTCTGTATAAACGGAGTCGCGGCCGTCCAGTATGAGGGGCCAGTATTGACGGGATCCCCGCCGGTGCAGGAAGGGGCGCGATGGTGTGGGAAACTTCTCGCTGATGCGGTCTGTGCGTGCGGACCAAATTCGGGACAGCTTACAGTCTAAAATTTAACCAAAGGGTTTCCTTGTGAGGATCGACTCAGCGAATCGTATCATATCAATGGCGAGGGTTGTTGCAACAGCCTTCTTCCTCGCGTCGGCTATGGCATTCGCAGCGCCTGTTAGAGTAAACCACGTGGGTGTAGAACTCATTTCCGATGTTGCTTCAATCCAACCGGGCGGAAGATTCCAAGTTGGTCTACGTATGCGTTTGGACAAGAATTGGCATACATATTGGCGGAATCCTGGCGGTAATGTCGGGCTGCCGATCACGATAACCTGGAAATTGCCCGACGGGTATGAAGCCGGCCCGGTTCAATGGCCGTATCCGACGATGATTGTTGACAAAATCCTCGACGACGAACCGCCGTTAATAAGTTACGCGTATGAGAACGAAGTGATTCTCCTCACAGAAATAAGCGCCCCGGTTAACATCGCATCCGGGGCGGCCGTATCGATTGCGGCAAACGTAAAATGGTTAGCCTGCGAAACGGCGTGCATTCCCGGGTCCGCGGATTTGACGTTGTCATTGCCCGTTGACGACGGTAAGCCGTCGGCTGACGAACGTTGGACGGCAGAATTCGCTGAGACCCGGAAGCGGCTACCTGTCGCTACAATGAATTGGCAGCTTGATGCCGCCCTTAACGATAATATCCTGGAACTCCGATTAGAACCGTTGGGTGACAGTAGCCCAAGTCTTTCTAAAATCCGATTTTTTCCGTATATGTCGGGCGTAATAATTGACTGGGCACCGCAGCAACTCATTCGGAGCTCCGGTCACTATCTCTTAACGATACAGTTGGATGACACGGAAGTAGTTCCGGCGCGGTTACAGGGGATTTTAGTATCTGACGACGGATGGGATGCAGCGGGAACGTTAAACGCGCTTCGCGTCGATACGCCTATAATTTCCAAAGCAGTGACGGATTCTGCGCCGAGTCTGACAGATGTCCCGCAGGGTACCAGTTTAACTCTATTGGTCGCCATCGGTTTCGCCTTTGTCGGAGGGCTAATATTAAATCTAATGCCCTGCGTATTTCCGGTCTTGTCATTGAAGGTGCTGAACTTTGTAAAGAAAGCCGGGGAGGACAAGCGGGTTGTCCGGCTGCACGGCCTCGTATTCACAACCGGCGTTCTGGTCACGTTCTGGGTGTTATCGGGGGTGTTGATCGGTTTACGGGCAGGCGGTGATTCATTTGGTTGGGGGTTTCAGCTCCAATCGCCCGGATTCCTGGTGATTTTGGTATCTTTTTTGTTTCTGTTTGCACTGAATTTATTCGATGTTTTCGAGATTGGAACATCATTCACGACTATCGGCGGCAACGCTTCGCTTAAAGCCGGCTACAGCGGAAGTTTTTTTACCGGGGTATTTGCCGTCATCGTCGCGACTCCCTGTACAGCGCCATTCATGGGGACAGCGATGGGATTCGCTTTAGCACAACCCGCGGCCACCGCGCTACTGATTTTTACATCTCTTGGAATCGGTCTCGCTTTTCCGTATCTTCTTTTGTCTTTCTTTCCTGACCTTCTACGCTATTTGCCGCGACCGGGGCCATGGATGAGCTCTTTTAAGCAGTTCATGGGACTACTGATCATGGCGACCATCGCGTGGTTATTGTGGGTGTTCGGCGGACTCGCCGGGAACGACGCATTGGGCAACCTATTATTCAGTCTGGTATTTCTCGCGGCTGGTACATGGGTATATGGTAGTTGGATTGCACCGAAAGGCTTTCGCAAGGCGAAAATCGCTTCGGTTATTGCCTCGCTTTTCTTCATTTCAATCGGTGTATCGTTTGGCGTTCGCGGAGCGACGGGTTCGGGTAAAAGCGTTGGATCCGAAGCGAGCGCGCTCGGTGAAGATGCAGAGTGGATGATTTTTTCACCTGACGCTCTGGCGCAACTGAGAAAAAATGGTAAACCGGTGTTCATCGACTTCACTGCAGATTGGTGTTTAACCTGCAAAGTTAACGAACGCGTCGCATTCACCCCGAAAGTGATGGACGCGTTTCGTGAGCGTGGAATAACCCTGATGATCGCCGATTACACTCGACGTTCCGAAGAAATCACAGAGGCGTTGGCTGGCTTCGGGCGCACGGGAGTTCCTCTGTACGTGCTCTACCCAGGTGGATCTGGAGGGCAGCCGCAAATTCTTCCGCAGCTCCTGACGGCCGGGACAGTGCTCAAGGCGATCGACAACCTATGACTATCTGACGATACCGAAAATTCTCAAGGACGTCAGAGGAACTGGATCATATCATAATTAGAGGCTAATGGCTATGATAGAAGAGATCAAACAAGCAGGAATAGTTTTTGTATTTTCTGGGCCCAGTGGGACTGGAAAGTCTACATTGTGCAACCGAATCCTCCAGGAAGCCAAGAATCTTCGATTCTCTGTGTCCTGCACAACTCGCCAACCACGAGTTGGCGAAGTTGACGGCAAAGATTATCATTTCGTGTCTCGCGAAACCTTTGACGAGCGGATTAAGAATCATGAATTTCTGGAATACGCAAATGTATATGAGGACTATTACGGCACGCTCAAATCCGAGATCGAATCTCGTATAAGCGAGGGGAACGATATTTTACTCGACATCGACGTCCAAGGCGCAATGCAGATTCGCAAGAACAGCGCGAACCACCCTTGGGCTAGCGCGGTCCACTATATATTCGTTGCGCCTCCGTCGCTGGAGGAGTTGGAGCGACGTTTGCGTTCGCGCGCGACGGAACCGGAGGAAAAGATTCAAAGGAGACTAAAGCAGGCGCGCACAGAACTTTCACAGTCTGAACTTTATGATCACATAGTTGTAAATTCCGAGATGGATCGTGCGTTGGAGCAGATTCGCGCCATTATTCGATCGAAGCGAAAACTTTGATCTTTGTACGAGTACTATCTAGTGCCTGAACAGAACCCCTCGCGAGCCGCAGGTCCCGTACATACGCTCCCAATGCGGGGCGCGCTACCTTTTCGAACAGGGTATAGCTAGGCGGTATTCGGTATGGTTCCACGCGTATCACCTGCTTGCGGCTCATCTTTGCGGACAATCAACGCGACGCTTTCGATATGATTGGTGAACGGGAACATGTCAATCGGTTGCACGGATTGCATTTCGTAATTTCCCTCCGAACATATAGTCAGAGAATCTCGGGCGAGACTTGCTGGATTACAGCTAACGTAAACGATTCTCGCCGGACAAAGACTCAAGAGAAACCCCACTGTTTTCGGATGTACCCCTGCTCGCGGCGGATCTAGAATCACAACGTCGGGACGTCCGAAATCTTCAACACACGCCGTTAATCGACTTGGCTTATTTAGATCACCCTGCAAAAATTCGCAATTGCCTACTCCGTTTAACTTCGCATTGCTTTGAGCGTCAGCAACCGCGGTGGCCACAGTCTCTATACCCAATATTTTCCTGCATAACGAGGACAAGGTAATCGTAAACGCTCCTGCGCCACAGTAAAGGTCGTACACGATATCGGATTGGCTGAGTCGCGCTAACTTCGTGATGACTTTGAGCAGATGTTCGGCCTGGGCCGTGTTGGT
The DNA here is from genome assembly GCA_021772635.1 of Verrucomicrobiota bacterium. Lineage (GTDB taxonomy): Bacteria > Verrucomicrobiota > Lentisphaeria > JABSQK01 > JAJFLO01 > JAJFLP01. The sequence goes on along the minus strand of JAJFLP010000021.1, from coordinate 1,535 downwards.
TTGGAAAAATGAATCCGCTGACAGCCGAAATCTGTAGCCGCCTAGAGATTCAGTTATATAGCCGGGGCCGTAGACCACTACTTCTTTCTCGCCCTTGGAGACCTCACTTTTCCTACTTGTCAGATTATTGACTAGTGTGGTAAAGCCTGAGCCGATTTCTTCGATTAATCGGTCAGCCAATAGGCGGACAATTTTCTCATCATAAACCGAGGTGACCAAATTAACCATAAGCTGATTGTCCGATTGAACCTCTCGGATTACCAAGTGTCGCAGATACCCTTCGTGTTTTCGTGTTGAATAGGGGGGTAATTTCATCGTCTTCGAAAACTCCTTCACGATATCAAGGATTTTATTCATGTTCGGCGTAGCGATGTGACAATAATCGATATCCACGATCTTGTCGAAGATGCGGGGCGCATGGAATCCTAAGGCGAAGTCTCGCGGTTTTAGACGACTCTCTCCTACCAGAGCATCGCCGTCCTTAATTAAGTAACGCTTATCGGAAAACGAAAACTCAATCTTATTCCGGTAATGGGTCTGATGATCGGATGGGATCGGGGACGCCACGGAAATATCGTTAAACTGACCGATTCGTTTGAGCGCGTTTTCGACCTTTAGATGTTTCAGTCGCAACTGTTCGGAGTAATCCAGATGTTGGCATTTACAACCGCCGCATACGCCGAAATGGCTACAGACCGGAGGAACCCGTTTCGATGATGGTGATATAACTTCGACGAGGCGGGCTTCTAAGTATCTGCGTTTTTCGCCTATGATTTGGGCGCGAACTTCGTCATCGATTGCAGCTGGGCCACGCACGAAAACACCGCGGCCGTCGGGTAATTCACCATACCAACGATCGCTTTCCGCAATATCGGTGATCCTAAGTTCCACCGTGTCGTCACGTTTATGGATTGGTTTCTGTGCAGTTGACATAAGTTGGGGGTCTCTAAAAGTATCCAGACTACAAGCCCCAGATTCAGCGAACTTTTCGGATGAAGGGCGTTAATATTTTATATCTGATTCGTTTAAGCGAGCCACAGGCATACCCGCGACGGTATGTCGCGGACTTCATTAAACGAATTCAGGTGAAAAAGATGAATGCCTATCGCCAATCAAGTTCACTGAATTTGAGACAAGCTGTTCGATTTGCGCTGTCGATTACCCCACCCGTACAAGCAGGGATCCGATTGTACCGAAAGACTTGCGCTTATTCGGCCCGGACGGCGACGACGCTAAGGTGCACACCAGTTGTTCATTTAGCTTTTATTTTTCCCGGACTTCGTTATATTCAAGGTTTGTATATTCACCAAGAATGAAAATCGAGTCTGGTAAGAAACAACTGATAGCTTCAGTAAGCAAGCTTCTTATCGCATTTTACCGACGAGCTGGCTGAATAGTTAGACCCTGTTCGAAAAGGTAGCGCGGCCCGCATTGGGAGCGCATGTCGGTCAGGTTTCGGCCGGGATCGGTTACGTTAATAGCTTGGAGCTATTGACTTACCGATCCGGGTCGAAAGATGCCCGTCATCCGCCGCA
>JAJFLP010000003.1 GCA_021772635.1 Verrucomicrobiota bacterium | reverse complement strand
GAATATCACGTCTAGCCTGAATAATTCACCAGTATTCTTCTACGAGCCCTAATCTCTGCTCGAATAAACCGATTGGCTTGGCTTCACATCTTAGTGAATGAAAATTCACTTTCACCGTGGCGCCTTCTCCAATCATCTTATTATGAACGAGTTAAGTTCTCTCGCGACGAATCGCGTGAATTAATCAGGCTAGGAGCCTGTCGGGCTAGAGCTTATTTACCTGACGGTAGTTAAAAATATACCCGATTTGTAAAAATGCATGGCGTTTTAGTACACAAATACACCAATACCCCCCTCAAACATTTAATGAAGTTGATTGTGTAATCACTTTTTCTGAATTTAGACCCACTGGAAAAGTCTATTCCAACTGTCCCTCCGAGCCGGAAACATATAAGCGGGAAGTTCTTGCCTTTACCAGCAAGATGCGCCACGGCGGGGCACATCCCACGTCTACACGTGGTCATGTGATACTGCTGCAGACTGAGGATCTGGACTCGCCGGTTAGCAGTGTGAAGACGACCTTCAGATGTCCAAACCCTCTCGGAACTAAATCCAGTTCGGGTCAACCTGGGTCTAAAGGCCATAAAAAAAGCCCGCAATGCGGGCTAAATATTGTATAGAAAACAAGTGCGTTCCCTAAATTCTGCGTCCGGAAACTAGATTACCAAATACTGGGGTATTCTTCGATAGTTACCCATTCATTGCACACTTTAGAGTACACTTGCAGATACGCGGTAACGCCTCTCACTCGAGGTTGTATAATTCGGCGCCCGTTTTCGATCCGTACGATCACGTAGTCATCACATTCCGGAACAACAAAACCCGAGTGCAAGTTGGAGGATCTTTCACTCGCGATCGTCGACCGATGATTACGGCGAGAGTAAAACTGCTTCCTGTGTTTTCTTTTTTGCGGTTTACACGAGTAATTGCTACGTCTTTTCGGGATTGACCAGCGGGATTTTGTGCGATTGTACGAACCACGGTCTGCCACGACCACGTCGCTGATGACGTGCGCTGCAACGAGACCTGTGAGAATCTTACCGGCGGTAGACCACTCACGGTCTCCCGCAATTCCCGTTGACGTTCCGAATAGAGTTGCGATTCCAAGCATTCCTGCTAGAAGGTTAGTTCTTTTAAATTCCATTTTAACACCTCGAATTTTGACTTAGCGGTTTGTGTTCAGTGTGGTGATAACCCGTTCGTTCGGCCGAAACGAGTCACGGCGCCTTATGTAATACTTGGACGCAGACAGTCACCGGTTTATTCACGGAAATATCAAGAAAAATTCCGACTGAATCCCCAGATGACGTATATAGGCAGGAGAATAAGGAAGAGAATACGGATGATCCGACATCCGAATAAGCCGCGGATAGTAGTGACTATTGTCTTGTCGTCTATCAGAAACCACAAGATTCCAACGGCCGTTAAGAGGAGCGCGGGGACCCCAAGCGGATGCCATAGCATCGACTGCTTCAGCTCACCGGCGGCTGCGCAAACCAGTGAGCGCCCTAACCCACAGGTTGGACAATTCAGGCCGGAAAGTGCGTTCAACGGGCACTTTAGTATAAACAATGCTGCTACCTCCTCCGCGCCGGCCAGTCTCGCTTCCGTGATATTGACGGCAACAACACAACAAACGAAGCCGAACGCCAGTAGTAACTTATACTTGTCGCCCCAGAGTTTTTTACCGGCAGTAGCCACCTGGATGACGACTATCCGAAATCTCTTTCCGCGCACCATGCCTAATTACACCTCCGTCGTCTCTCTCTTCGAATTTTCAATCGGAATTTCCGATCCCGCATAAGCGTGGATGCGATACGGCGGGATGCTCATGCGGCTCGGAACGCCGAGAGTCAATTTAATGCAGAGAGCGTTTGCCTATACTACTCGAAGTAGTCGACTCCTTTCGGTCTATAACGATTCCGAACCATAATAACGATTTATCGCTGCCTGTTGCGTCGCGTCTGCGACGATCCCGAGGCCGAAAACGGTTAGGATTATCGATACCATCGGGTCGTTCGAGTTCGCTTGCCCAGATGCTTCGCTGATATCCTTGCTCTTTCGAAACTCATGATAAATATGATAGAGGTAACAGGTGATTATCGTTAGAAATAGCCATGTTAGAAATCGATATTTGGACTCCCCGATCATATCGTTGACGGCGATCATTTGTTTGTGTTGCACGTATAAATTAAATAAGCCACAAGTAACGATAGAAAGTAATAAATCGCTCGCGATATTTCGAATATGACTATCTACGGGTAGATACGAAATCGAGCCGATCTTTCGGGTTGAGCTGGTCATATAAGTTCCGCGTGGTTAGACTGCAAGCAGTCGATTTTTTGGACGACTCAAAATTTCAACTGCTTGCAGTTTAGATAGGTATCAGTTCACGCAAGGTCTTTATTATGTAGAGGTGATAACAAAAATATGCGATAAGGAAGATCGTAAAAAAACTTATCCCCGGAAGATTGAGCGCCGAATAAACCGTTGCAATCAATATTGGCGGAATCGAAGAGTATAAATTTATAACGACAAATTTGTTGAAAGTAGGTTTATCTCGGGCAGTGGACATCCGTAAGGGTATGAAGGAAAACACGACAGAGAATAGTGTGAAGACCACGACAGTGAGCCCTACAGTCGCTATATTCGAAATAAAAGTTAAGATGTACATTGTCCAAAGCGCGCGGTCTACCGTTAAGTCAATATCAGCACCTTTAACGACGAACTGCTCCCCGGCCGGACTGAACTGTCGAAGCATAGAACCCAAATCGTATTTCTCTACGAGAATTTTCGACGTCGACGACCACAAACCGCGAGACTGAAATTTGAGCCACATGTAAAATGAATCCCGACTTATCCACAGCCCTTTTTTTGCCGGCCCAAGCTCTGAATCACTTCTCTGAAGAATTGAGTCCTCAGCGAAGTTTATCTGCCAACCTTCGATGTGAGTGAGATACGGAAGCGCCTGCGGATTTAACCAGAAAAATTCGCCTTTTTTCGTTATACCGAATTCTTTAACTTCATCCTTTAACCACTTTCTCCATTCGCCCGCGGACTTCTTAATTGATACGGTAGTGCCAATCGAGATCAATGATCCGGAAATTGTACACAATAGCATGATAACAGCAAGCGTCCTTAACACACGCTGATATTGGAGCACGCGAAAGATAGACGGGCTGACGAACAATAAAAATATCACTTTCGTCAGGGGCAGTCGAGGTTCGGCCGAATCGTTATTTATGGTCATTTCGATTTAGACTTCAAGCATTCCAATTTTGGGTCTGAGTAGCCGTCCCGTATAAGCATGGATCCCAATGGTGCGGGAAGACGCCGCTCACGCCGGGAAACGACCTAAGGTTAATCACCTAAGAGATTCCAGACGATTTTAAACCAACATCGTTCCTGCTGGATAAAAGAGCGAGTGGTCCATGACTCGAATACAACTGCCGTACCACTGTCACTAACAGTACGGCGGTTCTTGGTGAATTCCGATTGATGAAGCTTGGTGGTACATGAGATCAAAGGCGAATAAGTTACAAAAGTTTGGTCGTCGTGCTCCATCGAATGAATTTCTTATGACACAATCAACCAACAAGATACTACACTTGGACCTGTAATTCGATGTCGACAAACGCGAGCAAACAAGATAAAAATCTAGATAGTCTAATTCTTAGACTAGTCGTAATATTTACAGCACTAAGTTGCATCGCCTTATTTCTTCCTGCACTTCAGGGACAGTCGTACTACTTCGATGACTTTAGAGACTACCATCTGCCGCTGCGCTATTTCTACGCAAAGTGCTTGTCCAGCGATCAATTGTTTGTTTGGTGCCCAAACATTTTCAATGGATACTACCTGCATGCCGACGGGCAAGTTGGTATGTATCACCCGCTTCACCTGTTCCTTTATAGGTGTTTTCAGTTCACGACTGCATTTAACATCGAATTTTGCCTGAATTACATCTTCGCGTTCGCGGGTACATTTTTTTTTCTCAAAAGATGGGGCTTCACACTTTCGCCGGCCTTATTCGGAGCGTTTACGTTTTCCTTCTGCGGTTTTAACCTCCTTCACCTGATGCATATCAATGCGGTCGCGGTCATTTCCCACATCCCCTGGATTCTCCTGTCAATAGACTTGATCATGCGCGAGAAAGCGGCTCGGTCCGCGTATTGGACAGCGTTGACAGCGTTAACAGCGTCACAGCTCCTACACGGACATCCCCAGAGTGTATACCTCTCATTGATGACAGAGTTCTTTTATATAACGTTATTAATGACTTGTCGAGGTAAAATCGAACTCCCTGGCGAAACCCTCGCGAGACATCGAATCGATAGTTGGGCCCCGATTAACGGAAGGTCGCTGGCACTGAATCCCGCTGGCGGGACTCAACGCCTGGGCCTGGTAATCGCGGCGAAAATTACCGGTTGCCTAATCGGCGCGGTTCAACTACTTCCAACTGCCGATGGACTAATGAACTCCACTCGAAAGAACTACACGCTGTCGACTGCCGCATCCGCTGAATTCGCCGGATCCGGATCGTTAAGTCCGATCAATATCGTACAACTGTGGAGTCCGTACTTATTCCAGGATCGACAGGTTGGATTTACAACTCATGAGTTCAGCATTTATAATGGAATTATAGGAATATTCGCCATCCTTTGGATATGCGCCAATTGGCGATCACTCGGTCAATTGAAACGTCTTGCTGGCGGGGCGATAGTGCTTGGCGTCGTAGGAATGCTATTGAGCCTCGGCGAAAATACCGCACTCCATAAAATTCTTATCAGCGTGCCGTATTTGAATGTGTTTCGTATGCCGGTACGCCACATCGTCCTATATCATTTCGCTTCAGCGATTCTCATCGCTATCTTCCTAACGGACTTACATCGGGCGACCGAACGTGGTCAAACGAAAAACGATGGACATTTCAGGCTTCTTGCATGTATCCCGGGAATCAGTGCGTTAACCGCACTCGCGGCAACCGTTATGATAGTTACCGATTATCGGCTATCGTCCCAGACGATTTCGCCTTCCCTCCTAGCCATTTGGTACGGTCCGCTTATTTCGTCTCTTATATTCGTTTGTATAGCATTATCAGTGAAGGGGAAACGTCTATATTTTGCAATACTGGTACTCCTGGCATTGATCGATCAATCTTGCTACGCGATTACGTATCTGCATAATAAATCCGTGATCGACTACCAGAGTATTCTGGAATACGACGTCAGTAAACGGAAAAACGAATACCCGCTGTACAGTCGTATTAATGAATTGATTGTATACGATCTAAAACTGGTGTTCGGCTATGCCGGCCTATATCCGGAACGCCGAGTGAGTCGTACAAGCCTGGCACGACTTCGCGGTTTAGCTCGGGCAAGCTTGCTTACAGAGACACGGGTTCCGAGTGATTATGACGTCGAGCTCGAAGCTATCGATATTAATCAGGTCGCTTTGGTTGATACGCAGCTCGACCTGCCGGCCGGACCGTCGGGCATTGTTACAATTCTGTCCGACAGACCTGGACATATTAAGTTGCTTACGGATTGCAGGTCCCGGCAATTACTTGTACTGAACGAGCGGTATCACGAAGGCTGGCGGGCGATTACGGATAGCGGATCAACGGAAGTCATACGAGTATTCGGCGAGTATCTGGGGTGTGTTGTGGATAACGGCGCTCGGGAAATCATACTCAAGTTCGACCCGCAAAGTCTGCGACTAGGAAAAATAGTTTCGTGCACCGGGATAGCGATTTGGGCGCTGCTCGTTTGCAGCATCGAATTACGACTCGGCCGAACGCGCAAGGCTGTGATTGAACCCATATAGTGGGATTAAAATTCACCTGAATTCAAAGGTCACCGACGAGATAAAGAATTATGTCCCCTAACAATCAAGCATTCAAAATATCGAGGACAACGCGGAATCTGTTAGCAATTAGCATTTTAGTATCGGTGGCCTCGGCGCTAACCGCTTGGAGTTGGCGCAAATGGCCGGATATCCTGGTGGATTTCGGGCACGAACTGTATATCCCATGGCAGATAACGTTGGGTAAGGTACTGTATAAGGATATGATGTTTTCCATGGGGCCAGTGTCTCAGTACTTTAACGCCCTTTTATTCAGCATATTTGGTGTATCTCTAGACACTCTTATCGTCGCTAACCTAGCAATCCTGGCGATTATCACTCTCTTGATTTACGTGCTGTTCGCAAGAATCTGTGATTACGCGAATACGATTATAATAGGCGTGGTTTTTCTGACCGTGTTCGCGTTTTCCCAGTATGTTGGTGTTGGCAACTACAATTACATCTGTCCGTACCGACATGAGACAACTCACGGCCTCCTGTTCTGCCTCCTTTTAGTAACATCTCTCGTTCGCTACGCAGACTCCGCAGGGCGATGGATGATCTTTAGCGCAGGAACACTTACCGCCCTGACGTTCCTGACTAAGTCCGAATTTTTCGTAGCGTCTACCACTATCTGCCTCACTGCAGCAGTCATTTTAGTCCAATCCCGAAAGATACATCAACGTAATCGCATCGAGCTGGCATTCATGTTCATCGCCGGCGGTTTCATCGCGCTCATTGGATTTCTGTTACTGCTTTGGCAGCATATGCCATTCATTGACTCGATGCGCGCATTGACGACAAATGCGGTACTGACGGTAACCGATAAGGTGACCATCGACTACAAATTTTATATCGTGAATCTAGGCCTCGACGATATCCCCCACAATTTGTTCCTCATGACGAGATCGCTGTTTTATCTCGGTATCGCGGTTGGTTTTGCCGCAGCGACCGATAGGATTGCGGGTCAGAGGTTTCGAGAGAGTCGCTTTGCAGTAGTCGGGATAACGGTCATCATGACGCTCATAGGCATAAAGGCGTTGAGTTACGACGATTGGTCCCTGACGGCTAGGTCGCTTCCGGCTGTTTGTGCTCTCAGTTTCTTTTATTTTCTCTCGCGATGTATAGCGAACCGGGACGACGATGTCTTACTCAAACGTTATTATTTACTCACACTTTGGTCGTCGATGTCGTTCGTGCTTCTACTCAAGATGCTCCTTAGGCCGCGCTTCGATCACTACGGGTACGTTCTGGCAATGCCCGGGACACTTCTACTCGTCGCCCTCGTGATCTCTATCATACCCACCCTTCTGAGGCGCCGACATAAAGGAGGGCAAATATTTCGAGCGGTTATGACCGGGTTAACTTTCAGTGCGATCACAGTTTTTCTTGGCAAGGCAGATAGCTTCTACACTGATAAGGAACTTGCGCTCGGGAAACCGGGCGATCAGATCTTTACGTACCGTCCGGAGGTTGACATAAGAGGATTTCTTGTAGGCGAAGCAATGAAAGAGCTGGAAGCGACAATGCCTGGAACCGCAACCTTGATGGTGCTTCCAGAAGGCATCACGATGAACTACCTATTGCGGCGAACGAATCCAACGCCGTACTATCTTTTGACCCCATGGGAAATGGCGGCATACGGGGGCGAAGCAATGATTCTAGATAAAATGCAGTCCAATCAACCAGATTTCGTCGCGATCCTCAACATCAATATGCGAGATCACGGACGAGGGCTGTTCGGCGACCCCGAGTATGGCCAGAAAATCATAGCCTGGATCGATGCGGACTACAAGAAATTCAAAACATTTAACCTAACGCCCCACCATCCCGATAATTTCGGAATTTCGCTGTACCGGAGACAATGAACCCGAAGCGATCGAATAATTGAGATCTTGTAGTACCTTTCATGCTGCTGCTATACTGCAGGCAGTACAATTTTTGGATAGCTTCGAATTTATCAGGCAAGAATTTCCGGACGATATTTTTTAACCGGCATTCTGCTGGCCAGCAGAACGCGTGGTCGAAAACCCAATGACCATGGGTATACATAGCAGATTCGATTGGATTATAATCATAAGCAGGAGGATACTACAATTTTGATTTCTACAACTAATACTGATAGCGATCGCAGATTCGGTCCGACGCTAAAAATCTTGCTTATCAGTTTTGCGATCCTTTTCTGGGAAGTCATGATGATCAGGTGGTTATCCGCAGAGGTTCGGATATTCTCCTATTTCCATAACCTCGTCCTTCTCTTTTGCTTCTTCGGCATAGGGCTGGGATGCGCCCTCGCAAAGCGAAACATTTATCCTATCCTGTCGTTCATTACGATGATCGCATTGGTCGCGTGGGTTGAATTAGGGCAATACGTCCCCGGCTTTGAATTAAAGTCTTTATCGGCGAAGTTGAGTCTCGCGACAGATTTTTCAATCTGGTACCGACCGCCTGCAACAATTTCTAGCACTACTCTCGCTAATAATCGTGTTGCCATTAGTAACTGACAAAGACACCAACGAGAGCTTCACGACGTGGTCGCCTTACCAAAAATTACGCGCTGAGCCGGCCACATTCCAAATGGGTGAGGATCGGATCCAATTTGGTTACACCATCTTCGTCAACTCCGTCGGCTATATGCTCATGACGAATTACACGCGAGACTTCCAACGTCGTTTCCCTGCATTTTTTTCACCCGACGACGTGCCGTACGACCATTATAATGTTGCTTTCCGATTTACCGATTACCGTGATGATGTTCTGATCGTTGGTGCCGGTGCAGGGAATGACGTCGCTGGTGCCTTACGCAATGGTGCGAAACGCGTCACCGCCGTTGAAATCGATCCGGAAATCATTAATCTAGGCCGGCGCCTTCACCCCGAGCAGCCTTACCAGAACCCCAAGGTCGATATTTTCGTCGACGACGCGCGGTCGTTCTTCAAGAAGACATCGAAAAAATTCGATCTCATAATTTTCGGGTTACTGGATTCGCACACATTATCTTCAAGTTTTTCTAATGTTCGACTCGACAACTATGTCTATACCCTTGAGAGCTTTAAGGAAGCTAGAAGTTTATTAAAACCAAATGGAATAGTGGTCCTGATTTTCGAAGTGAAAGATGACCATATCGCCAGAAGCATGGTTTCTAACCTACGCATAGCATTCGACCAAGCGCCGATCGGTTTCGAAGTAAGAAGCGGCGTACGCGGTTGGGGCGGAACGATTCATGTCGTCGGGAATCAGGAGGTGATCGCAGCAAAGGTAGAATCCGATTCCAGGCTCGCGGCGTTGCTTGATAATTATAAAAAGCGTTTCGCTGACGCATCGTTGCAGAACGACAGTTTAGTTACGGATGACTGGCCATATCTCTACCTGCCGAAGCGCAGAATTCCAAACCTATATTTCGTCGTGTACGGGATACTCGCGATCATGCTGTACATGGGCATATCAAAAGCGACAGGTGGTCTGGCACGGGTTGATTGGCATTTCTTTTTTCTGGGAGCAGGATTTCTTCTCCTCGAGGTGCAAAATATCAGCAAACTCATTTTGCTATTTGGTGCAACGTGGACAGTGAATACTTTTTGTATATCAAGTATTTTGTTGATGATTCTCCTGGCAAATCTGATTACCAGTAAGATCCGGATAAGGAATATCTGGATCTACTATGCCGGTCTTTTTGTTGCTCTTGGTATCAATTACTTTCTACCGCTCACGATATTCACTGGGATGCCGCTACTTGCCAAGGCACTTTCGGCCGGTGTTATACTCACACTGCCATTCCTTTTCTCGGGTATCATCTTCGCGAACTCGTTTGCGAAAGTCTATGATCGCAATCAAGCATTTGCCGCAAATCTATACGGTGCCATGATCGGCGGTATGATGGAATGTTTGTCATTCGTTTTTGGAATCAAATTGCTGCTGATCGCATCCGCACTGCTATATCTTCTGGCAGGAAAAACTGCTAAAACTTCTCTTTTTTCCAAGAACTGATTGACTGACGTTCGGTTATTCCCGATCACGGTGGTTTAATTCCGGATAAGGGCGGGCCTTAAGCGCGCTAAAAGTGGCAATAACTATTTGCGGCGGAAGCGGCGTTCGTTTAGTAGCCCGGCGATTAGGAGAAGCGAACTGATTGACAGTCCAGCGAAACACAAGAATCTCGCTTTCGGTAGATAACCGGGCCGGAAGACCAACTCCACTACGTGATCGCCGGGTTCAACAATGATCCCTCTGATCGCTCCAGAGAAAAGTGGCAACAGATCCGTTTCGCGACCATCAATTGTCGCTCGCCAGTCTGGGGTCCAGTAATCCGAAATAACCAAGAGACGCGTATACTTCACCGATACTCTGATTTTGGTACGTTCATAACCGTCGGTAATGATCTCGGTTTTCTCGTTTTCCGCTAACGGTGGCCCGTTGATGACGGTTCCGATCCCAAATTCACATAGTGCTGTAGTTTCCAAGTCGATACTCTCTGCGTGTTCCAAGGAATCATCCACCTGACGTAACTCCCGCACGAGACGAATCCGCGGTAAGGGATTTTCAAACGGATAAACCTCGTCGTCGTCGGCATACGCATGTGAAATTGATGCCAACTTGATATGCGTGTATTTCGAATAGTCGAAATACTTTCTCGGCGTCATTCCCATATAGCCCTCAGCCAAATAGTACCCATCCCAAAGCGGCTTATTATCAAGCGCCACGCGGCGAAACGTCTTATCCTGGCTGATCATCTTCGCTCTCGCCTCCTGTATTTCCGTAACTGATTTATATGGGACGTTTTTGACTATTGGAATTCCGTAAATCGCAAGATCCAACACACAAAGTGCTGCGAGCGCACCAACCGCCCAACCCTTGTGTCTTGCGGCTAAGACGAAAAAGAAAACGGTACCAGCGGATAAAATGGGCCCCATCAGGAGTTCCGGGGCATTACCGACTACTATCGGTTCGCCTCGAAAACTGACATTTCGGGCTGTAAAAGCGACGAGCGAAACCACTGATGTCGCGGCGAGGGGAACACAGAGAAGCAAATACTGGAAAGGCGCGAGTTGAGATCTGGGCCGCGTTTCAATTAAATGCATTATTACCGCAAAAAAAACGGCTAAGTAGAAGGTAATTACGATCTTATATCGATCAGGTGATCTCATCTGCGAAATCAATGGAGTATCGGAAAGAAGATTATTTACGGATCCGTAACGGCCCAGCATCAGAAGAAAACTCAGGACCATAACACCAGCGAAAATTGACAGAAGCAAACGATTTCTTTTGTTGAAAATTTCGCGATGGAAAACGACCAACCCGGAAAATATCAATGTCAGCAATGCCACGCCAAAATAAGCTGAAAACTCCGATATACTATTGATAAAGATCCTCGAGTTATCGGCAGAATAAATCCAGTCTCCGATCGTTTTATCAGCGAAAATAGCCGGCGAAAAATTCGGCAACAAATTTAGTGGGTGTAAGGAGAAGTTATTTCTTTGCAGCGCCGATAGATCTCCTCGATCTGACCGGGATAAGCCGGTTATAATAGGGATCAATTGAATCATCCCGATCAAAACTCCAGCCCCGATTCCAGCACATGTCAGAGCGAATCCTGTATTTCGTTGTGCCGCTGATTTGATGTTGCAGAGTCGATATAGGATTACTCCCGCGGAGGCGAATGATACCAACCACGGCATTTGCGGGTGGCAAAGCAGGAGCATTGAGCCGTATAAAAACGCTAAAAAAGATGCCCCCAACAGATTTCGGCGATCGCCAAAGCACAGCTCGATCGCATAGATCACCCACGGCAAATGCGCGTAAATCGATACCATGTGCGCTTGACCGAAATGGGCCATAAAAAACGACGACAGAGAAAAAACGCCCGCACCGGCGAGAGACGCGGTAATCGACAACCGGTAACAGGACCGCAATAGTAAAAGCATCCCGAGAAACGCAAGTGGGAAACTAATCAATATTTCAAATGCTATCGCAATATAAACGGGCAGAAAACGGTAGAGGATGTAATGCACAGGGTGATAACTACCGGTCTCGGCGATACCGATATGATCATAGCCTCGAAAAAGGAACGGATTCCAAAGCCCGATCTCACCGTTTTCAAGAGCAATGGAGTAATACAATCGTGTCGGAATCATCGTTTCCAAAATATCAAACGATGCGTAGACCCGCCCTTGCATGAATGGCAGACATATCTGCACAAACGAAATCGAACACACCAGAAGGAGCAAGGCGTTTTTACCTATAAAATATTTCAATCGCTTACCTTGACTCACCAGTACTATCCAGTTTTTCATTGGTTGTTGGACGAGTGTCACATGGAGCGTCTTGTGACTATAGGGTTCATTGACATCGATTATCACGTAAAGCCAGAGACGACTGAATCTATCCGGAAATGCGCTCCCTCACCTCGAGAATTCGGAAGGTTTCTATTGGCTGCGATGAAATGGTCCACGGCAAATATTGTATACTCGAACTATAGAATCCGGCCTTGTTTAACAGCGTGCGGAGCGTATATCGACGCTTAGGTTGAATCGTGACCTCATCAACTATGGATAGGACCTTATTTCCTGTGAGACTTATCCGCTGTTTCTCGATCTGAAACGGTGACACAACGAGGTCGCCAATTTTCAAGGTGCTTCTCTTTTTGTCGTAGAGCCTCATCCCAGCGCGGCTCGCATACCACTGCCACCCCCAATGTCCCACGTACCAGATATCACCTGTGCGGCCGCTATATTCGTTGCTTATTCTTTTCGCGTAGGTTCTATACAAATCCGCGTGAACCCAATCCGATATACCAAGAGTAATCCCGAGTTGCGTCGAGATAATCAATGTTAACGCAACCCACCGCGTAGATACTCGGCAAATAATCCGCTGTCCCCAAACTAATAGCACTGCTGGAATTATCAGTAGAAAATGGCGTACCGCGATAAACGGAGCAAATAGAATCACAAATGCGGCAAGACCGAATCCAAGGAGACCGAGAACGATTATGTCGTGGTTCTGGGTGAGGTAAACCCGTAACCTGGACGGGTCAGTGCTGAATCCATGACCAATACACCACACGGTTACACCAACAACGATCACGCCGTTCATGAAGAATAGAGTTCGCAGGAGCGACTGAATTCTGTTTTCATCCATGTACACGCCGAACTGGCAACTCGCGAACAGAAGCGCGAGTAAGATGATCCAAAGGCAATAAATCCGGAGTTGCCTGTCCGAGCGTAACAGGGGGCATATCACGATCGAAAACGGACTGATCGCTCCGAGGCATATGAGTGCAGTAACCGCCCGCTCCGGGACCAATTCGAGTGGAATATCTTCACCTCTTTGGAGTATATGGACACCTCCGTAATCCAGGTAATTAAATACTGACCAAATCGCAAGGATCGAGACCGTAACCAAAATCGCGGACAAACACTTCCACCGCTTCTTCAAGACAATATCGATAATTAATAACGGCAAAAAAACCAGAGCTGTGTACTTAATTAGACAAGCGAATCCCATCAATAACGCCGCGATCATATAATATTTACCGCTCTGCACTGAATCAGTTCTACCGAGCGCCATAGTCGAAAGGACGGCCAGGCAAGTCGCGGTTAGTGGAACATCCACCATAAGGTTCTGCGAGGGGAGAAAAGCTGGCCCCAGGCAGTACATCGCCGTTACAGGCATGGCGTGATTCGGGATGTAACGACGTGCGAGCACATAAAAGAATAGCCCAGATATCAAGGTGAATATTGAGAATACAAGATGAAGGAGAGGTTCAGATTCTCCGAAAATAGCGATTACAGACGCGTACAAATATGGGATAAGGTGAGGTTGATTCGTAATATGTATGGGTTCTGTTGTCTCGTGTCCCCAGAACATTTCACCAGACATCGGGCGGAAAGGACTCTCCACGATACGCATAGCAATCTGCAGATAAACGGTATCATCGATATGGACAGCTTTCGTGACATTAAACGCGGTGTTAACGAGCCAAATAGTAAATAACCCCGCCGCGACTAATCTATAACCGGGTTTTTGATCAGTTGCGTAGTTTCGGTCGGATTTCGTCATAATTGATTGCGGCCTAATTTCTCGGTCACGTTTCGAAAACTCTGCGATACTTGGTATAATTCAATTCTATGACAATGATAAAGCGAAATATTACGACGTTTCTAATTTGTATCTGCCTCAGCGTTGTTGCCGCTGCAGTGTACTGGGATTTGCGATCAAGCGAGTTTATCAATTTCGACGATAACCTGTACGTCACGGAAAACGCGACCGTTAAAGCCGGCCTCACGCCGGAAGGTGTTTATTGGGCGTTTACGTTCTCAGAAAAGGACTTCTACTGGCATCCGGTTACATGGCTGTCACATATGCTAGACTGCGAGCTATACGGAGTATCCGCCGAGGCGCATCATACTACTAATTTACAGATTCACATTCTGAATGCGATCCTGCTTTTTATCCTTTTAAAGTATGCAACCCACCTCACCTGGCCGAGCGCGTTTGTCGCCGCGATTTTCGCCTTGCACCCGATCAACGTAGATTCGGTCGCGTGGATCGCGGCGAGAAAGAACGTATTCAGCAGTTTCTTCTGGCTGCTAACCCTCTATATTTACGTCAATTATACGAAAACTCCGAGCTTAATCAGGTATCTCCTGATCGTCGTCTCTTTCTCGCTGGGGCTGATGGCAAAATCAATGTTAGTAACGCTACCGTTCCTCCTCCTATTGCTGGATTACTGGCCGTTAAAACGGATTGCTCCGGCACAGGTTGATAATCATACTCCGTTGCTAATCAGTTATTTATCGACGATTTCAAAGCAACGACGGCAATTAGCATCTCTGGTGCTTGAGAAAGTCCCGCTATTCGCGCTGTCCATCCTATCGGTATACCTATCGT
Source organism: Verrucomicrobiota bacterium (assembly GCA_021772635.1). Taxonomy (GTDB): domain Bacteria; phylum Verrucomicrobiota; class Lentisphaeria; order JABSQK01; family JAJFLO01; genus JAJFLP01. The sequence goes on along the minus strand of JAJFLP010000003.1, from coordinate 21,696 downwards.
TGACTTCAATCCAGGCATTCGACCCGGTGATCCCGCTGGAGACGGTTTCGATAGAACTTAGAGTCGCGAACGCACTGGTATCCTACATCAGCTATCTGAAAAACGCCTTCTACCCAAATAATTTGGCGTTATTTTATCCGTTTCCCCGGACGATCCCTATCACCTCGTTGCTAGCGTCGCTCGTGATGCTTACTGCTATTTCAGTTACTGTGCTGAAAATCGGCAATCGATTCCCGTATTTGATAACCGGTTGGTTCTGGTTCCTCGGGACGTTGATTCCGGTCTCTGGTCTCGTGCAGCAAGGCCTCTGGCCGGCTCTTGCCGACCGCTGGGCGTACATCCCCTTGATTGGGATATTTATCATGGTCGCCTGGGGACTAAACGATCTTATTCTGAGACATCCTCGGGTTAAAGGTGTAATCTGCGTAGCCGCCCTGGGAGTTCTGGGTGTGCTCTGCGTATGTACTCGCGAACAGACTAAGCATTGGCGCGACTCCACGGCAATATTCAAACGCACTGTAAACGTCACCGACAGAAATTATACATTCCTCAATAACCTCGGTAAAGAGTTGCATGTCCAAGGACGGTTAGACGACGCGATTGCAAATTTTCGTGAAGCGATCAAGGTCAAACCGGATTATGCTGATGCACTGACGAACCTAGGACTCGCCTACCATGACCAAAATAAGGACGAGCAAGCGATTCGCCAGTTACTTGAAACGCTTCAGTTACATCCGAATCATACTGATACCTATAATAACCTGGGACTGATTTTCTCGGATATCGGGTATTTCGAGAAAGCAGTCGGGTATTTCTTAAGAGCTCTGGAAATTGACTCGGAGTACGATAGAGCGCATTACAACTTGGGCGTTGTCTTAAATAAACAGGGAAATCGCAAACAAGCGATCTTCCATTACCTCGAATCTCTAAAGCGGAAACCGGATAACGCCAGCGCCCATAACAACCTTGCGAATGCACTCTTTCTTGAGGGAAAGACTTCTCAAGCTATATACCATTATCGGGCCGCCCTTGAAATCGTCCCGGAATTCACTGATGCACGCGCCAACCTAGACACTGCGTTGCAACATTCTCGCCAATCATACTGATCGTCTTGGGGTCTTTGACCAGGCGTCTGCCCCACAGATCCCGGAGCAGTACCGGCCGACTATCAGCAACGCAACTGGTGATACGTGGATTAACAGGCGGTCCAGCGTCGCCTGCATGAGTCCATCCGGGTTTAGTGGACCGATAAGATAAATCAATGCATACGCGAAAATATGCGTAGCGAGAAGTCCCCACAACATAAGGTTCGTCAGCTGGCAGGTCTGTCTGATCCTGATCGCTGCGAGAACCCCGAGAATAATCCACAATGCATTCCAATTCTGCCAGTTGGATATACTCTCAATAATCGACACTGCGATAAAGTCCAGCCTTCCCAAATTCTCCGAAATCGTTGCGACGGAAAAATGCGCAAGATAGTTTTCATCCACCTTGGGCAGCTGGCGCCGATAGATTAACCACGGTCCTGTGATAACGGCAACACCGAAACCGTAGTGCAACAACTGCGGGAACAAACTAGCGCATTTCTTATAAATCAATACGCCGCACACTGCAGCGGTGATTAAAAGGACCATCAACAAGCCCTCGTTCTTAGTAAAACCACAGAACCCGGCGAATATACCGGACAATAATAGGTCCGGTGAATTTTCTGTCTCGACCCATTTTATAAGCTGCAGGATGGCTCCGGAATAGAATGCTGCCAAAGGAACATCCGCCAATCCTGACCCGGACCACCGAAGAATATGAGGTCCGGTCAGAAACAGGGTCGTAAGTGCAGTAGCCTGCCAGACCGGCAATGAACTGCGAAGTCCACTATATAGGAACATTCCCATGGTAAGATAGAAAATAGGGAATATTAACTTGGGCAGAATCTCCAACATTTCGCCGGCTGCGCCGTTGATACCCGCCATTAGGAACGGGATCATGAGCGGATAGTTAAGATGCAGCATAGCGAAGTTTAAATCGCTGAAATAACCAGCATCACGGATCGCATTCGTACTAAGCACCTTCGCCTTAAACCCCCAGAGCATATACGCGTCCCACTCATACATGCCATGGCCGAGCGCATGCACGAGAACGATAAGCAATGCGAAGAACAACGGTATCCCTGCTAGGACCGTGATTGTCTTATCACCAGGCGAAATCTTATCTGCAGGCGATTGAATACGAACAATCTTCCCGCTGGCTATACTACGACGAATCAGAATACCCGCGGTAACTCCGAGAACCATGAGCCCGGATTGCGATGGCTTCAGCCCCAGCAATGATAGCCAAAACTGGAACGTTCCGGCAAATCCCAACCCGAGTCCGACAACAAGCGGGATGAACTCGAAAAGCGGCAGACGCGCACGATGCAGAATAGCGCATAGTACGGCGTATCCGAGGACGATAATAACGAGAAAATAGACTGCTGTCCCGATCATTGTGACGGTTGCTTCGTTCGAGTGATTGTATAGGCTTGATCGCCGTTACTGGTGAGCGAAAATGTTACGATTGAATCAACGCCGTTCGCTGTCAGCCAGGACTCGGACGAGATGGCATTATTCTGTAGAATCGATGCAGAATCGGTCAACTCAACCGGCAAAGTCGTTACGTAAACCTTTCTGGGATACAGGTTGTAGGATGCCCGTATATACTGAGATAGGATGAAATTCTTATGCTTCTCTGGATCCAGTCCATTAAACTTGATAAATAAATTCCCATCCGGAAAGTTAAACGCGTAGAAGACATCCCATTTAAGGCTATAATCGTAGTGACTGTTTTCGGCGTCGGCGCCTAGTAATTGCGCGAGCATATGTCGATTGAAGTCGTTGGTCCCGATAGATAGCCAGCTGCAATAGACGGTAACGACCAGGATAACGGCAGAGATAACCCGGGTGAGTTGATTGCGGCCTAAACCTGGTGATGTAACGTCAGATTTTGCGATATTTCGTTCCATAATCCTGCAGGGCATCCGTGAAAATGATTTCGTATTTGTCGTACGTCGCCGAGTATTAAGATATCGATGCGTATACGTAAACAGACGTCAAACAGTCCATTTTAGACCGGTATAGAATCGATCGAAGAGATTTCGAACGATACTTGGAAAACTCCAGGGAGCGTCGGCCGACGCGCTTTCTGCTGTACAGCAGAATTAATACAAAAGGAAACTTGGGTTCGGCGGTATTTTGGAGTTCAATCCCGCATGCGGATTGCCTCTGCCAATCAACAAATAGCGCTGAAGCTTGAACTCCAAAGGCCGCACAATCGAGCCGATATTGAATGTAAAAAACAGCCTCAAAACCGATTCAAGTTTCAGAAGAGCCCACCAGTGGGGTTCCTTTTTAACCCACATTTTACAATACGAAACGGGCCCACAATATCGAAGATTTCCGCCAAGTTTCAGAGGAGATCGGGATACCCTATTTCTAGTCCCAAATCCAGCGAATTTTTAGTGCGGACGGGGTACTTAGGGCACCTGAGGATGGCTCTTCAATTGTTCGGCCAATCCCTCAATGTGTTCTGTGAAAAAATATTCACGAAATTGATCTTTACTGTTAATTGGCGTTTTCCCCTGCCTCCTCATAAGGCTGATAACGCGCAGAAGCGGAAGTTCGTCAAACCGCGGGGATGCTGGCGGTCCGTAGCGATTGATGAGAACCCCCAAGATTTGATTCCGTAACCAAAATTCCTGCGGGTTAAGAAACAACTTGTGACTCAAATCACGATTAATGCGATACTCGGCATTAGCGACAGATGACGTTAAAACCGCATGATCGGTTAAGTTTACGGTGTAAACGTACTTGTCCTTTTCCATCGAGCAGCTGACTGGTACCCCATCAGTATCAATTTCGATCCAAACAGAGAACCCGTGCTGATAGAAAATCGACGCGAGTAACCAGTACGTGGAATGGAGACTTCCTTCCTGGTCGTACCAAACGCGGGCGGGATACTTTTGATCCAGATTTCCGTGATCGATTGCAACGCGATCTTTAAGCAAGGACACGACTTTCGAGATACTTACGTTAATATTATCGCGTGATTCCTCTCCCTTTGCAAAATCGAACGTCTGCCTTTTGAGCAGTACCATCTGGCGCCAATAGACGAAGTCCACATATTCGAATCTACCTCGCAGCCAGTTTGCAGGCCATCGTCGATCGCCCGTAAAGCTATGAAACAAAGGATCAACGCCTGACTTGTCTATTTCTGACGTGAACTCCTCTGCCAACACGAGCGCACGATTTACGTTGTTCTGCTCGACACTCGTTAACCACTCTCCGATCTTCTTAATTAACTCACCTTCCTGGAACTTCAGCCTCACCTTGTCGCAATAAAGCTGCACCAGGAAATCGTTTACGACGACTAAGCGCTCATAGTCCCTGTTTAGGTACAGGCTTAGAAAGTAATTTTGGAACGCCCGCGGGAATCTAGGGTAAAGCTTACATTCCCGGATAAAAAACGGCAACGCACGTTCATGCATTCCGAGCATACTGAAACCATGCCCTATTTTCTCATTTAAGTGCCCGAAGTTCGGATCTAGTTCATGCGCTCTGAGGAGGATCGGCATTGCGCTCGCCGGTGAGTTCAGTCGATCGAGAGCTACGGCGCCGGCGAACAGGTGACACGAGATATTATCAGGGTCAATTCGCAATGCCTTCATATAACTGTCGAACGCCGCCGAGTATTTCTTGAACGCTTCGTTTAGTAATCCACGGCGGATGTAGCGTTCAGTCGCGATTTTTCGAAAGGACACGTAGGTCGCAGCGCAGAGTAAAATCAAAAGTGATAGCGAAACCGCTGCCTTCTGGATATGAGTGCCCGAGTTCATTTTAGGTGGCCTCTTGTTCTCGCAAAGCGCGTCTCGCCAACAAATTCCCAAACAAATAAAAGCGAGAATATTCCCCGGGGAGCGAATTAAGACCAGGTCAAAAAAGCCGTGGAAATAGATTAGAAACGCAGACAGCCTCGCCGCAGCTAAGAGCGGAGAGTCCGCCTTGGGTCTACGGATAAGGGGCAAAAGAGCCAGCAACCAGGCAACCGCCGCAACAATACCCAGCTGCGATGCAACATACAAAAATTCGTTGTGCGGATGAATGGTGAGTGGTGCGGCAACAAGACGATCATGGTATGTGGAACGGCTTCGGTATGCAGAAAATTCCGTGGTAAAACGCCCTGCCCCGACACCTAGTCGTATCGCATCGGACTTCGATGAACGGTTTTCTGAACTGCCCATGCGGGACGTCGCAAGTGAAACTAGACTATCGTTGTCGCGTATCAATTTCATGGTACTCGACCACAAGGGAACGCGCACATCTGACTTGATAGCGTATGATAATTTCTCGATATTCCGCGGGGAAGAAAGATACACGACTCCAAATACTGCAATAGTCACGGTCGTCGCTGCAAATACGGCAGCGAAAACTGAAACTGCGACCTTCTCGGACCTCCCAAGCGACTTAATTCTGGACAGTAATACCGACAAACAGTCGATAACTCTGTAAAAGAGTATCATCACAGCCCATGCTGCCAATGCCAGCCATGCGCCCCTACTCTCACAGTGGTATACGAGCACGAATGTTGGAACGGCAGTGAGGACAAACGACGCGGCGGTTATGATCCTGCGCTGGGAACTGCGTTGATTCAACGAAGTGGCGCGTCCGAAAAAGGCTATTAGATAATTATACGCCCACGGTGATGCCGCGAGAAGCAGTGAACCGGTCCAATTACGGTTTCCGGTTAAGGAGACGATTTCTTCTCCCAGAGTGAGCGACCAATATCCGTGAACGACCAAGTACAACCAAAAATAGAAACCGAAATTGCAAAGCACTCGGAACTTCCCTTCGTCGTCTCTCTCCAGATTCTCGGAGCCCGACCATGCGGACCGAAAGATAATGGCGGCAGCCAGGGGAATGCTAAAGTACCCGAGCATACAGACGGAATCGATCGTTATCCCATTGAACCGACATAGATTATAAATCAGCGGGATCAGGTAGAGAACGATAAGGAATGTCAGGGCCCTATTCGGGCGGAACCGTCCCGAAATGATGACGGGGAGCGAGAATAAACTCAGGATAAAAAACGATGGAATACTGATATGGTATGCGAGCGAAATGAATCCGGACGGAATAATCGCGAGGGGATAAGTCACAATCAGTAAGATCGCAGACGCAATGAGAAATAAGCGCGATATTTTCAGATGAGATTTGTCCATAATAATTCTCGTGATAGACAGCAAGTTTCGGCGATCAGGGTAGCCCAATGCCAAGTCAGTACGAACGGACGACGTCGCATGGCACAAACCGCATAGCCCCCCATCCAGTATTTATACTGCAAGCAGTAAAATTTTTGGATAGCTTCGAATTTATCAGCCAAGAATTTCCGCACGATATATTTTTAACCGGCATAGCCACCTGGGCGACGCCTAGTCGAAAACTCCATGATTTTCGGTACATTTAGCGGGAGGTGGAATTCACACTTTAGCGTATTAGTCGAGAACTAACACAAGAAACACGCTCAAGGTTGAACTCCAACCGAGTGTCCCCGCCCGCGCCAAAGCCGTCATTCAACGAAAGCTTAACTAATTTCCGAGCTTTCAGCCGTCGACTCGGAGGCCGCGCGCGAAGGATTCTTTGCCAAACTCCGTGGATGAATTCGTCTCCGGTCATTATCGCGGGGTACAGTTGTCCCAGTGTCCGGCAACTTACCGCCGATCGACACCCGATCAACGGCTGTCCGCCGGCGCAAGGAAGAGGTCGATAGGAGCAGGTAAATATGCTTCCAGGATATTATAGTCTATCGCCTGTTCAAGCAAGCGGCCTCTAACCGTTACTGCTTCGAGTATGGGCATACGATCGAAGGCTAATTGATCGCCCACACGATACGCATCCACGATGACCGCGAGCGCATGATTCTTAAGGAAAAATTCTCCTGGAAAGAAGAAGAGCTTCGATTTCGTTAATGCGGATACCAATACGTCTTTCGAGATATTAAGATTCGATACGTCAACGTTGCGGATATCCCCTGCTATATCAATTCTACTTACGGACCGCGCCTTCAGATTGAATAGAAGCCAGCTGTCACCGTTTATAACAACAGGAAAATACTCCCCCTTCTCATCCGCAACCGGGCAAATTAGAGTTTGGGCTCCGTTATATCTGTTTATCCAGGCTAACAAAGCGCAGAACGTCAAAGAACTTCCCCGCTTCTGAGCCCAAGCGTCCTTCGGCAACCGAAATACGTTTTCGCTGCTGTCAATATCGAAGTCGCGGCTTAAGCGCCGAAACAATAATTCGACATTATCGCCGGAATCGAGCGTACTGTCAGTGCCCGCGTGGAATTCTGCAATCAGATCATGTCGCCAAATGACGTTCTCCCAATACCCGCCATCCGTGGAGTTAAAGTCGCTGTGGGCCAGTTCAGTCGGCCATTCAGAATACCGCTTTAAATTATAAAAAAGTGGGTCCAGGAAAACGTGATCGACCGACTGAAATAACCGTCGCGCACTATCGGCGGCGGCCGCGAAGTCATTGTCTGCAACCGACTTCATCCACGATGCAACTAATCGCAAATCATTATCGGGCTGATTTCGAAACTGAATCTTTTCCAAATAGAGTTTATTCAGGTATTCCTCTATCCTCGGAAGACGCTGGAAATCTCCGACCTGGGCTGAACTCGCGAAAAAATTGTGAAATGCCGGGATGTCGCTCGGGAAAAGCTTGCACTCTTTCTCAAAATAGCGCCGTGCTTCAGCATGGTCGCCTATGGTACCGTAAGCTTTACCGAGGAGACTGTTTACGTGGGCGAAGCGAGGATTTAAACGGACGACTTGGTTAAGATTTTCAATACTTAACCGGGGATCGTGAAGATTCTGAAGAGCGATGGCTCCGGCTCCGTAGTAACCCCGTATATTCTCAACATCCAGCTCGGTCACTCGCCGATAGTGGCTATACGCTCGGTGAAACTCCCCGTGATTTCGAGAAATCACCGCCTCACGTCGATGCCATCCAACCCCCAACTCCGCTCCCGTAACTCTCAATCCCCAGGCTATGGCGAACATCAGATAACCAATAAACAAAAGGTTATTCATTTGCTTCTTCCAACCGCTATACTCGGCACGGTGAGAGTCGATGAACGGTTGCCAAACGATCCCGAGACAACAAAGCCCGATAATACTTGACGGAGGCTGAACCAGGGGTTTGTCGAGAAAAGAATGGAAGTAAATCACGAATGCGGAGAACTGCGCTAACCGAACTGTAAGTGCCTTCTCCCGACAACCTGATACGATCGGAATTATCAGAATTATCCACGATATCGCAGCGATCAATCCAATGTTTGCCGCAATATTCAAGAATTCATTGTGGGGATGTGTTGTTAGATCCGCGAGATCCTTGCGCCGATGGTAATCGGAGTTCGCCCGGTATTTAGCGTACTCCCGGGTATAATTTCCGGGCCCGACACCAAGGAAAGGGTGATCTGCTATCAGTTGAATAGTACTCAACCAAGTAGGACCGCGAATATCCTGGACGTACGCCTGAACCGCTCGGTCAGGCCGAGATCCAATTGTCAACGCCGTGATCGCGAGAACGCCAACGACCACGTAATTGCGTACGGGATTTCTTAGGCGAGACAACAGGAATCCAACTGAATAGACACCTAAAGCAAGCCAGGCAGCGCGACTGCGGCAATAGAAGATCAGTATCAATGTCGGTATTGAAACGGAAGAAACCGACGTGATCAATCTCAAGTTCACTGACGAGATCCATTTCGATAGTCCCTGAAAAATGCGCCATATCGCCCAAGGACTCAAGGAGAGTAACGTGATAGCCATCCAATTTCTGTTTCCGGTAATACCGATGACTTCCCGCCCCTGATAGTGATTCATAAATCCATACACCACTGACAGCAACCACAACAGTGAAGCTACCGACGTAATGGTCATTGTGGTCGTCCCGGAAACGCGGAGATACAGACAGAATGCCAACGGTATAATCAGGTATCCAAGAAATTCAATGGTCGCCTTGGAATGGCTAAAGTCCTGAACAATGTGGCCACCAACGATGGTTACGAACACGAGCCCCAAAACGGCATGGTGTCTCGATAACTTCAAGTGCGACGTCAGGACGATCAGAATACTGATTAGTGTGAGAATAAATAAGGAAGGAAGTCGAATATAATAAGATGCGCCCTCCATTCCAGGAGGGATCAACGCAACGGGGTAGGATGCAAAGAGTGAGGAAAGTACTGTAAAGCCAAAGAGCTGGCAAACGAATCGGCAAAAACACTGCATATGGACTCTTTGTTTTCGGGACAGTCGCCTGGATTCGCCACCGTCCGATACGGCCCGATATTTGTGTAATTCGGTGTATGAACCCGAAACGGGGGTACAGGTGACATCACCGGAAGTGTTCTGATGTCGTGGCCGCTAGCCTGATCTATGCATCAATTTCGTTATATATTAACAGACTCTGTAAAACGGGGTCGGCCGGTTGCTCCTACGAAACTTGGTCATTTCGACACACTAAAGTGTGAACTCCAACGAGCACTCCAGCATACCAGCGAATTCGTGTTGCAGTGATCGCTGTTGGAGTTCGCGCTTTAGCGTGTCGTATCTAAAGTTTCCTATTATATTAACCGGGTCGGTACGGCCCGGACGGTTGCTCCCTTGAATCTTCGTGGATTTGAGGCTGTTCATCTCGTTCGATTTCGGCTCGATTGGGCGGCTTTTAGATTTTCTTCGTAATCGTACTCGTACTCATAATCGTAATCCCTTTCCAAATCTCACCTCGAAAAACCAGAAAGATTACGAATCGGAATGTTCGCTTATTTTAGGAACAGAAGGATTCATGCCAAACTACCCTCACCGGTCATATCCGATTGTTTTACAATAAATTATATTATCCACAACCTGAATACCAGCACCGAATGATCTCAAATTTCGTACACTTTAAACTCGAAACGATACTAAATTGAGTCATTATCAGACGTTAAGGACCAAATTATCGGCTCCAAGGTGAGACGCACCCCTTCTGGACTGACAGTCCAGAGGGACGCAATCACAAAGTTTCTGTACAAGCCGCCGGGACAATAAAGTTTGTTAGATCGTTTCCTGGTATAAATCGTGAATTGTTGACTGCATACCGGATCGGTTTCGTTCTTCAAGGTCCGCAAAAACTTTCTTCTCGCATTCCGGGCACATACAGTGAGTAAATTCCTGCCCGGATTGCGCGGTAAAGAAGTCCTCGATTCGATCCCAATACCCCTGGTCGTCTCTGACATTCTTGCACCACGCACAAATCGGCAGAAAACTCCTCACAGTTGTTAAGTCTGTTAATGCGCGATCCCGTTCCATTATTGAAGATTTTAGTTTCCAGCCCAATATCGCAGTCGCCCAGATCAGAAAGAGCGACAACAGTCGATTTGATATTGCGAGCAGCGACGATGCGCCTGACGGCGATAAAAATAATCCGGCAACAGTAAGAAGCGAAGCGATCAAAGCCCAGAAGAACTGTATTTTATTTCCTGCCAACGAATTAGATAGAAGAATAACGAGCACATAGAGCGCCCCTCCGGCAAAGCCGAGGGGAATGGCAGTGTCGACAGCGAAAATTGCGATCGACAGAATCGCGCACACTGCATTAATTGTATTATCTTTGGCTTTCATTTTTCGATCACCCGTTGAAGTAGTTTTAGACTGCAAGCAGTCGAATTTTCGATCCCGCATGCGGGATCACGGTAGGCAAAGATTTTAGAAAACATGTCGAAAACCTGACTGGAGTTAGTATAATTTTCTTCGTACTCGTAATCGTAATCCCATCCCGAATTTCACCTCGAAAAACCAGAAAGATTAAGAGTACGAGTACGAGTAAGAGTACGATTAGGAATCGAAATGTTCGCTTACTCTAACCTCTAGAACGAATCGTGCCAACCCAGTTAAATAAGGCATATTCTGTTTTATTACAACGCGTTATACGTATATAACACCGCCTGAAGAACGAAATTAACCGTTCACGGAAATTCGATTTTTAGATATAAAAGTCTCATAACAATACAGAGTGGTATCATTTCAATCCCATCGGTGGTTTTAATTCCCCGGCGATTGGCGTGCTCCCTGGAGCACTCCTCTGAAACTTCGTCATTTTGACACACTAAAGTGTGAACTCCAACGAGCACTCCAGCATACCAGCGAATTCGTGTTGCAGTGATCGCTGTTGGAGTTCGCGCTTTAGCGTGCTTTAGCGTGTCGTATCTAAAGTTTCCTATTATATTAACCGGGTCGGTACGGCCCGGACGGTTGCTCCCTTGAAACTTGGCGGAAATCTTCGACATTGAAAGCCCGTTTCGCATTGTAAAATGTGGGTTAAAAAGGAAACCCACTGGTGGGCTTCTCTGAAACTTAAAAGATTGAACACCGAATATCGAGTAAGGAATAATGAATGCCGAAGGAAAAAACTTCATGATTCGAAATTCTTTGTTCGATATTCGCTTTACGTGTCTTGACACCGAGGTTCAGAGTGCAAAATATATAACTGTGATCCCATAGAGATCCCAAATTAACAGATTTTTCCAGTGGATAGCCTCAAATACGGAATTTTTCGGAAACGCGCGGCTTGCTTTTTTACCTGCTAACCCTATGGCAATTGATCCATATACTATTTTTTTCGCTATCGAAATCGGGATCGTTCCTCCTTGTTCCCTGGCTATAGGCAACTGATTCGCACAAAAAGTAAACGACGATTTCGATTTCGACTCCGATTGGTCGTCCCACGGACTCATTCTTGATGAGATGGTTGTGAACCGAGTTAATAAATGTATCAACATGTATCGGCAGCATCATCGACTCGCAAAACCGGTAGCATAAGCTTTGTCCCATGAAATTCCAATTCCGCGATCGCAATCTCGACTTTGATAACCAAGTGGCGTTGATGGGGATACTCAACGTGACACCGGACTCGTTCTCCGAGAACGGTACGCATTTTTCTCTTGACGCGGCGGTCTCGTACGGATTGAAAATGGTAGCGGACAGAGCGGATATAATTGATATTGGCGGCGAATCATCACGCCCCGGCGCACAGCCCGTGTCTTATGAAGAAGAGAAGCGACGCGTAATTCCTGTCATTAGAGCGCTCAGGGATTCAAGCGATATCCCGATCAGCGTGGACACCGTCAAAGCTAAAACAGCGCGCGCTGCACTGGAAGCCGGTGCCGATATCATCAACGATATCAGCGGCTTCAATCAGGACAGCGATATGAAACACGTTGCCAAGGAGTATCGAGCCGGTTGTATTGCCATGCACATGCGCGGTACGCCTCAAACGATGCAGGACAATCTTGAGTACACCGACATTTTTTCAGAGTTGAGCGAGTATTTTCAGCGTGTCGTCGAATCACTGACCGGACTCGGAATCAATAGAGAATCGATTTGTATCGACCCTGGTATCGGCTTCAGTAAATCGGCAGCGCAGAACCTGGCGCTAATACGTCACCTCGATCGCTTTAACCATCTCGAATGCCCGATTTTAGTCGGCCCCTCGCGTAAGTCTTTTATCGGCGCGGCGTTGGATATCCCAATACCTGCCGACCGAATCTGGGGGACGGCCGCAGCCGTGAGCTGCGCTGTCTGCAACGGCGCTAAAATCATTCGTGTACACGACGTGCGCGAGATGCGGGATGTCATCGATATGACAGCCAAATTGATGAATTCATAGTCTGAAAGCAGGCTTGGGGTTTCGAGGCATCTGAATCAGGCCATTTCGCCACAGGTACTCTACTCAAATCAACTTATTTACGAAGTTGAAAAAAACGTGGTTGATCTCGTATAAAAGCTGGTGCAGAGTACAGATCCAAAACGCCGCGAACTCGTGCAAATTCGCGCATTAACTTCCAGCACAGAAAAGACGTTATTCCATACCTTTTTCGGAGAGGTGGCTGAGCGGCTTAAAGCAACGGTTTGCTAAACCGTCGTAGGGTTAAGGCTCTACCGGGGGTTCGAATCCCCCCCTCTCCGCCACTTACAAATACGATCGCTGTCAGTGAGTAGATCCGGGGTCAGGCCTTTAGTTTTAAGTTTTTGAATTGCTAAAACTTAAAACTAAAGGCCTGACCCCAATCCCCTATCGCTGAACCTTACAACCCCGCCGGAATAGCTCGAAGCAAAGTGAATCTAAGTTCTTAATTTTTCTCTGCGTTCTTTGCGATCTCGGCGGTTAACACACCTTTCTAGAACGAAAAGTTGAGAAATAACTGCCCGCTGAATCCGTCCAGATCAATATCCGCTATATCCGAGTGGACATCTGAAGCGACGAGGTCGTAACGTCCTGCAATACCAATCCCCCAATCGTCGCCAAGTCGGCAGTCAACGCCAATCGCGGCATACACACCGGCGCGAAGTGCGAGGTCATCGTCTTCAACTTCGGTATTGAAAAACGCGGTGCTGCCAGCGAACGCGGCGGCGACCGACCGACTTACGTCGTAATCAATCAGCGTTAGAGTTGGCCCCGCTCCTATTCTGAGTTTAAGGCCCTCCGCGCTATACATGAGGTTCCAACCATAACCGAACGTATACAAGTCTAAATCTAAATCATAGTCAATAGTCGTCGTAACGGGATTCGTCGCGGCAATAATCTGAGATTGGTTACTAACCGCGAATATCGCCTGGGTTACATCCGGATCCGGGCCACCACCTGGATTCGGCGCGTTCGCGTTCGGCCACGTATTTGGGGCTATATCATACTGGAACGCTTGTGTACTTGCCAAGGTTGATATTCCATCGCCAATAAATGTCGTGGTAAGAGACAGCCCCAACTCGACGATAAAATGGTCCGTCGTCCCGATTTCTTGCGTTGCGATGAGCGCGATCCCGTAAGAATCATCAAGATCCGAATTACCTCCGACGATCGACGCTTTCTGGTACTCAATCTTATCAAGCGTCGCGTTATCCACCTGTAATACCGAATTCGCAACAGTATAAGAAAAATTACCAGCCCCGACATCAACCACACTCCCATTGACAAAGTTGCTGTCTCCCGGCGTCAAGTCCTCGGTCTTAGTATCCATATTTCCAATAGAACGCCAATTAACTCCGGCAGAATACCGCCAACCAGAGTCGCCGGACGCTTCCCGAATCTGCGCGTCTGCCGTAATTGAACCCACCAGAAAAATGAAATTTATGGCGCATAGATAATTTATCGTTTTCAATGCAGTTCTCCCTATTATGCGTGGTTTTGGTTAATACTCGTCATCGCCAGCAGGAAAAGAGCCTCCTACGTTTACGACGGCGGGCGGTTGTAATTAATGTAGGAGGCTGCTCTGCAGGCGATGTCTATACTACGGTATTGTTCCGAAATACGGGTTATCGCGAGCGGGAGCTCCCTCCTACATCTCAAAATCGGTTGGTGATATCCATCTCGAAATCCCATGGCCAAGGACGCATCAATATCGAATGATGCCTCGAATTCGCTGAACTCCAGGCCCAATCGCCCTTTCGTTCGATAAACTTACCACGAACTGGATTCTGCTCGATGTAATTGCAAATATGACGAAATTGATTACCCGATCGAATTCGGGTATCATAATATCCGTCCTGCCAATCTATTCCGTGTTCATCTAATTTCGTTCTCGACTTTCGTCCGATCCAAGTGCCCATAGATTTCATAATCTCGGGTAAAGTGACCTCCTGACATCCCGCAAATAATCCGTGCCAGTGGTCTGGCATAACGATGAATGCTCCGAGATATATTCTATCGTTTTCTACCGAAAATCTTACGTAGTTTATGATTTCATCGGCGATACATCGGTAGTTATCCTGTAGTAAGATGTTCTTACGGGGCCTCAAACATTTAGTGACGAAAAATGTTCCGACCTCATCGGCCCTTCGATGCATTCGCAGATTTAGTGCATGGGGTTCGTCGTCCAATGACCGGGTCATAGCAATACCATGTTTGTAAATGTAGGAGGCTGCTCCTGCAGGCGATGTCTTTAATACGGTATCATTCCTAAATACACGTTATCGCTAGCGGGAGCTCCCTCGTACCTTCTTCCGAAATCGGTTGTTGCAGTATAGATGAGCGGGGCTGCTCTTGCAGGCGATATCCTTAACACGGTAATATTCCTAAATACACATCTTCGCCAGCGGGAGCTGCCTCCTACATTTAATGCGATTCTTGCAGTCTATGGTCGAACTCCGGTGAGGGTTTTCCAGCCGGTCAATGGGGTGTTGTCTGCGGCGAGAAATCTCACACTCGCAACAAAACTACCGCCGGCCGAGACACTGGATATGTCGATCGGAACGGTGGTATCCGAGTTAACACGTGTTTGGATCATCGCAACGTTTTGATACTGCCCGTCGACGAGCACGTCAAGCTTGTACTGTACCCTCTGCCCTTCCGCATTCGGTATAGTCACTGTCGCCGTTGTCCCCGTGATGCTAACGGTAGCATTCCGAATATCGCTATTACGGAATTCCGGAACTCGAATAATATTATCGTTCACACCATCGTTATCGGCAATCGAATAGAAACTCGCCTGTTTCGGCAAGCCTTGCACCCCTAGCCGGATCGCTGCGAGTTCCACGAAATACTGGTTCCCGATAACCAGCGACGATGGAGTGACTGTCGCCCTGAACTCGCCAGCGTTCACGCCGGCAACAGGTACGACAACAACCGGGGCAAGAATTCTCCTGTTTGTCGTCGAATTGAATAATGCCACCCTGACTTGGTCAAAGTTCCCGGTCATTATGATTGTCACCGTACCGGCGGTGTGATCAAGTTCAATCGGATTTGTTACGAGGGTAAGATCCGCGACTTCCGTCGCGTTGATTACGTAGCCCCAATACCCGCTGCCGAGCGCAAATGTGTCAGTGGGAGCCAGTCCAGTGAACTCCGCTGTGATCGAGTTCCATCCGAACGGATGCCCGGAAATAAAATTCATCAGAGTCGATACCGAACGCTGCGCCTCCGGCAAATCGAATACACCGAACAGATTCCAGCCGTCGACCAAAGGCAGCGTCTTCTCAGAATCTGAAACATCCGGGCCTGCCAGGACAAATTGAACGCCCGCTTCGTCGCCCACGTTCACGAATACCCAATAACCGAAACCGAGTGTCATATCAGTCGAAGGAGCAGTCACCTTATAGGCGCCGTCCTGATAATTGAATACCGCGTTGGTGCTGCCGAGAGCACTACCGAACACACCTTGGGGTGAGTTTCCGGTATAAGGTGTACTAATCAGGTTCCAACCATTGTACATTCTGATAACGACGGTTTCCTGACCCGCGTTACAGGCATCTACGATCTGCTGCACAATGCCGGCGTTATCGATCACGCCGGCCTTCGCAAGCTCGGTGCAATAACAATCGGTATTCGCTTGATCAACATTCGCTGTGCTCAGGTCCGTAAACGCCATCGTCAAGTCGGCCTTCTCTGATGTATCGATTGTCCCGTCATCGATCAAGCCGTTAATGACCTCCAAGGGATCGTCGCTTGCGAATATAGCCGTAATCGTTCCGTCCGCGCCGCTCAACGATACTCGCGTTGCCGCGCTGCTGGTACTCTCGACGGCCGCTCCGCCCGAAACCCGCCACTCATCGAACGTGAAGTCACTCATCGGAATCGCCGTGATCTCGATCAACACACTCTCGTTTACAGTCCGGGTTCCTTCTCCAAGTGACGTTGTTCCGCGACGTGACGGTGAGGTAGCCGTCGTCAATATAAACGTATTCGCAGGGATCTGCTGGAAGAACGCCCGCACCTCGGCTGTGGATCCGGAGTTTACCGTGACGAACGTTGTTTGCTGCCCCGTATTCTGTATCGACACATCTCCTGATATGACTTGCCACTGATCGAAGAAATATCCGCTGCTCGGAACGGCGACAAACTCGAGCGGGCCGCCGACCGAAACCTCGCGACCGCCTAATCCTCTGTTCGTACTCCCCATTCCGTCCGCGCTGATCGTAAGCGTCGCCGTAGAAATTATCTTCGCGAAAACCGCCTCAATCTGAGCCGCTTCCCCTACAACCACGGTCGTCGCCTGCGAAAGCTCGTCTTCAATATCGGCAACCCCGGAAAGAACGGTCCAACGCACGAAATAATATCCTGGATCCGGGACAGCATCGATGTCCTGCCGCACACCGATCGTCTGGTTGTAGTCTCCATTCCCCGGGTTCGTGCTGCCTCCCACACTACCCGGCGTTTGTCGAGTTCCATCGTTGTTTCTGGATGTAATCCCCAGCATCGCCGCACCCGCGTTCTGTCCGAACGTCGGCGTAATCGTTGTGTTCTCATTTACACGAATCGTTGTTTCCGAAGATTGTGCATTTTTGAGAATAGCGTCGCCACTAATCTTCCAGAATTCAAAGTGCCACCCGGCGATTGGTTTCGCTTCGATTCGGGTACTACTACCCTGCTCCACCTGGAAGCTTCCCACTCCGGGGTTCGTACTTCCGCCTGTTGCTCCCGAAACTGTCAGCGTCTTCAGTGCAACATCCGCTTCAAATTGCGCGGTGAGGGTCGCGTTTTCGTGAATCGTCACGGCAGTCTTTTTGTTGAACGGCTGCTCGATAACGATATCGCCGCCCGTCGCAATCCAACTCGTAAAATGAAATCCGGTGGACGGAATTGCTTCGATGACATCGATGACTGTTCCGCGCTCAAGCTCGTACGTTGTAGCTGCCGGATTGGTCGAACCGCCAGTTCCCGCTGCAAGGTCAAGGTCAACCAGATCCAGCGATACCCGGAACCACGCAGTAACAGTAGCATTTCCGGATAATTTAGCGGAATTCGATCTCGAGCGTTCTCTAGTATTATCGAGATCACCTTGACCGTCTATCGACCATTGGACAAACTCAAATCCCTGGCTTGGAGATGCTGTAAGATTGATCGTTCGTCCGCTAAATCCCTGGTGGTTACCTACGCCGGGATTCACCGCTCCCCCGGTTTGACCCGTCAATATATTATTGCTTTGATCAATCGTATTAATTGCCATCGTCAACGTCAATGGCACCACGTTTCGAGCGAACGTCGGGGTAATTGTAGCTTTACCTAATACTTTGACGCTGGTTCGGTCTCTGTTTCGGTTAAGAATTTCCGCGTTTTGCTTCACTTCCCAACCTGTGAAATGCCAGCCCTCGTTTGCTACCGCCTGAATCTGTTGCACCGTATTCCGCTCAACCTGGTATACCCCGCTCCCTGGGTTAGTCGTTCCGCCTTCACGTGGTTGGATAATCAATTCGACCAGATTCGCTACCTCAATGAACGATGCCGTCACCGTCGCATTACCTCGTCCCATCTGAATCGCCGTAACCCGCTCAGCAGTCGTGTCCAGCTGACCAATACCACTTATGGCCCATCCGTTGAATACATACCCTTGGTCGGGAATCGCGGTAAACCCAAAGCGCTGGGCCTCTAATAAGGTGTATGCTCCTTCGCGGGGATTCAGGGTTCCGTTACCCGTCTTGGCAAGGGTCAATGTGTATTGATTATTGGATCCAACCCGGAAGACAGCTTTAACTGTCGCGTCGCCTGCAAGCGATACAGTGGTACTCCTTGACTTGATATTCACCGCCGTTGCTGATCCCGTTAACTCCCATTTATCGAATTCATACCCGGTTTCAACAATCGCTTGAATCGCTACGCTGCTGTTCGCTGCCACTGATCGCACACCCGCTGAAGGAACTGTGGTCCCGCCCGTGCCGGCAACGAGGTTTAGCTGTACCTGAGAAGTCTGATCGATTGGCGTAAATACTGCCCTTAATGTAGTCGGCCCTGTAAAAATCGCTGACGTCCGGGCATTGAGAGCGTTATTCAGTGCGCCAAATCCGGATGCTTCCCATCGCTCGAACTCGAAGCCCGTATTCGCAGTCGCGGTAATCTGATGCGGAACGTCCGCGACAACATTACCAGACGTAACACCGGAAACCGTTCCGTTACCAGCGATTACGTCAAGGATGATCATTTCGGTCGGGTTCTCAACGAATTTCGCCGTTACCGTTCCGGCACCATAAACAGTGACCGACGTGGTACTGTCACCGAAATCAAGAATCTCGATCTGTGCGGTTCGCTCCCACGTGTCGAATCGGAAACCTTCGTTCGGAACTGCAGTAACATCACTGCTCAGATTCCCGTAGATGACCGTTTGCATGAGTTCTCCCTGAACCGAACCGTTTGGTCCCGCAGTGAACGTAATATCGAATTCAGGCAATCTGCTGCCGAACATCAGAGCACCAATAACCACCTCCGACCCCAAATCGCCGGCGCCCAGATTCGCCTGACCCGTTTTCGCTACCAGATGCTGGCCGCTCGTGACCGTTTGCGTACTCGATGTCGCCGTCGTTGCAACCCAGTTCGCAAGGAGCGTAACCGTCGACGTATAGCTTCCCGGACGCAGGTTAGCGAAAGAAAAGAACCCGTTAGTATCCGTGGTCGTCGTTAAATTCACACTGTTCCCGCCACCGTCAGTTCCGGTCAATTTGAATACGACATTAAAAATTTTCTTATCGGTTTGCGTTTCATAGATGCCGTTCAGGTCGACATCTTCGAACTTAAATCCATTCATTGATCCCGGGATATAACTCCCGAATTCCAGTGTTGAGCCGATCAGCACCTCCGTCTGCGGATCAACCGGAGCCGCATCGTGTATCAAAGCCTCGTTGCTGTGGAATGTTGCATCAAACGTCCCGATCAAAGTCCCAGCCAATGGATCGGTAGAACTACCGTCCCATTCGTATAATTCTCCGTTGGGCAGGATATAATGCTCCTGATCACCGTTATTCGCTGCCTTAATCCACTTCTCGTTCTCGCCACCCGAAAAATCATCCGCTCTTGCACCGTCATCGAAAAAACCGTGCTGCTGGTCTAGATCGTATGCGAGCTGAGCCAGCGTCCCTTGATTCAGGTTCGCCGCAGACGTCATCCAAACCAATGCTTGACCACTCTCAAGATCTGAGCTGTAGCTAGTGGTGGTTGACGCTGTGAATCCTGTTTTGACCGTCTCGGTGACCGTGTATCCGGTGCCAGCGCCAGCGCCGTTGACACTCGGTACCAGATTCTCAAAGGTGATTGCACCGTCAGATCCTGTCGTCATCGTCAGATTCACCGGATTACCCAGGCCGTCGGTGCCGGTAAGCGCGAAGTCGGCTCCGGTTAGCGCCGAATCAACGCTACTGTCGTACATCCCATCGCCGTCTATATCCTCATATGCCAAACCATGGATCGAACCTAGAATTGTCGTACCAAAGTCCTGGCTCGGAGAGTTCGGATCTTCCATCCCGTCGACCGTGAGAATTTCAGGTGTCGTCGCAGCCTGACCAAAGCCTGGAACCGAGCGAACAAAATAAAGGTTAGGATCTAGATCCCCGAACCCGTATAATCCGCCATTTGCAGATACAGTGGTACCAACCAATTGGTCGTCATCGCCGTTCCTGCGGCCGCCAACGTCGCCGAATACGCCGTCACCGCCGTCGACGTATAACTCGAGTGTAACGCCGTCAAGTCCTGGATCACTACCGCCATCGTCCGTACCGTCCGCATTGATATCCTCAAACTGTCGGCCGTTGATATCGTCATCAGTAATCGTAATCGTCTGCTGTTGGACGCCGTTCTCGCTTCCGTTGGCTACCGTAACGATATCGACAATAACCGTCTCACCGTTATCATCCACCGTATCCTGGACGGCAGTCACCGTTATCGAATTAGAAGTGCTGTCGGGGTCTACGGTCACTGTGTCGCCGGTTCGTGTGTAGTCGCCGGTTTCTGTCGCCGTTCCGCTAAACGCCAAACTAACCGACACAGACAGATAGGACGGATTGCTAAGATTCGCCGTCACGGTGGAGACTTCTGCACTCTCCGCGATGGTTGTTGGTGCTGCACTCAAGCTTACGGTCGGTTCCGAATCGTCGTTGGTGATCGTCCCCAGCCCCTGGTTGTCCGCGAATGTCACATCACGGCCGCCAGCCGCGATATTCGAAAGGTTCACGAAGAACGTGTCGTCCAATTCAAACTTATCGTCACCAGTAACTTGTACAGTGATTGTTTCTGTCGCACCGACTGCCGTGCTCGCGAAGTTACGAGTCGTCGTCGAGATGCCCGTGTAATCGCTATCCGTGGTGGTCCCCGTGTCATTCGCCGTCGCAAAATCCAGGCCGACACCAGTGTCTACCTCCGCATCCAATGTCACAGTGAAGGCAAACGTCGTCGTGCCAGCGTTGGTTTCCGCTTGTGTCACGTTGTCGATCGAAAGCGTCGCCGCGTCGTCATTGGTGATCGTGCCCAGACCCTCGCTGTCAGCGAACGTCACGTCCCGGCCGCCGGCTGAAATATTGCTCAGGTTCACAAAAAACGTCTCGTCAAGCTCAACCTTTTCATCGCCGTTAACCTGCACCGTGATCGTCTCGGTCGCTCCCGCTACCGGACTCGCGAAGTTGCGCGCGGTCGTCGAAATCCCCGTGTAGTCGCTGTCCGCTGCCGTCGCCGTGTTGTCTGCCGTCGCGAAATCGAAGCTGACGGCGGTGTCAATGTCTCCGTCCAGCGTCACTGTGAACGTGAACGCTGTGGTCCCCGCGTCAGTTTCCACCTGAATTACGTCGTCGATGGTCAAGGTGGCCGCGTCGTCATTGGTGACCGTACCCAGACCCTGGTTGTCGGCGAACGTCACGTCCCGGCCGCCGGC
>JAJFLP010000020.1 GCA_021772635.1 Verrucomicrobiota bacterium | reverse complement strand
GAATATCACGTCTAGCCTGAATAATTCACCAGTATTCTTCTACGAGCCCTAATCTCTGCTCGAATAAACCGATTGGCTTGGCTTCACATCTTAGTGAATGAAAATTCACTTTCACCGTGGCGCCTTCTCCAATCATCTTATCATGAACGAGTTAAGTTCTCTCGCGACGAATCGCGTGAATTAATCAGGCTAAAGCAGTTTATGGTGCAATGGTACGATTATATATTTTCGGGGAGCTCAATCGATTCGGTGCAATACGCGATATTCCCGTTTATGATTGTCATCTGCACTTCCTGCTGCTGATTCATAATTGCGATATCCGCCTGTTTTCCCGGTTTGATTTCACCGCGGTCTTTGAGCCCGATACTATGCGCCGGATTTAAGGTAAAACAGGCGGTTACCTCGCTATCCGTTAAGTGCGAATAGGAAAAGAGATGTTTATAGTTCTGATCGAGAAATTCGGTTGAGCCCGCAATGACCCCGTCAATCAGGACAGACCGTCCCCGTTCAACGTGAATCTCTTCGTCTCCTAATTTGTATACGCCGTCCGTTAGGCCAGCGGCTTCGTTGGCGTTGCTGATACAGACGATTCGGTCTTTCCGAATGCATCTGCACGCGAGATCAATCATTCGCGGATGGATATGCACACCGTCAACGATCATTTCAACCCATAGGCGTTCATCCGTCATAGCTGTTGCTGCAAGTCCGACTTTGCGTTGCCGGAGCGGTTCCATACCATTCAGCAGGTGGGAACAGCGTAGTGCGCCGACGTCGATTGCGCGGAGTACGTCGTCTTGTTCCGCGACTGTATGTCCCATAGACGGCGTTATTCCATGTTCGCGTAATTTCTTAATCAGTTCGGTCGCATTGTCTAACTCGGGAGCGAAAGTAAATACCTTAATCGCTCCATCTCCCGCGGCGATCATTTCATCGACTTCCTGCATATTGATTGGCCTGACGTGACTTTCCGGGTGTGCACCGCGTTTTTCAGAACTTATATACGGACCTTCAATGTGTATTCCGACTGGTACGGCGCCGGGTAATGACTTGTCGCACTGACTAGCAAGAGCTTCGATAACGGCGATCAATTTCGGATGATCCGCGGATTGTGTGGTCGGTAAGAAAGAGGTAACACCGTGCCTGCAGAGAATCTCAGACATACCGGCGATATTATGGTCCGTGTCGGCGTGCATACAGTCAAATCCGCCTGCACCGTATATATGGGAATCGATAAACCCAGGAACAGCGTGGTACTCCGGAAGGTCAATTACGATATAGTCCTCGGTGTGCGTGAAAGCGGAGAATCCGCCGACGGCGAGAATATCGCCTTGACTGATAACAATGGCAGCATTGTTAATGCGATGTGTTGGTGTGAGGCAATACTCAAGATGAATTAATAGGTCTTTATCCACTTTTCAGGAATCTTTCTACGTGTTTTTTGCTCGGACGTCGTGTCGGCGTAGATCGCGGGCTGCCTTCACATGACACCGGATTCATGTTTAAGTTTATGATAATGTCGATCTTTCTGCTTGCGGAAGTCGATCAACTTACGCTGAAGTTTATTTTTTTCTTCCCGCGTTTTCAACTGCGAAATTTCTTGCTGTAAATCGTTCATTCTCTTATTAATCTCGTCTTTAACCCGTTGGTACAGGCTATCGGCGTACGCTTTTCGCAAGGTATCTTTCGACGTGTTCGGTCCGAACTCCGGGTCGAATAACGCTTTTGTTATGTCTTTGGATGGATACTTGGCGAGACTATCGAGTACTATCTTTGAAGCATCACTCCACTCGCCCTGTTCTGTATGGGCGAGTACCTCATTGAGAGCGCGACCTGTCGGGGAATCAGTAATATACTCAAGCGGAAGCTCCTCAAGCATTTTATGCGCGAAAATGCCATGGTGCAATGCCAACTCCAAAAGTACACCCTCAGCGGTGATCTCGTATTTCGATTCACGGTGTTCGTGCGGTTCGGCCTCGTTATTTCTGGAGTTTTCTGATCTGGGATACGGCTTTCGGGCAGGTCGACGACCAGCCATTCGCTGCAGATCCTGCGCAACGACGTGTTCCGGGACCTGAAGGCGCGTTGCTAGAATTCGGCAGTACTCAGATTTCGCGGTGTGACTCTCGATTCGGCTAATGTCTTTCAGCACGGTTTCCGTGATCTTCGCCTTCGTATCCGGCGTTAAAGGAGACTGCCGTTCAAATTCAATGTTCATTCGGAAAATAAAGTAATCCACGGCCTCACTAATTTTCTTCAGGAGTGCGTCGCGCCCGTGCTTTCGGACCAGGCTATCCGGGTCGTCGCCTTTGTTCAGTAGAACGACTTTTGTGGATAGCTTTGCCGGCAGAAATACATCGATACTTTTCAGGGCCGCGTTGATTCCGGCCGTATCGGCGTCAAAAAGTAGCGTGATAGAATCGGTGTAACGTTTTATGAGTCGTGCGTGGAGCTCAGTAAACGCAGTTCCGAGCGGGGCAACCGCGTTCGTTACCCCTGCTTGATGGCATGCGATCACATCCATCTGGCCTTCGCATAATATCATGAACCCCTGGTTCTTGATCCCTTCGCGTGCCAGCGGAAGTCCATACAGAACCTTGCTTTTGTGGAACAGCGGTGTTTCAGGACTATTGACATACTTGCCGCCGACCTGGTCCTCGGAAATCAGGCGTCCGCTAAACGCGATAACACTCGACTGCTCGTTCCAGATCGGGAACATCAGTCGATTACGAAAGCGGTCGTACGTTTTTGTTGCTTTGCCCTCCGATTCTCGATCCGTGATCATACCGCAGGTTCGTAACAGGTCGATTGAAATCCCATTCTGTTTTGCCCACTTCATGGTGTCGTCCCATGAGTTTGGCGCAAATCCTACTTGAAACTTCGTCAACGTATCATCGTCGAGTCCGCGTTTACTAACGTAGTCCAATGCTTCCTTCCCCCGCGATGAGCGCAATTGCTTTTGGTACCATACAGACAGTTTTCGATGTAACTCGTAAAAGGTGTCTTTCGGCAATGACGCGGCAGATCCAGACTCGTTTGAGCTGCGTCGATCATTCGTTTGCTCCGGGAATACCATCCCCACTTTTTGTGATAGAATCTTCAGAGCAGTAATATAATCGACGCCTTCGTAGTCCATGACAAATCGAATAACATCTCCACCTTTCTGGCATCCGAAGCAGTAGAAAATCTGTTTGACCGGATTAACCGTGAACGAGGGAGTTTTTTCGCTGTGGAACGGACAGAGTGACTTATAGTTGGTTCCTGCCTTTTGCAGGGGTATATACGAATTCAGGACATCAATGATATCTGAGCGGTCTTTTAGAGATTCTTTGAAGTTTTCAAGAGATATCATGTTAGTGCGGTTTAGCGGTTCAGCAGTTCAGCGGTTCAGCGGTTCACAGTTCAGCGGGTTCAGGGCAGCCGCCAATCCAGTGAATTTTTCGTTGGATTTTCTTCGTATTTGTAATCATACTCCACTGTGGTCCTATAGAGATCTGAAATCGGCAGATTTTGCCAATCGATAGCCTCAAATACGGAATCTTTCGAGAAGACGCAGTTCGCATTTTTACCTGTTATCCCTATGGGAATGGATTCGTGTACTATTTTTTTTTGGGATCGAAATCGCTATCGAAATCGGGATCGTTCCTCCTTGTTCCGTGGCTATAGGCAACTGATTCGCACAAAACAAAACAACGATTTCGATAGCGATTTCGACTCCGATTGGTCGTCCTACGGGCTCATCCCTGAGGGGATGGTCATCATCGTCCTCGCTTCCAAAATTTCACCTCGAAGAACCAGAAAGATTACGATGACGAGTAAGAATAAGATTCCGAATCGGAATCTTCGCTTATTTTAGCCCTAAAACACGGTTGCGCGTTCTTCGTTGTTAACCCCGGAACCTCTGTCCCGTATAAGCGGGATCCCGCTCGTGCGGGAAACCTTTTGAACCTTGGACGATAACCTGTTACATATTTTCCAGTCGCGCGATCACCTGGTTGCGTGTCCGCGAATAACCGCGCGAAGAGCTGTCGAGAAACTGTTGGTAGTGCCTCTCAGCGATTTCTGGAAGGTGCAGGTAGCGGTCACCAAGAATCGCTATATTTAAATGAACCATGGGATGTTGATCCGAGTACTTCAGCGCGCTTGAGAACTTGCTCATCGCGTGCGGGTAACGCTTTTGCTCGGTATAGCAGACACCTAGTCCGTTCATCGCCAGGAACGACCTGGAAAACTCCGTCGTACCGAGCAGTTTCTCGTAAAGTTCTGCGGTCCGCGGGTGATTTAGACGGCGGCTGCAATTCGTCAACAATACCAAAGTATCAAGGTGATTTGGGCGGATGGAGTTACAGCGTGTCAGGTAGGTTTCCGCGGTCTGATATTGTTCAGTTTCGTAATAGATCTTCCCGGCGAAGTAATTAACCAGAAAATCATCCGGATTATCAGCGAGTTGCTCCTGGGTAATCCGGAGGGCGCGTTTGTACTTTTTAAGATTATATAGGCAAATGATATAAAATTTTACGACTCTTTCGTCTGTTACTCCCTGTTTTATACTGTTTTCAACGAGCGCATTTGCCTGAACCCACTTATCCGAGCCACCATCTTCTGCCAACGACAAGGCCTCGCTCAACGCGAGTTTTGCGGTCTTTTTTTCGCAACCGGATCCGACCGCAATCGTAGCCGCCAATCCCAGAATCACCAATGGACGGACCCCGATTAAAACTTTCAATTTACCAGGCTCTAGCTTCACTATACTCACGCACGATTAGGAGGTTAAATGTCGTAATAACGATAATATATTTTCCGGATGATATTATCAATGTTTTCGTATTGTTTATTTATCGGGAATGATTATTATAGATCGCAATTTCGTTGGAAATTTGTAATCGGATCATTTCTAAAACGGGATACTGGTACCTGCTTGTGTAAATTCGAATTAATATGACGAGATGCATTTTTATGCTTCGCGACGCATTCGGTTTGCAGGTTCGAAGTTCCGAGATTCCGGACAGGCGCAGTGCCTGAACTAAGAACCCTCGTGGCCGTCCCACACACGTCCGCAATCCGTGTCGCAGGGGGTTTCATTCAAGTGCCAAAATGTAAGGACGATGGATTATGGATAGTACCGTTGAGAAACTGCTGGAGATCCAGGATAAGGATATTCGAGTGTTCAATCTCCGGAAACAGATAGAGTCGGTTCCGGTAGAGAAGGAAAAGATCAAACGAATGCTCGCGGAAGCCGAAGAAAACGTCGCCGCGTCGAAAGATAAAGTTCTCAACGTTGAGAAAAATATCAACGCAGTCGAAATCGAGATAGCGGCTCATCAGGATAAGATCAAGGAGCTTCAGAATAAGTCCACGGCGATCAAGAAAAACGAGGAGTATCGTGCTCTCCTTAACGAGATTGAAACGCACAATAAGAAAATCAAGGGCTTTGAAGAAGTGCAGTTGCAGTATTGGGAGGAGCTTGAGGCGGCGAAGGAGCAACGGAAGAAAGATAGCGATACGCTGGCGGCCGCCGGGGCGAGAGTAGATTCTGCGCTCAACGATATTGATGTTCGCGATCGGAATTGTCAGTCCCAGATCGATAAGGTAATGGCTGATCGCGCGAAATTCGCAGAGAGTATCCCGGAGGAATTGCTGGGGAAGTATACGAGAATAATAGCAACACCGACCAAATCCGGAACCTTCCGAACAGGTATCGTCCCCGTGCAAAACAACAATTGTGGTCGTTGCTTTCTAAAGGTGACGCCTCAAATCAAGGCTTCCGTACGTAGTAATATTATTGTTGCCTGCGAAAACTGCGGTGTATTTTTGTACCGTGGCGAATAACATGCAGACCCCAAAGTCTTCGTGAATGCCCCGGCGGAACAAAATTGGTTGCTAACGCTTGCGTACGAGGGTGGGCGTTACTCCGGATGGCAGTTTCAGCCTGGACAATCCACTGTCCAGGGAGTCCTTCAAGATCGTCTTGCCGCACTGTATAAGAGTGACGTCCCGATATTTGGCTGCAGCCGGACTGACGCCGGGGTACATGCGCTTTCGCAGATGGTTACGTTTAGTCCACCTGACCGACCCTCCATTCCTCTCGAGAATCTCGAGAAAGCATTGAACGATTCCCTCCCGCATGATATACGAGTCCGCAGCATCGAACGTATGCCCCCGGATTTCCACGCCCGCTTCAACGCCCTTGGAAAAGCATACAGCTACTTGATATTTCGTGGCGACCTGCGGTCACCCTTTGTATCCGGGTTTTGTTGGCCTGAAACTTCGTCCCTGGCACTGCCGCTTATGAAGGAAGCAGCTTCGATATTGACTGGCACCCATGATTTTACCGCGTTCTCAGTAAATTCCCGACGTCCGGAGCCGGACAATATAAGAACACTTTATCGCATCGAGATTGACGAGATCGGCCAGTTCGTTCTGATTACTGTTATAGGGGATGGATTTCTATACAAGATGGTGCGAAGAATCGTCGGATTCTTAGTGAAAGCAGGTAAGACTCGAATAGATCCGGAGATTGGCCGACGGCTACTAAAAGAAAAAGAGCGAACCACCCGGTTCGATACCGCGCCGCCACAAGGGCTTTACCTTGAAGAAGTATTCTATACGCAGGAAGCGCTGAGTGGATACAAAACCCGGAACTTGCCGTTTCTGGAACTTCTCGGGTTACCAGGCTAGCCTTGATCTATGCGCAAACTTTCAAACGCTGTAGACGTCCAAATCTTCCACCTCCGGGGTTCGGCGCCAATAACTTGATCCGAGACCGATGAATAACATTGCCGTTAGGGCTAACGCAGAGCGTGCGAGCTCGGGTGAGAGAAAAATACTCCAGGTATCGCACAGTGTGTGGATCACTACGGCTGCAGAGTACCCGAGGAATACGGGAGAAACCCGTCCGTATTCGATAGAACGAGCGACGGCCAGCCCGTGTATCATTCCCATCGCCGCGTGCAGCGGGATGGAAATGAGTCCACGCGTTACCAGTATCATAGTTTCGAGATGCGAGTAGGAAAACAGATTTTCTATCATGCCAAAGGTCAACCCGATGGTTACGAAGCCCAGTACATAATCTATTCTGCGCAGTGACTGTTGTTTGCGCAGCAAGTATAGTACGAGGCAAATCCCAGCCGATATTTTCCAGAATTCCTCACCCACGCCTGCGCCGAGAAAGAAGCCCATGAAACTGTGCAGCTTGTCTTCTGAATAAACCCAGAACGCGGTTTCCCGGCTTAGAAAAAGATTGGTTAGCAGTGCCGGTACGGTAGCAATACCGCCAGCCGCAGCGAACAGCGCGAAATGTTTATATGGCGGTCGCGTCCAGTGATACTTAGACTCGACCATCCATGCAAAAATCAGCACGCACGCCCACGAACAGACAACTATCAGTATCATTGAATGTTTGAATCCTCTATTGAGTTGATCCAGCCTCGGACAAGCAAGCTGACGAACCTATCGAGTTTATTTGTTGCCAGAGCCGTTCGGTACAAGTCCTTTGCGGTTGCGAAGTCATTTGCGAACTGCACCAAGCGCCCGTGAACCACGTGGAGCAGGGCGGATTCCGGGTATATTTCTTTTAGCGCGAGAATATCCGGCACAAAGGTTTCGAGGTACAGCCAATCGGGAAAGCTATCACGGAATACACTTAACATACGCAGGACGTCCCTCGGGTGATTCTCAACCGCATGCGTGAGCATCAAGCCAAGGTAGACGTTTCCGCGCGCGCGACCCGTCGACGGCCACTCGCTGATCGCTCTATCCAGATTAATCAATGCGTTCGAGGAATCGCCAGCTAGCAGCGACGAGATTCCCGCGTTGAAACGATCTTCAAAAAACGATGAAGGATGATCGACCAACAGCAGCGCCGTACGACGTAATTTTTGTAAAACTACCGGGTCCTTATCATTGTTTTTATAATTCATCCATAATATTTCGCTTAATAGCCGTTGCTCCTCGTAGTTCCGGTCAACCTCGGGGCACTTGATTTTTCTAGCTGCTTTCCAGACGTCGGACTCCACAACGTCATCGTAACGATCAAGTAAAACGGCATGGGCTAGAATGAATTCGCGTAGTACCAGCCGGTCTCTGCTTAGGTTCATGCCCACGCCGCGCCCGGAGATGTCATCGCCGGTTCGCCAGTTTCTCACGAGGTATTCCTCATGTGAAGACTGCCGCCATAGACTCCCGGCGGCGGCATCCGGGCGACCCGACCTGAACAGTCGCTTAAAGAATCCCGTGTTGGTTTCATCCTCCACAGCGCCGGTTAGTATTTCCCATATTGACGGGGGCTGCCGTGGGAAGAATTGGTAACTCAGGGAATAGAGGATAATGACTACACTAAATGTGACGACGAGAAATCGTAGCAGGGATTCTCCGGATCGCATGATTCACTGAGCCTTGATGGTTGTTAGGTCGTCGTCATATTCGCCCATGGAATAGACCACGTCGTATGATTCCGGATCGTCGAGTCGCGGGACCCACCCGACTTCTACACCGGATTCAAGTAGGTACTCCCGCACGTCTCTGAATCTATTAAAGCATTCGGGCCAGGCGTGAAATACATAAAAAAACTCGGCCGGCGGGAAGCGTTCCATGATCCGGTCGAGTGTTTCTACCGTTTCTCGAGCTTCGTCCAGTGCGATCCCGCCGTCTGGATTAAATTTATACTGAAACCGGAAGCCGGTCGCTGTCGGAGTGAGCTCGATTTTCGCGCTTACCCCGGCCTTTTCAATATCCAGCCATTGCACCGATTCCCCGCTCGTCGTTTTATTCGCGACTGCATCAAGCAGTTCGCGCTCGGGCAACTCGTAGAGTTTTCCGTATTTCAGCCCGATGGTCAATGAATGTTTATCCGGTATATACGCGAGAGGAAAGGATATCGGTTTCGTTGGTCGCGATTCCGTCAGTGATGCGGACTGGTCACGGTGCTTGACGATGATAGCGACGCACGCGAGCAATATCATCATACCTGCCACGTTAGATATGATATCAACGAGGGCGCTGAAATCAATTCTTGTTTGATTACGGTACATCACGGAAAATATCCTCCTGTTCCAAAACAGGTAAAGAGCCGATTCGGATCGGTATTCGATATGTTGAAATCAGGTACTTAAGGATCGTCGCTGTATTGATGCCATCGGGTTGAATCCAGAGGACTATGGTGTTCTGCTGGCGTGTAAAACTTAAACTCTTATTCTGTTCCGACTTCATATAAATGTGATCGATGAGCGATTTGCCCTCAGCTGAGATAGGTTCGTCTGGAGAACTGAGGGCGGGGAGAAGCTGTAACAAAGGGGTTGTCTGCCATTGAAGATCATCGTCCATCCACTGGACGTCGAAGTCGGTGCAGCGGATGTGGAACGGGATAAACTTGGACGGAACACCAACGAGCTCGACGATCGCCCCCTTGTTCTTTCTCTCCCGCTCCTCTACAGAAATACCAATGGTCGTGAGCGCCATAACACTCATCAGCCCGAGCATGATCGATAAAAATGGAAGCGCGGGGAGTTGATGGGTGAAAGTAAATAGGCGGCGACGTCGTCGGATGTTCAATTGAAGCCTCGTGGGGGGACAATCTGTTTGCGATCAGGCTAGTCCTCTGTAAATTTCAGATTTCTAAAGTCGAATCGGCGTGCTGTAAGCGACTCTGTACGGCTCCGGCTTCTAATACGTCTGCTGCGATCACATCGGCGGATTCGTCGTGCGCAGACGTTGAGTGATCGTCAATTTCGTTAACCACATCGGATGGTGAATTTTCAGTTTGAGTAACAAGCCGAAGGAAGAATCTGTCAGTTTGCTCTAGAAATAACTGCGATCTCCTTTTTACCGCAGTAGACAGCGCTAATAATGGGATCACGGCCGCGAGGCCGACGAGTGTGGTGTGAAATGCGATGCCGAGCCCTTGAGCTGTCGCCGTCAGGCCGGCGGTAAACCCTAGATCGCTGCTCTTCGCGACGACCGAAGAAAATGACTCCAGTGCACGCGTCATGCCGAAAACTGTGCCGAGAAAGCCAGCGGTCGGCAATAACCAGATTAGATACTGAGCCATGGTGAACGAACCCTCCAGAGACTCCCAGTCCGTTTCGCTATGGTGTTTCATCGATTCCAAAGTGGTAGAATCAACCGCCTTCTTTCTTTGTGTCGACTCGCTCAACCAATATAGGCGTTGGTATACGATAAGCTGATTATAGGGGCCAAGGTTATCGCGGAGAATCGCTGACCTTATCATTGCCAATAAGGGCCGATCAATGCGGCGCGGTTGAGGACATAGTTGCCGAACGAGCCGAAACGCTTTAATTTGCCGGGTCCCGATTCTCCATTTCCGTGCGGTCAGTAACATTCCGTAAATAGCGAATAATAGTATTAATTGGGAAATTGCGTCATCGAATATGCCGCTTATTGACACCGGAACTGTCGGTAGAATCAGCATGATAATCAGCCAACTCAATAACGATTGCGTCATTACAAATAGATGGCGTTCCCCTTTCCACGGCGACGCATCCAATACATACGCATTGCACGCCGGGCATTTGACGAAATCTTCGGGTAACGTCGTCTGACATTCCGGACATTTCTGATTGATCTCGTTCATGATTTGGTGTGCTTGGTTTCGATGTTAGCAGAGGTAGTCGCAGGCGTTCAGTATGTAAGCGAACTGACGGGATTGGTGAAGCGCGCCCCAAGTCGCGATTGCCGTCTCTAGAATTCACCGTTATACTTCAAGCAGTACAATTTTTGGTCCGTATGGACGGACTCCGCTCGTGCGGGGCGGGTAATCCGGACGAAAACTCAACGGCGTTCGGTATAACTTACTCACAATGTTTCGGAAAGAAAGTGTTGTTCAGTGTCAGGTAACCCGTCCATTAAGAGTTTGCATACGGCAGGACAAATTCGCGAACACTCCATTTGGTTTGGAATATTCGCAGTTTATATCACAAGCGGTACAATTTTCGGACGACTTTGAATTCGTTGCCTAAGGGATGAGATCTTGAAATCACTATGCGTAATGCCGGTCTACAACCAGGCCCGCGATCTACCCGATTTAATCCGCCGGTGTAAAGATTGTATGCCTGTTGACTTACTTTATATTGTGGACAATGGTAGCACTGACGGTTCCAGTGAAATGATAGCGTCATCTGGATTTGAACACGTCCGTCTCGACCGTAACTATGGGATTGGATACGCGTTGCGCCTTGGGGCCGAGCGCGCATTGGAGCTTAAGTACGATGTCGTTGTTAATATCGCGGGGAATGGAAAGATGTTACCGTCCGAGATGCATCGGATTCTTGCACCGATTAGCGACGGAGCCGCCGATTATGTAACCGGCAGCCGATTCCTTGATGGCGGTGCTTATCCGAATCTCCCGTTGTTTCGGCGCGTGTCGATACCACTTGTCGTTAATACTCTCGTATACGTGTTATTCCGTCGTAAACTCACTGACGCGACGAATGGTTATCGGGCGTTCCGGACGAAGCTCTTGTTTGATCCCGAAATCGAGTGGAAAGCGACTTGGCTTTACCGATATCAGTTTGAGTATTATTTATACGCGAAGGCCTTAAAACTTGGGTACACCTGTTTGGAGGTTCCGACGAGTATGATCTACCCGCCGGACAAAAAGAACTACTCGAAAATGACGCCAATCGTAAGTTGGTGGCATATGCTTGAATCCTGGGTACTCGTGGGCTTGGGCTTGCGGTAGCCCGTAAACGGTCCAATTTTCGACGGCGTGGAATAAATTACGGTTTAATAATTCGTGGGCGATCACGGGCGAATGCAAACGGGTCTAACGTCATAAATTCACTTGGAACAAAGCAGAAGAGGCGGCTATGGAGAAATCGAATGATCGGAGAGAACCTGAAGTTTTTATTCACGACCGGGCCTTGGTCGACGCGGATATCGCAGATATTGGCATCGGGACGAGAATTTGGGCTTTTGCACACGTGCAAAAAGACGCGAAAATCGGCGTTGATTGCAATGTTGGGAATAACGTGTTCGTTGAATCCGGGGTTGTTATTGGCGATCGCGTGACGATTAAGAACAATTCACTTTTGTGGGACGGCGTTATTGTTGACGATGATGTTTTTATCGGTCCGAACACCGTGTTCACGAATGACATGTATCCGCGCTCAGCAAGGTCACCGATTGGTAAGATAATCTATACGTCCGATTCGTGGTTATCCAGCACTCGCGTTGGGCGGGGAGTCGCTCTTGGTGCCAACGTTACCGTGGTGTGCGGGATCTCACTTGGCGCATTCGCAATGATCGGTGCCGGCGCGGTTGTGATACGGGACGTCTTGCCGTTGTCCCTTATGGTCGGAAATCCAGCTCGTCGAATCGGCTGGGTATGTCTTTGTGGACGTCGACTGCCAACCGAGATTACGCCAGGAAAATGCGACTGTGGATCAACGTTCGAATTCATCAACGGATACCCATCGGTTGTACACGAGTCCTGCCAGATAAAGGTCACCAGTGACCGGAGGGTGCCATGAAGCAGGTCCGAATTTCGCAGATTGGGCTTGGACATTGGGGACCGAATTTATTCCGCAATTTTTTCGAACACGAGGCGGTTACGGTTGATTTCGTTTGCGACCTCGACCCCATTAAACTCAATAAAGTTAGTCGCTATAATGTCGGAATAAGCAGTTCAACGCAGGAGATGTTAGCTTCAGACTCTCCGGTCGAGGCCGTTGTTGTAGCGACGCCAGTACATACCCATTTTGAGTTAGCCAAAAATATACTAAAATCCGGCAGACATGTGTTTGTTGAGAAGCCGATGGCTGCCTCGTCGTCCGAGTGTCGAGAGCTCACTGCGTTAGCGGCCGACAACCGTTTAATTTTGATGGTTGGTCATGTCTTCCTCTTTAACCCTGGGATCGAATACATCCGGGAGATGATTAATTCTGGTGAACTGGGCAAGATATTATTTATCCATACTCAACGAACGAACCTGGGGCCGATTCGCGAGGACGTGAATGCGTTCTGGGATTTGGCATCCCACGATATCTCTATTGTAAATTACTGGCTGGATGCTTCGCCAGAAAAAGTTTCAGTGTCTGGAAGCAAGGTTCTGGGGCGCGAACGAGAGGACGTAGTAAGCGCAAACGTATTTTATCCTAATGGCGTCAGCTGTAATATGCTGGTTTCCTGGATACACCCCCGTAAAGTTAGACAGATTACAGTTGTCGGAGAGAGGAAAATGGTCGTTTGGGATGATATGCGTCCCAACGAGAGCATTCGAATATATGACAAGCGCGTGGAGTTGCAGGATTTGACTGAACAGGTGGAAGGTACCTATTCGGAATTTAAGTTTTCGATTCTGGATGGTGATATCAGTATCCCAAAAATACGGCAGGCGGAACCCCTGAAGGCCGAGTGCAACCATTTCGTGCAATGCTTACTCGAGAATAAGAGTCCTTTAGTTGACGCTCAATTCGGAACCCGCATCGTTGAGTGTCTGGAAGCGACGGATCGATCAATAGCCGCCGGCGGTGCGTGTGTTACTGTTTGAGCCAGAGAAGATTGACCGAGATAGGTTTTGGCTATATGCGATCCTATTGATGGGGATTTCATTCATATGGCCAGGCGATATCCCGTTCATTAACGACGAGCCCAAATTAATCGCGAATGCCCTCGAGGCAAATCGAAATTTTCGCTTGGCGGAGCAAGGCTTGTCTGGATCGGTGGGAATACGATACGGTCCAATTCCCACCTGGTTCTTTCAATTGTGTTTACTACTCACTAAAGACCTTATCTTGATCAGTATGATCAAGAATACGCTGACGATTTTTTTTACACTTTTTATACTTGACCGGGTTCGTTTTCAATTGGGACTTTGGAGAAGTCCTATACTCCTGATATTCGTTTCACCGTATCTATATCTCCTGAATCGTGTGTTGTGGGACGATTGTTTCGTGATCCCCCTATCTGCATCGCTGTTTCTTCTTTATGTTCATTTTCTTAAGCACGAGCGCGTTATCTCGTTATATTTGGCGGCGGCAGTCAGTCTTGTATTGCTTTTTACGCAGCTTAAATCGTTGTTCCCGATATTGGCATTTCTTATCGTGCTACCTCTATTTCATCATCGATGGCTGATGGAAAGGTGGAAATCGCTCGTTCCTCTATGCGCCGTTATTGGTGGCGCACTGCTCCCATACTCACTTGAGGTCTATCAGAATCTTCAGTTTTCGGATAGACTGGCAGTGTCCGCATGGGAAAGTCTACTCGGATGTTTAACCGGCGTGAGGTATTTCAGTTTTTTCGGGTGGCCGGAGGCCTATATTCCCGCAATTTACTCAAAACATTTTCTATTGCCGTTCTGGGCTACAGCGAGTCTAATTGCGATTACTTCAGTGAGCATTGTGTTCTTTTATCTTGGAATCTTTAGTGCTGCACGATCAGTATACATTAAACGCCGTGACCGTCAGTCGTTTGACGTCCGCGATAAGTTAGCCATTTATTGTGTCGCTACACTTTTGGTCAACTTTACTTTCTACCTGATTACGAAGCATCGGCAACATCCTCAGTACTTTATCGGCGTTTGGTTTGCCTACTTTTTTTTCCTTTGGAGCTACCTCGATAAACTTCATCAGGAGAAACGCTGTTTGATCGCGTACAAAACCTATTTTATTTCGATGACCATCTTACTGTGTTCGCTCATATTATTTATCCACATGAATGGCGGGAACCGATCAATCCACTACGGGGCCACTTTACGCAATCAAATTGATGTGGTTCAGCGAATTGTTGAATGGTCGCCTGAGAGTAAAATTATTATTAATGTCGATAACTATAAGTACTTCCCTCATTCGTTTTATACGTTACTCAGTCTGTATTCGTTAGATTCTGAAAGTGTCCGAAGTGAAAAAGAAGTACGGTATTTATTGGTCGATTACGATCATGACTATCCGGCACCCAGTGGACACCTTGCTCTGTATATTGCGGATAGTCCATCTGGTCATTTTCTGAAACAAGGCTTGTGAATATACCGCAGGCGGTACAATTTCCGGTTCGGATTACCCGAGACTCTTCCCGCATGAGCGGACTCCGAGAATACGGGGAGACGACTTCAAAATGATTGCGTAAGAGACTCTGAACGATGTTTCGTCCCGCAGGTTGACGACGTTCGGTATATAAGCATGCGACACTACGGTCGCTAGACTGTTGCCGGGTGCGGGAGGGCTAATTTTCAGTCTGAAATCCAGGGATCATTCGACTCGATGCCAAGCAAGAATAACAAAGATTTAGACGCCAGTCATTCCGGACCCTCGTACATCCTGATACTGTCCGTGGTCCTTATTGCGAATCTTGCAGTCACTGTATTCCTTCGGAGCCACACCTTCGAGGAACCGCTTGAGGCGGATGAAGCGATATACTCGATAATCGCCCAGGACTGGATCGACGGCGGTAAGCCGTACGTCACCCTGTGGGACAACAAGCCTATCGGAACATTCGTCATATACCGGGTAGCGATTACGCTATTCGGGTACAACGAATATGCCCCCAAGATTCTCGCGACGCTTTCCGTTGTCTTCTGCACGCTGCTGTTATGCTACTACTTCATTGCGACGCGGCATTCGATGATCAGTACCGCGCTCCTCTTATTCCTGTGGTCTTTGTTTAGCGGCCTGTGGTCCTGTCACGCGAACGGCGCCAATAGCGAAGTTTTTATACTTCCGTTTCTGCTCGCCGCATACCTGACATTACGGCAGTTTCAAAGTGACGGGCGCTATATTTGGTTAATCATTGCTTATGTGATAATTGTTTTGTCAGTCGTTGTGAAACAGGTCACTATCCCGTTTCTAATAATCCCGTTTCTACTTATTTCAAAGGAGACGTGGAGACGCTGGAACGTGATGGCAGGAATACTATGTGCGGCGGGTATCGTCGCCATTGCTATTCATGTTCTCATTTACACAGCGCTCGGATATTCCCCTTCCATCTTGATCGAGCAGTTCAATCGGAACTCTCATCACGTGACTTCCGAAGTAGGAAATTCTATTTTCAAGATCATCAGTTCACTGATCATGGCGCCGTTCGACACGGCTGTGATGGTCATTACACCGCTAATTCTGACGGCGATAGCAGGTGCGATCTGGGCGCAAATCGCTAAGCCACGGCGGTATGGGAGCAGATTGGTCCTGTACTTCATGGCTGCGGTAGGGATTGCTATCGCTATACCCGGATCGAATATGCCGCACTATTATATTCTACTCCTGCCGTTCACGGTGATAGGGATATCTATTTTTTGCAAAGTTATAGACGACCCGTGGCGAACGCTGACTTTGATCGCGTTCTGCGCATATCTACTTGGTTACACATATCAGTATTACCTCAGGATACATCCGAACGAGATCAGTTATTCCAAGTACGGTAATAACAACTGGTTTGTACGCGATCGGTTCATCGGAAAAGAGCTGGCTGCGAAAGGTATTACGGGTGAAGAAATATATATTGATGGAACACATCCGGGCATATACTTCTATTCCGGGAACTCACCGGCAACGCGCTATTTTGTCGCCTGGAACTACGTATCAATGGACGTAACCAGTTGGGGGGCGGTGTTCGATGAGTTAAAAACGGCTGCGCCGAAGTGGTGCGTATTACTCAATCCCGCACACGGTGAGTTCGAGGCCTGGATTCACGAAAATTACGAGTTACACGAAGAAATCGCAGGTGGCAAGATATTTATACGGCGAATAGCCAGTGCCCGTTTATAATATACTGCAAGCCGTAAATTTTGGGTCCGCATGGACGGAGTCCGCTCGGGCGGACCGCACGAACGGGATCCTCGCTGATGGGGGATGGGTAATCCCGAGGAAAACCTGAAAACATTCGGTATAGGATTGAGAATTCGCCGACTGCCGGATAAAATCAAAGCGCCGTACTACTCCCTTTTTCTTTGTTTAATAACCGTATAGATCGCGTTATTTCTCCCGATCGTGTGGACCACCGGTGTTTCCGGGAAATTCTGGTCTAGACCGTAGCGTGTTGTCGCTACGTAATAGGCGATTCCAGGAGCGAGGTCTCCGGGGATCTTCGTTGCGAATATGCTGGCCGTCTCGATATCGTCATCGAAGTAATAATCCGCGCATAATCGCGAATGGTTATTCGCCGCGAGTAGTACCCGCGTTTTCCCCCCGTCCCCCGGTTTCTTGTGTTGATTAATCCATTCTGCGGCCTCTTTATAACTCGATAGCCAGTAGTCCGTCTCATAGTTTTTCGACGCTTCGGCCAATCCCCCGAAGAGGCGATTAAAGTAGGTCATTTGATAGGGATGCAGCGCGATTAGATCGGGAATCGGATAAAGCGCTAAAACCGTTATCGCGATATACGCTAAGACTGGCTGCATAATCATTCGGAGTCGTTGGAACAAGTAATACGCACCTATCCCGCAAAGAATCGCGATAGCTGGTTGGATAAATAGAAAATGCCGGATTCCGTCGTAGATGTTCGGAGTTTTTATGGCGAAGAACGCGACCGGAAAAGTCAGCCACATGATGATGGTAAAGCACGTTAGTGATTCGGCACTTTTTATATTTGTTACGAGTGTCTTAGCGCAGGAAAATAACCCGATGATTGCGACCGTCAAAAGGGTAAGCGGCGTCGTGATAATTACGTATTTTAAGAGGTAGTACCATGGCAGATGGTGGCTTTCTAATATATTCCCTTCAAACAATATCGAATGCGGTTTCGCAAATTGCGTGGCGACGCCCAAGGCTTCAAGTGGGTTGCCGATCGGGTTGATATGGGCCCACGGCCATGTCAGTACCATCATTAACCACGCGATAAGAAGAAGAGCGGTCGTTTTGACAGCCCAAATGCCAAGTAGATTGCGGCGCTCGATACCGTCAGAAACCTTGGTGAAGTACCAGAAAACACTGATGATTCCGTAATAGATAATCAGTATGACCCCGCCGACTCGAATCGACAGCGTAAGTCCAAGTATTATTCCAGCTAAGATGACCGACTTCCATCTGAATTCCTTTTCCTGGAACAGTATGATCATGGCTGCGATCGTCCACACAAATCCGCACGCGAATGGTATATCTTTGGAGTTATTAAACGCGTGTCCGAAATATCTTGGGAGCATGATAAGCGCAATAGAACTAAAGACCGGAACGACCGGGTGAGGGAACCAGCTTCCGATCTTAACCACACCGATCACCGTCAGCGCCGCCGCCAAGCCGGTGCAAATATGACGAATTTCGAATTTCAGGTCATCGGCGATCCGGTAAACTAGGGCGCAAGCCATTTCGAAAAGTGGTCCGTAGTATTTGAGATTCAAAAAGGAATTACACGCGTCGTCGCGTAGCCCCGATGCGTAGTAATCCAATGCCAGTTCTCCGTATTGAGACTGTACCGATTCATCCCAAGTGATCCCGAAATCGTCGTAAATCAGGAAGATCCCGATGATGCACGCAGCGGAAACTGCGCCTGTCCAGCAGGAAATTATTTTCTTGTGTGTGTACATTCCGGTATGCTGACTGCCTTCACGTTTTTGAACGATGCGAATCATATAAAAGTTTTTCCGGCGGGGAATACGGAGAGAGACCATCTGTCCGGACCGAAAACGCGACTGCCTTGGTCGCCGAAACTAACAGTACACTAGCCTTATTTATCCCAAAAGTGTCTACTGCAAGCATGTATCAGACCTAATCTAAATGAGTTACAAAGAACGCCCGATCTTAAAATATTCCAATATTTCTTCAGCCGTACGACCTTCGTGACTCACTGATCTCAGGCTAGCGTATTGTGACGTAACCTTCCTTGAAAGTAAGCCGGTTTTGAGGCTGTTTATAATGTAGGAGGCTGCTCCCGCAGGCGATCCTGTTTTTTCGGTATCGGTCCAAAATAATCGTTATCGCCTGCGGGAGCAGCCTCCTACATTCACATGATCAAAGTTTCGTTATGTATTAACAGACGCTGTACAACGGGGTCGGTCGACGCTTCGTTGAAGCTTCGATCTGATTCGCCTCGGCGATGTTCATGGAGTTCTACTGGCCAGCAGAACTCCAGATTACACGGGCGAAGCGCACGTTGGAGTTCACGCTTTAGCGTGTAAGTCAGCATTGCTGCAAGCTGAAGCTTGAACTCCAAAATACCGCCGAACCCAAGTTTTCCCTGAAATTAAACGGGTCGGGACGGCCCGGACGGACGGCTCCTTGAAACTTGGTCATTTTGACACACTAAAGTGTGAACTCTCCGCACAAGCGAGACTCTCGGCCATCCGGACCAACGGGTGCTAATCGCATACCAAAAGATTAGCTTTGTTAAGGTCCCCCGTTGGAGTTCACGCTTTAGCGTGTAAGTCAGCATTGCTGCAAGCTAAAGCTTGAACTCCAAAATACCGCCGAACCCAAGTTTTCTCTGATATTAACCGGGTCGGTACGGCCCGAACGGTCGGCTCCTCTGCATCTGCAGTACCAAAAATCATGTCATCAAATGTATATAAATTATGTCGAAGTACACTGGGAATCGCTTTGGATTCTTCGCGTAATCGCGCCGTCTTGGAAGAAAAGTATAAAGCTTATTATCAATCCCAGTCCGGCACACGCCACTCCCCACCTGATGGCGACGGGGCGATATCGCATTAATACCTCTTTGTCGGATGTACCGACGATAATGCCGCGCATATGCCTACCAAATAACGGTATTATCCCTTGCTCCACACCGTCGATAGAGACATCCCAATCCTTCGACCACCGATCCGATACCACGAGAATTCGAGGTACGTCAACTTTGACATCCAGTCTCAGCGCTTCGAAGCCATCGGCAACAAGTTCGACCCGCTCGGTGGACTTGATAGGAGGTCCAGTGATTTCTGAGGCGTCGTTCTTATCGCACAATACAGTGTTACTTAAATCTATATTTTTGAGATCATTGAGCGGATTAACAGCGTGCCTCAAATTAGGAACCAACCTGATCCGCGGGAATGCATCTTCAATGACGAATGTATTCGTCGTACCGTGCGCATATCGAACCGACGCCAAGCGAAGGTGGTCCCTGTTTTCGAACAGGTCCAGATCGTCGCGGGGGGGGATTCCAAGGTATCCGTTGGCGAGAAAAGATCCGTTCCATAGCGGTTCATTCAGTTTCGAGACATGCCGGTAGGTGTGATCGTTATTCTTCATTTTCAACTTCGATGTCTTGATCTGATCCAATGTTCGTAACTCGGAGCGCTGCAATATCGGTAACGCATATACGGCCACATCAACAATACACGCTACGCATAATACGGTTAACGCCCACTTCTTTCCCGACCGTATCAGGAAACAGCATATGTATGCGACCAACATGAAGACCGGGCCGATCGCAAGGTAGCGCGCGTCTTCGATATAGAGCATCGTATTCCTAAAGGAGATCGACCGACAAAACGCACTGCCGATCCACAAGGTTACGCTTGCAACCACTGGTGCTGACAGAAGAACCCAGTGTATTCTATCCAGGCGCGTCGGCGGTTTATGTGTTTCGAATAGACTGACGACTATCGCAGATGCCACCGAAATTAAGAAAATCACGATGCAGATATATCTGGCCGGACACCGGAATTTTGAAATCATCGGTATAACGTCAAGAACGTGATTCACACCGCCGTATTTTCCTAGTGCCAATAACATTGAGAGCGCCAACGCACTCAGGAACAAGATCAGTCTCGTCTTGTTGGTCGCGGTGAAGACTTCTTTTCGGTAAATCACAGTGCCAATATAGATAGTCGTCATAATCGTAACTCCCAGATAGGCCGGAAGCTCCTGGTGCGAGTTCAGGAAATAGGCGTTTCCTGCGCTTTCGTAAAAGAGATCTCCCACCGACTTATCTATGAACAGGTACGGAGATAGGTTAAGAATTAGATTGAGCGGGTGCAATGAGAAGTTACTGCTCATCAACTTAGTAAAATCGATGCGTGATGAATGCAGGAAGTACTCTAAGCTGGGCAGTAACTGGATCATTCCGATGAGGCAGCCACCGAATATTCCGGCGCCTGTAAGAATTAGACCGCAGCGGGGGTTGCTGTGACGTCGAGATTCGGTAGAGATGTGTAATACGACGACAATTATCGCAAGGGTATTCATCCAAACCATCTGCGGATGACCAAGCAAAAGCATTGACGCGTAAATCAGTGAGAGGAGACTTGCGTATCGGCCACAGTTTGCTGATCTGAAGCAGCGCTCGACTGCGAACGCCGCCCACGGCAGGTGCGC
This sequence comes from Verrucomicrobiota bacterium, assembly GCA_021772635.1. Taxonomy (GTDB): domain Bacteria; phylum Verrucomicrobiota; class Lentisphaeria; order JABSQK01; family JAJFLO01; genus JAJFLP01. The sequence goes on along the minus strand of JAJFLP010000020.1, from coordinate 35,346 downwards.
GTAGATCCACAGCATATTGACATGCGGAAAGTGGGCGTAGAAAAACACGGAAAGACTAAATACGCCGCCTCCGAATACGGCTGCGGTTCGGGGTAGACCGAGACTTCGAGCTAGAAAGGTCATCATCCCGATAAAGGCGAACGGAATATAACAGAACATTTCAAGCGGAATGCTGATACTCAACGGCAGGAATTTATAAGCCAGAAGATGAGCAGGATGCATTACGCCAGATTGTCCCTCTGCGTGGTGGTCATATCCCCGAAACATAAAAGGATTCCACATTCCCAACTCGTTCTTATCGAGTGCAAGCGAATAGAAGACACGCCAGGGAATAAACTGCTCACGTAGATCATACTCTGCGTATACCTTTCCGCTGAGTATGGGGGCACATATCATCGCGTAAATCGCCGCGATCGTTAGTAGCAGAATAAGAACTTCGGAAGATCGCCGCGGAAACTTCGACGTTTGACTTGGTTGGCTCGACTTGACTCCTGGTTCCAGCATAGTCTGCTCAGCGAATTATACTGCCCGCGATCGCTCCGCATAAGCGTCCCGTATCGACGGGATCCACGCTCACGCGGGAAGAGTCTTGCCGCACTATCGGGATCCTCGCTTCTGCGGGACGCGTAATCCGGATGATAACTCCATGATTTTCGGTATAACTAGACCCTGTTCGAAAAGGTATAACGGCCGCTAGACCTTTTCGAACGGGGCCTAACTAGCGTCGGGAAAATGGTCGGGACGACTGGATTCGAACCAGCGACCTTTTGACCCCCAGTCAAACGCGCTACCAAACTGCGCTACGTCCCGCTTCCCGTTAGGCGATATAGAAAACGCTAACAGGTTAAGCGTGCCATGTCGTTCGCGGCATGACACGCTAAAACCCAAATTAGACCTCATCGTTCTTAGGCACAAGTCTGTTTCTTTCTTTTTGACTCGAATTTAGCTGTCTATGGTGATTTCCCCATGCAATTCCGGATAAAAAATCTATAGTAGTACAGTATTGGTAATGGGAATACTGTTTGAGAGGTATACTCACTATCATCAGGTTTTCGAAATATTGTTCGGAGTCTCTTAGCTGATAAATTCAAAGACGTCCGAAAATTCTACTGCTTGCAGTATATAACCGGATTCTTTGGTAGCAAATGGGACCTATGCAATAGGGGTATACGACAATGCTCTGCGATTCGTGCTCAATAAATATTGCCGTCGTTCATGTCCATGAAGTGGTTGACGGTGTGAATAAGACTGTCCATTTATGCGCTCCATGTGCCGAAGAGATTGAGATCCCGTCAGTGTCGTTGGATAATCTTTCAATTACTGGGATTATTGATCAGAAGGACAACGCCGGGGTTACTTTGATCAAACAACTGACCGGGTCTGCTCCAAAGGTTTGTTTGACATGCGGTAATACGACCGATGCCGTCCGCAGAACAGGCCGGCTCGGGTGTAGCGATTGTTATGAGTTGTTTCGTGATTTTCTCGATGAGATTGTTCCGCACGTGCACCGAGGCGTCCGGCATTACGGAAAAAATAGCCCGGTCAAGACAAGGAATCCCCAAGCGCCAGCGGCAGATACCGAAATTCAGTCTATCAGGAGCGATTTGGCGGATGCAGTCCTGGATGAAAACTTCGAGTGCGCGGCGAAGCTTCGCGATCTCCTGCGCGAAATCGAGACTGAGGCCAAAGAAGTATCGCGGAATGAATGTCAATGAGCGGTTCATGAAAGAATAATGCCGGGGTCCGGGTGTATAACTGGCTAGCAGGCTTCGAATGAAATCCGGTCCATCGTCCTGTCTCCAATAAGCTCGGACGTCATACCGCCCGCGATCTCTCTCTCTCTCTCTCCGCACGAGCTGAGTCTCGGTAATCCGGACCGTATTCTCGGAGTCCGCTCGTGCGGACCGCATAAGCGTCCCGTATCGACGGGGGCCACGCTCATGCGGGAAGAGTGTTGGACATTCTGAATCGGGATTTATCAACAAGCGATACAATTTTTGGATAGCTTTGAGTTTATCAGCCAAGATCTATGTTGAGCCTAGCGAAATCCGCCGCGGCGGAAACGATTTTTCGTCCCGCATGCGGGATGAAGACGGGCGGTATACACTAACCCACACAAAGTCGATACACCGTGAAATCCGATAATCTGTTAGATATCCTGCCGACGCGAAAAATCCCGTGGTTGTCTGCTGATCAAGCGAATGGGGACGTCGTATTCAGCACTAGAGTACGGCTTGCGCGTAATATCACAGGATATCCATTTCCCGGGCGGTCGAGTAGGGATGATCGTCATAGGGTTTGTGAAGTTATTAAGAGCGTGTTTCCACTATCTCCGCAATTTGACAACGCGATGGTGACGGATCTTCACGCCCTCGGAAAGGTGGACCGCCGATTTCTTTTCGAGAGGCATTTGATTGGCAGTGGGCAACAGAATAGGGAGCACGGCGACGCTGTCATTGCGAGTGCCGATGAGCGGTGTAGCATCATTATAAACGAGGAAGATCACCTACGGCTTCAAGTTCTGCAATCCGGGCTGCGGTTACACGAGGTTTGGCCCCAAATCGACCGTTTGGACGATAGCCTTTCAGAGGAGTTACCTTATGCCTTTCATAAGCACTACGGGTACTTGACCTCGTGTCCATCCAACGTCGGAACGGGTTTGCGAGCTTCGGTTATGCTTCATTTACCTGGACTTGTCTTCAACGGGCATATCGATTCGCTGATACGGGCTGTTAATAATCTCGGTTTCGCTGTTCGCGGTACCTTCGGTGAGGGGTCTGAGGTGACGGGTAATCTTTTTCAAATATCGAATCAATCGACCCTGGGCGAAGAGGAGCATCAAATTATCTGTCGTCTCCACCGATTAGTTCGGCATATTATTACGCTGGAAATTGATGCACGACAGTTGCTGCTAGAGCGTCAGGCGGCGGAATTATATGATCATGTCGGTCGCGTTTACGGCCAGCTCCGGTATTGCTTTAAGATCGGGTTCCGTGAAACCATGACTTGGTTATCGACTATACATTTAGGTATCGATCTAGGCATGTTCCCGTCCCTCAAAAAATCAGAGCTTTCTGAGTTGTTAGTACTCCTTCAATCAGGGCATTTGCAGAAAGGGGACAATAAGCGAATGACGAAAGAGAAACAGGATATGCGTCGAGCAGAAATCTTAAAGGAACGGTTATCTACCTGACCGATGGCTCGATCCAGTACAACTGGTCTGTCTCGGCGTTGTAATAGCGGAACTTTGCCCAGCATATACGTCTCATATTGTGAGAGCCAATGTTACGCTCCGGGAGCTTCTTTCTCTGCCTCGCCCCCATCCGGCCTTAATAATTCATTAGAGAATCCTTTGCGCGATTAATTCTGAGCTGACTTTCGCGGCACCGGGGGGGGAGGTAATCCGGATCGAAAAAGCGACTGCTTGCTTGTAGTCTATCTGATTTTGCGCTAGATTAACACGGTCGAGTCAGGGTATCAGGAGATGGATTTACCTTAGGAAATCTGTCCAGGGAAGAAACTTTAGAATCAGACGGACACAAAAACGTCCTTAATAATTTTATCAATAAATCTAAGGAGACAAAAAATGGCTAAAGGGGAATTACCAGAACTGCCAATGAACAACTTTACGCCGCGCGCGCAACAGGTCATAAGTTTGGCAAAGAAAGAGTCGAAGCGTTTCGGGCACGATTACGTTGGCACAGAACATTTGTTACTCGGGTTAATTAAGCTTGGGCAGGGTGTTGCTGTTGCTGTTCTTCAAGCAATGAACCTTGATCTCGAGTCTGTCCGAATGGAAGTAGAGAAACGGTCGGGGGCGGGCGGATCGACGATGCAGGAAGGCGAAATTCCCTTCACTCCACGTGTGAAGAAAGTCCTTAAGCTTGCCTCGAACGAAGCACGTTCGCTGAACTACAATTACATCGGGACGGAGCACGTGTTGTTAGGGCTACTGAAAGAGGGCGAGGGTGTAGCCGCTCAAATCCTCGCGAGTCTTGATATTGACGTTGAAACCGTCCGCACTGAAGTCCTGAAGGCGCTGGATCCTAATTTCATTCCGCCCGAAACCGGAGAGCAACCCGAGGCCAGCGGGACATCCGCCGCTACCGACGAAAAAATGCCCGCGCTAAAAGCGTTCGGTCGGGATTTAACGGATATGGCGACAGCTGGGAAACTGGATCCGGTAATTGGGAGAGCAAACGAGATCGAGCGAGTTATCCAAATATTATGCCGACGGACCAAGAATAATCCAGTCCTGATCGGCGACGCGGGCGTCGGCAAGACCGCGATCGTAGAGGGATTAGCACAGGCGATTATCAGAGGCGAGGTCCCGGAAATTTTACGAAACAAAAAGGTTATTGCACTTGACCTGCCGCTAATGGTCGCTGGTACAAAGTATCGCGGCCAGTTTGAGGAACGAATTAAGGCGGTCATGGACGAAATCGTTCGTACTAAGAAAGTAATTCTGTTTATTGACGAGCTTCACACGATCGTTGGGGCGGGAGGCGCAGAAGGCGCCTTGGATGCGTCTAATATACTGAAACCCGCTTTATCTCGGGGTGAGATTCAATGCATCGGTGCGACGACATTGGACGAATATCGGAAGTTTATCGAAAAGGATGCTGCGCTCGAACGACGCTTTCAATCTATCGTTGTGAACACGCCGTCAATTGATGAGGCAATCGAGATCTTGCAGGGTATCCAGTACAAGTATGAAGAGCACCATAATGTGAAGTACTCGCAATCAGCGATCGCCGCGACGGTGCGCCTTTCCGATCGTTATATGCCGGGTCGGCATCTTCCGGATAAGGCGATCGATATTATGGACGAAGCCGGATCTAAGGCGCGGATTGCGGCGATGATACGGCCACCCGACCTCAAGGATATCGAAAGCGAAATCACCGATGTCAAGAAGTTGAAGAAGTTCGCGGTGAGCCACCAGAAGTATGAGGAGGCTGCTGCCTTGCGGGATAAGGAGAAAAGGTTGAAGGCAGATTTGGAGCGGACCTTAAAGGAATGGGAGGAAAAGACGAACGAAAAAGTTGTGGAGCTCGGGGAGAACGACATCACTGCTGTCGTCGCAAAATTGACCGGGATTCCGGTTCATCGCATGGAAGAGGCCGAAGCTGAGCGGTTGCTGCGTATGGAGGAGGAGCTTAAGCGTGTCGTAATCGGGCAGGAGAACGCGGTATCGATGATTTCTAAAGCCCTTCGACGGTCGCGAGCGGATCTGAAAGACCCGCGTCGGCCGATCGGCTCTTTTATATTCCTGGGCCCCAGCGGCGTCGGAAAGACATTACTCGCGCGGTCACTCGCTGAGTTCATGTTCGACGACCCGGATGCCCTGATCCAAATAGATATGTCTGAGTACATGGAGAAATTTAACGTTAGCCGGTTAGTCGGGTCGCCGCCGGGTTATGTCGGACACGGAGAGGGAGGGCAACTCACAGAGAAAATCCGGCGTCGCCCGTATTCGGTCGTACTGTTCGACGAGATTGAAAAGGCGCATATGGACGTGACCAATATGTTGTTACAAGTTCTCGAAGACGGTCATTTGACGGACAGTTTAGGCGTCAAAATCGATTTTCGTAATACCATTATTATCCTTACTTCGAATATCGGAGCGGAGGAGATAAGTAAGGAAGGGAATATGGGATTTATCAACTCTGGTGCGTTAGACGGTAATTACGAGCTGCTGAAGAGCCGGCTTGAGACGGCGGCAAAAAAGAAATTCCGACCTGAGTTTATTAATCGCCTTGATGATATCATTGTTTTTCGTCAGTTGGATAAGGCTAATCTTTTGGAGATCGTCGAAAACGAAATCGGAAAAATTCAGGAGCGGCTTAGGTATCACGAGTTGGAATTGGACTATGATGAGAGCGTAAAGGAATTCCTGATCAATGAGGGATACACACCGGAGTTTGGCGCCCGCCCGATCAGGAGGGTAGTTGAAAGGTATATAGAAGACCAGTTAGCTGAAGAGATTCTTCGACGAAACTTTGCGCCAAAGAGTCGAATTAAAATTGAAGTCGATGGCAAAAAGCTCCTGTTTTTTCCACATGCGGATACCAAGAAGGCCGCTGCGAAGAAAACTAAGAGAGCTGGGGAAAAGTGCGCGAAATAAGATTAAAAGATTCAACGTCTGCATCGGTCAGTGACCCGGGAAACTCTTGCCCCGGCGACTTTTACGGGGATGACGTTGTGCGGACCTACCTGCGGCAGGTCGGGAACCTCTCGCGGTTGAGTTACGATGAAGAGCGACACCACGTTCGCGAGTTTTTCGCTAACAGGGAGAACTTGCGAAAGCTACTTATACGGTTCCCGCGAATAGTTTATAAACGAATTTCCGAATGCAAAACAAGCGAGATCAGCGAAGTCGCTGGGGATGCGAGTGGGCAAACAAGTAGCTCTCTCGAGTCCAGGAAAGAGAAAATCGTAGTTCTGCTTGAGACGATTCAACAATTCTCCTCTCACCTCGATCAGTTCGAGCTATCCGACGCCACTCCAGAAACCGCCATGAAGCGAACTCTGCTTTATCAGTCTCTCGAACGGCTGATTGAAGGCTATCAATTAACCGGCAGATTCTACCAGAATTGTTACCAGACCCTTGACGGTTATTCCACCGTACTAAGCCGACACGCAAACGCGCCTGAAAAGTCTGCCTCCGATTACGATGATGCCTTGACCGAAGTTCAAATGCTCCCAGCTGAGTTCGACTCGGTCTTTGCGCCTATAAAAGAATATTTTCAGACGATGGAGCTCAATCGCAAAACGATGGTTGAAGGAAATCTTCGGCTCGTAGTGAGTGTGGCGAAAAAATACCTTAATTGTGGGCTGCATTTTCTAGATCTTATACAGGAAGGGAATTTGGGATTGCTGCGCGCGATCGATAAGTTTCAACCGGAACTGGGGCATCGATTCAGTACCTACGCGGTTTGGTGGATTCGACAGTCTATAACCCGCGCATTAGCCAAAAACTCCAGAACGATTCGGATTCCAGCGAATATCGCCGGTGAATTGGCCCGCATTGGCCGGACAGAGGAGGCATTGCTGCATAAGCTCGGACATGAGCCGACGCCGGATGAGATCGCGACGGAGGTCGATTTATCGGTGGAAAGAGTGCGTGCGTTGCGAAAAATGGAGCAACAGACAATTTCACTTCATACCAAGACTGTTGACGATATCGAACTCAGCAGTCTCATCGTAGACGCGTCGACAGAATCACCGATGGAAGCCGCGTCATCGAGTTTGCTTTCAGAGACTATCAATACGGTGCTTGATACTCTAAAGGACCGGGAGAAGAATATAATCATTCACCGATTCGGGCTTTTAAATCAGCGGAGGATGACTTTGGAAGAACTAAGCGAGAGATTCGAGGTCACGCACGAGCGAATCCGTCAAATTGAATCGGCGGCGTTAAAGAAACTGCGTCATCCGACCCGTCGAAAGTACTTCGACGGTTATCTTTGAGAAGCATCTGCCTCCTACATTGACTCAGTCGATCCGAGTTATCCGTTATATTAACAGCAATGTCACAAAGTTAAGGAATTATATATATTCAGGACCCTTGGAGTCCACGCTTCAGCGTGGTATTTCTTGCCAGGAACTTAAGAACCACGCAGCTGAGCTTGCGAAACGGCCCTTAGGCAAAAGCGCGAACTCCAACATGCGCCCTGAACGTGTTTCGTCTCCTTAACTTCGTGGCACTGATATAAACAGAGGCCGACAAACTGGCTAGCCTACATTATGCATGAATTTCGTCACGAGAGTGCGCAGTGTGTTTGAGATCAAAGAGTTACGAAGGTTTCAAGGCTGAAGGAATAGCGAGCTATTTCAAAGTCTGGGGTTCTTTGTAAGTCGTTTAGGTCATGTACAATGCGTGCTCACAGTAGAAAGTTCATGCATAGATCAGGCTAGCTGGTTTTAGCGGGAAATTTCTCAAGAACGTCGTATGCGGGCCCCTCAGAAGAAAGGCTTGACTGCATCAACGCGAAATTGGATACCTCGAATCGTACGGGCTTACACCGGATTCCAACAATCTCATTTAGCAATGTGTCATTGTCGCTAATACTCTTGACACGGGCTATTGTGAGATGGCTCATAAATCGGTGTTCCACGGGGAATCTATCGTTGAGCGCGAGATCGACCTGTTTTTGCAACTTGACGACGCCTTCGCCGGTCAGGTGAATCCACAGGATTCGCACGTTTTTTCTGCCGTCTGCGAAAACCCCCAGTTTACCGAAGGTTGAATCGAACGGAAAAAACTCAACGGCCTTTAGCGCGCTTTTAACACCACCTATTTCTGAGGCTTCCATTTCGCCTAGAAACTTGAGTGTCAGATGTAGATTTTTCGGTTTAGTCCAGGACCCCTTAAATAGTTTCTTCCCCGCGAGGAAATCCTGAATACGTCCGGCTTCGTTTCTCGCTTCCGGAGGTAGCCCTATACTCGTAAATAGGCGCACACGTTTCGATTTCATTTGGCGGGCAGGCATAGTGTTTAGGGAATCTATACCGAACGTCTTCATCCCGTATGCGCGATGAAGAAGCGTTCGGAGTCTCCCTTGAAACTTCGTCATTTTGACACACTAAAGTGTGAACTCCAACGAGCACTTCAGCATACCAGCGAATTCGTGTTGCAGCGATCTCTGTTGGAGTTCGCGCTTTAGCGTGTCGTATCTAAAGTTTCCTATTATATTAACAGAGTTAGCGTCACCGGCTCGGTCGACGCTCCCTTGAATCTTCGTGGTTTTGAGGCTGTAAAAGTCGCGTAGGCATTCCTGCCTGCGTTCAAAAGTCGCGTCATTAAGCACAGGCAGGAATGCCTATGCTACTCTGGCCGATCGCCGAACCCAAGTTTCCTATTATATTAACCGGGTCGGTACGGCCCGGACGGTTGCTCCCTTGAAACTTCGTGGATTTTCGATTGCCGATTTTCGATATGATTTATTTCGGAATATGACCAAAAAACTATCGATGAGCCCGTTTCGCATTGTAAAATGTGGGTTAAAAAGAAAACCCACTGGTGGGCTCTTACGTAATTATTTTGACGTCGGCTCTCCGTCTACGGGCCGAAAATTATACCGCTTGCGGTATGTCTCCACATTCGGGGTCGCGCAGCCCACTTTTCGTTTAGCCTAAACGAACTGTATCGGCATCCCGCATAAAACGGGATCCCGCGGGTGCAGGACGAGTCCGCTTATGCGCACCCGGGCAAAGCCCGTCGTCGGCACTCGTGTTGTGTCTTGTTAATGCGTCATGACACAACCAATTAACAAGACACTACACGAGTGCCGATAGCTGGTACAAAATAAAAGGCGACCGGTATATGACGGACGGCTCAGATAATACATATAATGCGGTTACACCTATAAGCGACACAGAAATATCTATTTCAGTCGTTATTCCCACCTATAATCGTGCTGAGACTGTACTCCGCGCGCTTGAATCTGTTAGTTCTCAAACACGACAGCCATTCGAAGTTATCGTTGTCGACAACGGCTCAACTGACAGCACCCCGGAGCGGATTCGTAGTCAATTTCCTGGCGTTCGTTATTATTATTTGAAAGCCCTGGGCGTTAGCCGGGCACGTAATCTCGGAATTGATGTTGCACAGGGAAATTGGCTGGCATTTCTAGATTCCGATGACGAATGGCATCCACATAAATTGGAGCAACAAATTCGCGCGTTGACTCTTCATCCGGAGTTTAGAATCTGTCATACCGACGAAATTTGGATTCGTAATGGCAAACGTGTAAACGCTATGGACAAGCACGCAAAGTCCGGTGGCTATATATTCAGCAAGTGCCTTCCTCTATGCGTTATCTCTCCGTCGTCGGTACTGATTCATCGTGAAGTATTCGCGGATATTGGTAATTTTGACGAATCGCTGCCTGCATGTGAAGACTACGATCTATGGCTTCGAATCTGCGGCCGATACCCAGTTTTATTCTTGCCGGAGAAACTGATATTAAAGTATGGCGGCCACGCAGATCAACTTTCTCGCAAGTACTGGGGAATGGATCGGTTTCGAATAACGGCTTTGGAGGGAATAGTGTGGTCTGGCGCTCTGAGCGATGACAATCTTCACGCAGCGTTATCAATGCTTTTGGAGAAAATAGAGATCTATATAACCGGTGCGAAGAAGCGCAAGAAATTTAGCGAGGTCGCGGAGTACGAAAAAAAGAAGGAATCCTATATCACTCAGCGCGATCACGCATGTAGACTTTGAGCAACACAATTCTCGTTGGCACCACGGTAATTCAGTTATTGGTTCACAATGCGCGCTCGTTTTCGTCAACAAGACACAGAATAACGGCACCGGATACGAATAATACCAGTAATGACAGAATCGAGAGTCGTGAGTTTCCGGTCACTACCGCGACTGTCCCCATTAGTATTGGTCCAAATATCGCGGCGAATTTCCCGAGCATATTATAGAACCCGAATAATTCTGCGGCCGAATCTGGCGGGATAAGACTTGCGAATAAAGAGCGGCTCAACGCTTGAATGCCTCCTTGCACCGTTCCGACCATGGCCGCCAGGATATAGAATTCGATAGTTTCGTCCATGAAGTACGCCCAAAACGTCACGGCAACATAGACTGAAATACACATTAATATGCCCTTTTTAGCGTTTAGCTTTGTGCCGATTATACCGAATATAAGCGCTGCCGGGAAGCTGATGAACTGCGTGATTAAAAGCGCAGTGATCAAATGTCGACTGGCTAACCCGACCGAAATCCCGAAGTCCACAGCCATTTTAATGATGGTATCAACACCGTCTATGTAGAGCCAATAGCTTATAAGAAAAAGGCCAATCGACTTCATGGATCGAAGACGTTTCAGCGTCCGTCCGACGCGCACTATACACATTGAGATCGTGGTGAGTAAGGTGTCAGCCGATTCCGCGCGTGTTTCGCGTACATTCAGGATTAATGGTATCGAGAAGATCGCCCACCAACAGGAGACGCTTATGAATGATATCTTAATCGCTGCGGTACTATTGGCGAGTCCGAATAGATGTGGCCGGAGGACCATCGCGACGTTAATAGAAAACAGTAGTCCGCCGCCGAGATACCCGAGACTGTACCCGGCTGCGGAGATGATATCGAAGTCTTTTTTATCGGCGATGTTAAAGATAAGTGAATCATAGAAAACGTTCCCCACGGAAAATCCTACCGTTGCACCTATATAAATCATGCCGGCGATAAGCCACGCCCCTTGTGCGATAAAATAGAACGCGCCGGTAAGTACAATCCCGAGTGCGGCAAAGAATAGTAACAGTCGTTTTTTGATTCGATATGCATCTGCAACCGCCCCGAGAACGGGAGCAGCGCCAGCTGCAACCAACGCTGCGACAGAATTGTATACTCCCAAGTGAAATGTGCTGACTGTCGGGTCAGCATGGCTACACCAGAATTCTTTGTAAAATAATGGAAAGAAACCCGCCATAACGGTAGTGGCGTAAGCGGAGTTCGCCCAGTCGTAGAACGCCCAGGATACGGTATCTCTTGTAAGCAATCGTTTAGGTATAGGGATGGTGTTGCCCATTTGAACTATAGATCCAAATAAACGCTGTTAATTTTGACACTCGCACCAATGTAGACTGCAAGCAGTCGAATTTTCGATCCCGCATGCGGGATCACGGGGGGCGGATTTTAGAAAACTTGTCGAAAACCTGATTGGAGTTGGTATAGTTTACACGACAATAACAGTGCTTTCGCAATACAGATTGCGATTTTGCGAAGATTCAACGTTCCACCGCGCGAAGACAAAACGTGAATGCGTATTGATCATGACTATAATCCTTAAAAGATGCGTAATTATTCTTATCAGTATCACGGTTATCCAGCTTCCGGTGACTGCGGACGAAGTTATTAAAACCAGTTTCTACGTCGTAAATAATTCTAATAAAACGATATACGGGACTGAAATAGCTTCTCTTCGCGACGGAACCATCGTACTTAGCTTACCGAGCGGCGGAGCACAGAGATTCAAAACCGGTACATATAAATTCGCGTATTGCCCTAAACCGGACAAGATCGTTGCAGCGGAGAAACTGATTCAGGAGAAAAAAAATGACGCGGCGCTTGAGTTACTCGCGGAAGCGTTAAGCGAATACGGGCTTATCGGTTGGGGCGGGCGAATTGTATTCCTGCAGAACATTGTCCTTCTCCGAACCGGACGTACAAAAGAAGCCGAAAAGTCGATACGCTATGGTTTAACCCTCCCATTACGTAAAAAGGCGAGGAGTAAACTGCAACTGTCCCTGGTCGACGTGCTCATAAAAAGTCAAAAACTCGAAGAGGCGGAGGCCTTAATTGCGAAGCTTTCGATATCCGAAGCGGCGATCGAACCCAATGTATACAATAGGCGAGGGGACTTGCTCAGCGCAAAAGGGAAGAATAAGGAAGCAGTTCTTCAGTACCTCAAAACGATTCTACTCTTGCCTGACGCGGGAGCGAAAGTACGTAAAGCGGCCTATGACCGAATCATCAGGAGTCTCAAGGATCTCGGCGACGAACGCTATAAGCAATTTATCGAACGACGGAAAGTAGAATTTCCGTAGAAATCGGCGAACAGGCTAGGCCTGTCTTTTGATCGTATAGAAGGATACCCAAGACACAAATATCGACTAATGAATTTTGAATGTCGAACAACGAAGTCTCGCCCGTTTTTTTAATTCTGCGGTTCAAACTTCGAAATTCCGTGTTAGATAATCACTCTTTGACTTTTTTGAGTTTAAGGTGATGAGAAATATTTTTGTTTAAATCTTCATTCGAAATCCCCAAACATATAAATCGAAAATCGAAAATCGGCAGCCGAGCTTTGGGAGACGGGCTACCGCAAGGTGGCAACGAAGTAACAATCGAAAATCGAAAATTTCTTAAGTTTGCAAGCCACAGTGCCAGCGTCGGTAAAAATCTGAAGTCCAAACGAAAGGAGCTGTTGAATAATGAGATATTTGCGTCTGGTTGTATTAAATCCCACCAAGGGGGTTACCTCCCTGATACGTCCCTTGAAACAGTGCTTTTTTCGAAAAATTAATGCCCTGACGCTCGCGTCAAGGCAGTTAATTTTATACCGAACGCCTTCGAGTTTTCGTCCGGATTACCTGAGACTCTCGCTTATGCGGTCCGCGCGAGCGGACTCCATACGGACCAAAAATTGTACTGCTTGCAGTATAATTGCAGCCCTCATATTGGCGGTGGGCTCAGTCTACGCTGGTGCGGAGGAGTCAGCTAAGGTTGTCGAAGCGCCGATTTCCGAAGCTGCCCCGGTTGTGGTGCAACCCGGGTTTACGGCTATTGTCTTTGGTAACGGATACGTTAACACGTTGGTCTGGCTATTGATTTTTGCGGCCTCGTTCGCAACTATTACGTTCATTCTCGACGGCATTTCGATGACGAAACGCCGGAAGCTGTTACCGGATAACGTGATCCAGGGTGTTCAGTCGTCCCTGGAAGAAGGTGACCTTGAGCGTGCCCTTGAGGCGTGCGAAGAGAATCCCAGTCCGCTATCGAACATTCTGAAAGCCGGATTAGCTAATATTACGAGCGGTTTTGAGGCGGTGCAAGAGGCGGTTTCGGCAGCGACAGACCTGGAGAACGAGAAAATTCTGCAACGGATAAATTATCTGAATCTTCTTGGGCAAATAGCGCCTATGCTTGGTCTTCTCGGGACCGTTATTGGTATGGTGAAGGCGTTTTCCGGGCTAGCTGGGGAAGCCGGTGCGGCGAAGGCGCATCTTCTGGCACTGGCAATCTCCGGGGCATTGTGGACAACGGTCGCCGGATTGCTTGTTGCTATTCCGGCGCTAGTTGCGTATTCGTTATTCAAGAATATCGCGACGAAATTATTGCTGGAATCTCAGGCTGCGGTACTGGATGTCCTTAAGGTCCTGCGGGGAAGGAAAATCAGGATTGAGTCATAATTCCTGTGCCGGGATACGGCGACCCGCCGACGGTGTGGACTGCACGCAGTCCTAGCGCTAGCCTGATCAACATAAATCTTGGCTGATAAATTCGAAGCTATCCAAAAATTGTACTGCTTGCAGTATAGAGCAATGAAAAGACCCACCACTCACAATATCCAAACACCGATTGCGTCACTAATCGATATCGTGTTTCTTCTTATAATTTTCTTTGTTGTAACCTCCGCGATTGACCAGGAATCTTTCGATCCGAGGGTTCAACTGGCGGAAACGTATAACGTCGATCCGGTAACGAGGAGAGATCCTCGGACCGTGACAATCAATCTAAGGAAGATCAGCGACCAGGAGACCGCCTTGAACATCGCGAACATTCCGCTGTCGCTCGATTCGTTAGGCATCGTACTAAAAAAAAGTTCGCTCAGACATGGCAACGATTTTCCCATTGTTCTTCGAGCTGATGCTGACATCAGGTACGAGCAGGTTGATAATATTATCAGTTTCGTAGCGCGATTAGGTTTATTCAAGATTCGCCTGGCCGCACAAGATCTGGGGCAACATTGAATTGTCTAACATGAATGAATCCAGCTCATACCTGTCTCATCCAGAATGACGTAGTGGGATGGTCAATCGATGTCGAAATCGGGATCGAAATCGAAATCGTCGATCGTTTTGTTCGAAACCGCTAGTTCCGAGCTAAAGTCGCGAGCAAATCGATCCCGATTTCGATAGCGATTTCGAAAAATACAGTCGTTCCACAGGTAGAGCAGAGTCAGTCCTTGTGGGACAGCACACGGTCTATAGGTTGATTATTATGACACGAGAAACGCACCTTTATGTCCCTACAAAGCGGACAACCAAGCAGACAAAACTCATCTGAATTAGGTCTATGCGAAAATTAAAACTTAACGATCAACTTGAAGTGCCAATGTCGTCGATGATAGACGTGGTGTTTCTTTTACTGATCTTTTTTATCGTTACCTATCACGAGGAGGTTATCGAAACTAATCTCGCAATCGATAGGCCCGCCGCGACAACTGCCATAACAGAGGCACCCATCCAACTTATCGAGATACAGGTACATCCCGGGTACTATCAATTCCGCGATGGGCGGGCGACGTCGCTCGAGGATGTAATTGATCAGCTGGCGTTATTTATAAAGTACGACCCGGACCAGACAGCGATAATCAAAGTCAGTAAAAACGCTAAACACGAAGAACTGATTCGGTTGCTCGATCACTGCAACCGGATCGGATTAACCAAGTTCAATATTGTGTCACTGAAAGCTTAACGGCCTAGTCCCAAATCCAGCGAACTCTTCGTCGGATTTTTTTTGTAATCATAATCGTAATCCCTTCCCAGATTTCACCTCGAAAAACCAGAAAGATTACGATTACGAGTAAGAGTACGGGTAAGATTACGAATAAGATTACGAATCGGAATGTGCGCTTATTTTAAGCCTGGTCGGATCCATGCATCAATTTCGTTACAAGCGCTTTTAGCTGGCTGGGCGCATAGGCTAATACCGTTCGCGAACTGTGATAATAATGAGGAATTAATCCTTGCTCCGTAAATTAGATAAATTGACGGTATTTGGCGTGATTTCTATGTGCCTATTTTGCGCGGTCTGGTTTAAAAATAGTTCTGCTGTAAAATCTGTCGTCACTGATTTCATCGCGCCGTTTTTGGTCAAGGAAAAAGCGCTGGGGAAGAAGCTGGAGAATTCGTATCTGTTGAGCAAGTCTAAGATCGAATTGATTAAGGAAGTTGAGCGAATAACCAGAGAACAGCAGATTACCGAAGTAAATATCAAGCAGTTAACGGCTTTGGCGCGGCAGAATGAGGAATTGCGAGAAATATTAAACCTTTCTTCGCAAGTTAGTTATAGTTTTTTGGCGGCAGAGATAATCTCAGCGGACCCAGCAAGTGCTGGTCGCCGGGTCAGGATTGATCGTGGGTCTGATGACGGCGTTGTTGTTGGACAGCCGGTTATCGCGAACGGTGTCTTTTACGGTCGTATTTTGGAGGTTTCAAAGCATACGGCCCTGATACTGACGGTTTACGACCCGAATTGTAAGGTCAGTGTTCGTGTCGCCGGGACGAATTTGCATGGGATCATGATCGGAGACGTGTCGGAACAATGGAAATCTGCCCCGAGATGCAAAATCCAGTACTTGCCAAGAGACCAGACTTATTCGGAGGGTATGATCGTCGAAACGTCCGCCTTGGGGAGTGTTACGCCAGCGGCTATCCCAGTCGGGAAGTTGGTGGCGGACGTTCACGGCAGTGTAGCGACGGTCATTGATAATCTGTACAAGGAGGCTACGATTCAGCCGATTAATTTTAACGAGAATATCAAGTTCGTATTGGTCCTGACTATACTCTGATCTACGCCTAAACTTTCTGCTACGAACACGGTTTTCCGCCCTGATCCGGCGACAAAGAACGCAGTTCTTCCTCAGCCGTACAACGTCTATAACTCGTATATCTCGGGCCAGCTAAGCACTCATTTAGTAAATTGATACACTGTGATCCCATAGAGATCGAAAATCGGCAGATTTCGCCAATGGATAGCCTCAAATATGGAATTTTCAGAAAACAAGCAGTTTGCATTTTCACCTGCTACCCTATGGGAATCGATCCGTGTACTCTTTTTTTCGAAATCGAAATCGAAATCGAAATCGAAATCGGGATCGTTCCTCCTTGTTCCTTGGCTATAAGCAACTGACTCGCACAAAAACTAAACAACGATTTCGATAGCGATTTCGATAGCGATTAGTCGTCTCACGGGCTCATCTTCGATGGGATGGTTGTGAAATTGATACATAGATCAGGCTAGGCCCAAATCCAGAATTTTTTTTTAATGGGTTTTCTTCGTACTCGTAATCATAATCGTAATCCCTTTCCAAATCTCACCTCGAAAAACCAGAAAGATTACGATTACGAGTAAGAGTACGAGTAAGATTACGAATCGGAATGTTCGCTTATTTTAGGGATAGTGTGGGGGCGTGCCTGGAAGGAGGCGGATTTTCTAGCGGATTTTCAGGGTGGCAAGGCCAACAGTAGCGAGAATAATAGCGATGATCCAGAACCGAATAACGATCTGGGTTTCCTTCCATCCCATCTTTTGAAAGTGATGGTGTATCGGTGCGCAATGGAATAGGCGCTTTGGTGTCCCGGTAAGTCGCCTGGTTAATTTATAGTAGGATACCTGTAGGATTACAGAGCCGGCCTCTACTACGAAAACTCCGCCGACGATAATCAGCAGCAGTTCCTGTTTTACGAGAACTGCAATTAACCCGATCGCGCCGCCGATGCTCAGGCTACCGGTGTCACCCATGAAAATCGCTGCGGGCGGGCAATTGTGCCATAGAAATCCCAGTCCGGCCCCTACGATTGCCATCGCGATTACGACGACTTCACTGCTCCCCGGCACGTAGGGAATTTGCAAATAGAGCGCGAAGTACTTGTGTCCGCAAGCATATGCGAAACACGCATATGTAACCGTGCAGATAACGGTGCAGCCGATTGCTAAGCCGTCCATTCCGTCGCTCAGATTAACCGCGTTTGATGAACCGACTACAACCAGGCTACTGAACGCGAGCGCGGCCCACAGACCCATATCATTGATAATCGGGTGTTTCGACAACGGAACCATCAACTTTCTGAGATTCGCGCTGGTTTCCGGGATCTCGCTTAGACACCAGACCGCTGTGACCGCAATAAGCACTTGAAAAATCAGTTTACAGCGAGCAGAAAGCCCGTCTTTATTCTTTTTTATTACTTTGAGAAAATCGTCTACGAATCCCAAGACTCCCAGAGCAATCATCAGGCAGGCGAATACTTGTACCAACGGGTTATGCGGAACGGCCCACAATGCTATGGATAAAATCACTGCGAAGAGAATCAACACCCCGCCCATAGTCGGAATCGTTCGTTTTTTGGGATCCAGAACCTCTTTCGGCAGTACCCCATCAAGATGATCGGGTGCAGTGGCTTGGTAGCGCTCCAGAATCCGGATGACGAGTGGCCCGAGAAGTAAAGTGACCATGAATGCGGTGAATGCGGCACCGCTGGCGCGAATTGTGACATATTTGAATAATCGGAGCGGTGATAATAAGTCGCTCGTACTACTCAAATAGCTGAGGTAATAAAACAATTTAGGGTATCTTGACTCTAGGGGTTAGACGGGAAGCAGCCCAATTCTTAAGTCCGTATATACGGACTCCGCGCGGAATTAAAAAGTACTATTAGTGGGGGACTGGAACCATTTCAATCGAGCCGGTGATAATTTTGGGGTAGAAGAGAGATTTGACGAGGTCCCAGGGTCGGTAAACGTGGCTGAGAGTACCCGAACGAGCGTTCTGAGTGCTGGCATTTTTTCGACGGCGCACAATGCGGTCCAGCGGCAACTTCCGTCGCCTTTTGTGCCGAACAGCAGAACGATGGCGTGACGTGAGGCGGCTAATTATTATCGTTCGAAATCTC
The DNA here is from genome assembly GCA_021772635.1 of Verrucomicrobiota bacterium. Lineage (GTDB taxonomy): Bacteria > Verrucomicrobiota > Lentisphaeria > JABSQK01 > JAJFLO01 > JAJFLP01. Next base: position 16,929 of record JAJFLP010000020.1, on the reverse strand, counting down.
ATGCGCAATCGTGCCTGTGTGGTTTAGGACACGGATTGCTGACATTTTAACCGTTCGCGAGTTGTGCGTAAAGGCCATTTCGCGCCATAAGTTCCTCGTGCGTACCGTTTTCGACCAGACGTCCTTGATCGAGAACTAATATTCGGTCGGCCTCGCGGATTGCGTCGATATTGTGGGTGACAATGAACAATGTACGTTGCTGCCGGATCTGCTCCATATTCGTAAAAATCAACTTTTCGGACTCGTTGTCCATACCAATTGTAGCTTCATCGAAAATAAAGAACGACGGATCTCGATATATTGCCCGAGCGATTGCGATACTTTGTCGTTGTGCCTGGGATAAAATCATTTCTATATCGCGAACTTTGGTATCATAACCATTCGGAAGTTGTTGTATAAAATCGTGAATATTGCCGTTTTTCGCGGCCTCTATTACTCGGTTACGATTTGGTGTATGATCGCCCAGTGCGATATTGTCGACGAGACTTCCAGAGAACACATGATCATTCTGAATCACCAACCCGATGAAGCGTCTTAGACTATCTAGTTTCAGTGAATTCATATCAACGTCGTCAAATAAAATTCGCCCCTCAATCGGTTCAAGGAGGCCAGCGATACATTTTGCAAGCGTCGACTTCCCGCTTCCACTTTTTCCCACGATCGCAATCATCTGACCCGGCGTGGCCGTAAAGCTAACGGCATCAAGCACAATCTGCGATTTCGAGCCACCGTAAGAGAATATGACGTTCCTGAACTCGATTTTTCCCTGCAGGGAAGTAACCGGCGTAAGGCCCTGTTGGTCGGATTGCTCCGGTGCGTACTCAATTATCTCATTCAACCGTCCGAGCAGCACCGATGAGAGCTGCAAGTCTTCCCATGTATTCAGAATTGTGAGAATCGGGAAGTAACTCATCGCCATTAACATTTGAAACGCGATAAACGCTCCCATCGTCAATTGGTCGTACATCACCAACTGAGCGCCCAACCATAGAAACAGTATCGTAGCGAGAAATCCAAGTGCTTGTACGGTGCCGTCGTAGCAGAATATGTTGAATTTACTTTGGCTTTGGCTTCGGGCTAAGTGAGAGAAGTCGTTGACTACAAATTCGCGAAACGAGCGTTCAGACCCGCATGCTTTCACTGCTTGAATACCTTTTACGACGTCTTTCTGAAGCATTCGGTAATTCGCCTCACTTTCCTGAATATCGTGGAACGCGGGCTTGAGGATCTTAGCAGAAAAGTACATCAGTCCGGCATAGATGGGTGCGAGAATCAGAAAGATTTGGGTCATCTTAACACTGTACACCGTCATCAGGCACAGAAACGCGACGATTTGGATAAATGCGATTAGCCCGCCAATTGCGCTCTGTACGACGAAGTGCCGTATTTCTGTAGCCCCTTCGAGACGCCGATGAATATCTTCCGGACTTCGATTGTTAAAGTAAGACATCGGTAGTGATAACATTTTATCGATTACCGCTTTCAAGATCAGCCCATCTAAGCGTCCGGCGATGTAACTAAGCGTATGCTGCTGAAAAATCGTTAGAACCAGGGTTACCGCAAGCACTAGTCCAAGTACGACGACCAGGATATTGAGGTTTTTAGGATTTTGTGCGGCTATTGTATTATCAACGATGACTTGCGTCAGTACCGGAAAGGCGAGTTGCAGGCAGCAGATCCCGATTGTCAATAACAAGGTCTTAGCGACCGCTAGCTTAAATGGCAGCAGTATAGGAAGCATCCATTGAACGATGCCGGGAGCTTTGGGTACGGCCTGGATTTCCCCGGGCGTGTCGAATAAGATCGCGTAACCGCTCCAGTTATGTTTGAATTCGTCAGCATCGATCCAGGAAATCCCTTCCGCGGGATCGGCGATTTGATAACGGTCGTTTTTTAATTCAGAGAGTACTACCCAGTGGTCGTTTTTCCAGTGGATAATCGCGGGTACATTGATTGCCGCCAAACTGCGAAGGGATAACTTCAGAGCGCGGGCATCGAATCCTAGTTTCTGTGCCGCCTCGGATAAGTCGTTTAGCGTAGTGCCGTATATCGAGGTGCACGTCAACTTCCGCACGTAGGCTAGACTTGCGTCCCCGCCGAAATATCGACAGATCATACGTAGTGCAGCGGCGCCGCAATCTGCTTCGTCAATTTGGCGGACGAAAGGGAACTTCAACGATCTTAGAAGTAGTCGTCTTTTCCACTTTGATGGGGTAACTTTCTGACTCGTCGCTGCCTCGTCGGTTACCCCGTAAATACCGGAGTCCGCGGACAGGGCATCCGCGGTTCGATTCATGATGTGAGCGAAGTCTAAAGGTAACCGATCGGAACCGACAGCTGTTTTGTACGAATCGATTCGCGTGTCGATAATGTCTTTCAGTGTCTCATATTGGTTCGCGATGGACTTGAAGTCGTCCGGGGCGAGGGAAAGAAGCTTGGTGTCACTGGTGGCTTGGATGGTTGCTGACCGCGGTGCCCCTTGGAGAAGTGAAAGTTCCCCGAAAAACTCCCCGGCCCGTAGATACGCGAGGTTAATCACCGTTCCGTTCTTCTTCTTCCGGTACACTCGACAATGGCCGCTCTTGATTATATACATCGGCCCGCTCGGGTCTCCTTCGCGGATGATTATTTCGTCGGCGGCAAAGGATATTGGCTTTAACCGTTTAATTACGGAATCAAGTGCCGACGCGGGCGCTCGGCCGAAACACGAGAACTGGCGAAGAAAATTCTTTAGTTCTCGATGTTTAACCTGGAGATCTATGTACTCGCGCGCTTCCGGATACCTTAGGAGGAGTTCGTTGAATACCTCTCGATTGAGAGTCATTACTGATACATCACTACTGGCACGTACCGTTTTCGTTCTTGACCCGCCAGCCAAAAGTCCCATTTCCCCGAACGACTGCCCGGCGCCAAGTGTGCTCAATGGGACCTCGCGACCGTCATCGGTCATGGTCAGTACACGCACCATTCCCGATGCGATGACGTAAAATGAATCTGCCGCGTCGCCCTCCCTGACGATTACGTCACCGAACTCAAATTCGCACTTTTCAAAGCACGGAACCAGGTCCGCATGCGTATTCGACGGCATCGCCTGCAGAAACTTAGAATTCTGGAGTAATTGTGTATCTGCACCAACCATAGATTTCAATTCCGTCACACCCCTGGCTTTCTGACGCGGCGATGCCAAAGGATCGTATTCGCTGCGTAAAATCGGCGAGGCACCATAAGAGGCTGTCGTCCACAGGATTGCGGCGGATGTACGGGACCTTCATCTTTCACACCGTTAGCCCATACCGTTGGGTACGAACGTAACAGCGTGAATGATGAATCTACCGAACATGCGTCCGCAACCCGGCTCGCGAGAGTTTCCCTTCAGGCACTATTATAGCGATCCTTTCGAATCGCGTGAATTAATCAGGTTAGAGATGATCACACCATTCAATATTGTCGTCGATGTATGACCCGAGATTGTCTTTTACGCATAAAAGCCGTAGACGATTGTAAACATCCGCATCGTCCAGTGTCGGATCAATTTTCTCGAGCACCCGGTAAATATTATACCCACCTTCCGAAGAGTGCTCCGCCGAGGATAGAAATTCGCCGGGTACGGACGAAAGAAACAGTTGCTTTATATTCTCCGGTACCTCTGATAGAAATGCGCTTGAAGTGTGGTGCGTACCACACGTCCTTGCTACCAGCGCAGGAAACGAGTCGTCGTCCTCGGTTGCGCAAAGGTACGCTTCTTTAGCGGCATCAGCGGTTGTAAAACACAATGAATCATACTTGACCTTGATCAGATCCGAGAACGATCTCGTTAAGAATGAACTACATTTATCTTTCGACGCGATTCTATCGCAGTACTTTTGATAAGAAGCTTCTAATTTCAAATTCCGTTCGAATCTATCATTTAAAAACGTGCACTTTACCAGGTAACTATCGAGGGTTGTGATACTGATATTCGATCTCGCGCAGAACGCGTGCCGTACTGAATCAAGTTCAGCTTCGGTCGGACCTTCTTCCGGCGTGGTTAGCGAATACGCCGCGAGCCGAAGAAGAAAAAGCTCGGTGAAAGTGTAAGACCGATCGCTAAAGACTATTTCAGGCCACAGCTCTGCTGCGATAGTTTCGCTCGGTAAATCGTATTCTTCAGAAGACCCGCATATTCTCTCGTGAAACTCGCTCCTGAGTATACGTCGGAGGACGTAACGATTCAGATCCGTCAACGATAGCTGCTGTCTATTCAGCCACTCCTCGGTCTCCTCAGCGGTAATGAGATCGAAATTGTATCGCAGGTCATTTGTAGCTTTCTGCAGTTTGTCCGGGTCAACGACATGACTGGAGTCCTCCGCAATTTTGCATCCCAGCAGGCCATCCCGAAGGTCTTGCAAGAGTGGACACAGAAATCCCAGAAATTCAGTACATGACAGTACGTCGATCCAGGTGTACATCTCGCCTGTTAGTTTAAATACTGATTTACGCGGAAATGAATTCGTCCCGATGATGTTCTCCAGTATTTTGGTAGGGAATTAGGTTTCGATAATCTTTGATACTCGCTGCGATTCCTAAAGTCCGACAGACCCCTAGCTCCAAATCCAGCGAATATTTCGTTGGATTTTCTTCGTAATCATAATCGTAATCCCTTTTAAATCTCACCTCGAAAAACCAGAAAGATTACGATTACGAGTACGAGTAAGATTACGAATCGGAATGTTCGCTTATTTGCGACCTAGCCTGTTTTATCAGGCTGAGGTCTGCTTTGACCGTAATATAAAAGATTCAGCACCAGTATCAAGGTGAGAGGTTGTCAGTCTCCTCGGGGTATAAAAGGACCTATGCCTTATCTATACCGAACATCTTTATCCCGCACGCGGGATGAAAAATCGTTTCCGCCGCGGCGGATTTCGCTAGGCTCAACATAGATCATCTCAGGGAATGAATTCAAAGTCGTCTCTCTCCGCACGAGCGGAGTCTCGGCTACTCCAGACCGAAAATTGTACCGCTTACGGTATAGATGTCGGAAAATAATTGTCATAGTGAAAAGCCGGGCACCGCCGCCTACCCATGCGTTAAAATAGTCGCTCGCCCGAAAGGGGTTACGCCTCTTTAGCCGCTGAGCGGTGTTAGTCCGCATGCGGGAGTACGTACCTGCGGGTACGCACACGAAATCGCTGCCTTGCTCAGCGACGAAATAGGCGAAATCAAATGACAAGTTATTTGCGGGACGCTACACTCGTTATTCAGTAGTTAAAAGGGGAGTTTTCTTCGCTTGGGGGTCGCGTTCGCCAGCGTTTATGAATCCATAAATACTGGGTGGGGTTTTGGTTGATCATCTTTTCCAACTTACCAGTCAGTATTTGCGTATTGACAGTACTCAAATCTTCGCCGTCGGGGGCTACGTGTTTCAGCTCAATTTCCGGCATGAAAACGCAGGTGTGGTGCCAAAGGTCATTATTTCGGTTGGAGAAAGCCGGTACAACCGCAGCACCGGTTCTCTGCGCTATAGCAGCCAGGCCGGCTACCGTGCACGCAGGATGACCAAAGAAATCGACGAACACCCCCTCTTTCGCCGTCATATTCTGGTCGATCATAAAGGCGACAAGCCCGTTCCTCTTTAGTCTTCCGATGATCTCTTTCATGGAATTGCGCCGGGCGATGGTTTTCGGGCCGTTATCGTCACGCATCAACTTAATAAATGTGTTGCCGAGTTCAGTCTTCATTTCTTTAGCGACGGCGGATACCTCGTGCCCCAGTAGTGTTATGCCGATTCCGGCTAACTCCCAGTTTCCGATGTGGCCGGTGAGCAGAAAAACGCCCTTTTTACGGTCCAACGCTTTTTTGAGATGCTCGTGCCCGTTATACTCGAACTTGCGACTTAGTTTCTCACGCGACGCGCCAGGTAGCGCCAACAATTCGAAGACTGTCAGCCCCAGGTGTCTGTAGACTTCGTATTCGACTTTTCTAAGCTCTTCTTTTGTCTTAGTACTCCCGTATATGACCGCCAATTGGTTTCTGACGATGCTGCGCCTAAAATGTAGAATTTGGTGGAGAAACCATCCGAATGAGCACCCCATACCAACAACAAACCATGGTGGAAGGATCCGGAGAAATCGACTGAGAGTAAGAATCACTTTGCGCATAAGGTGAGTCCTGATGAGAGCGCGATCATTTTTTGAAACGATCGTAGCTAGGAGACTTCGATTAATGTCGATGGGATCTTATCCTGCGAGTCGTTAATGTTTCCGACAGCTTTAGAAAAAATCGAGCAAAAGATTCCGAATGATATCTCGAAAACTCCACGGCACCATATCTCTCGAAGAGGTGGTAGGCCAGAATTATTAGGTAGGAACTGGGGATTGGGTGTTAGGTGTGAGCTTGGGTTTAGGCCAACCGGAACTACACGTGAGAATTTTAGTTATTGGACTAATCTGGTGATCGTGTCCAGGCTATTACTAAGGCGAATTATACCGAAAGGCATGGTCCCGCATGCGAGACGAAATACTGTTTCCGCCGCGGCGGATTTCGCTAGGCTCAACATAGATCTTGGCTGATAAACTCGAAGCTATCCCAAAATTGTAATGCTTACAGTATTCCTGTTTGATTTTGTGTCAGGTCACCCCGTTCCCTTACCTTTCGAATCAATAAGGGAATCCACGGCCTCAAGCAGTTTTTCTATTTCCTCTCCCTTTGCATAGGAGGCGTCTACCGCTAGCTTCACAGAGTTTTGTAACGGCTCCGGGCTGAATACCCCATAACCAGACATTGCCAGAATCTTAATTTTCGATTTGGCTCGAATTTTTTTGATTAGTTCAATGCCATTCACGCCGGGCATGACGAGATCCGTCATAATAAGCTCAATCGAATCGTCGAATTTATCCAACGCCTCAGCGGCGTCTCCTGCTTCAACAATTTCATGGCCTTTAGTTGTGAGAAACTTTATTATTGTTTCCCGAAAAAATCGATCGTCGTCCACTATCAGGATACGTGCCATTTAGAGCTGTCCTTATTTTCTTCCGTACGAGCCGCATTTCGTTGCGCGTGGGCTGGCCACACCCACAAGGGGTATAGCGAAAGCCGTGGTCCCGTATGCGGGAGGATATATCGTTTCCGCCGCGGCGGATTTCGCTAGGTTCAACATAGATCTTGGCTGATAAACTCGGAGCTATCCCAAAATTGTACCGCTTGCAGTATAATTAGCAAGGATCGCAAAATGTCGAAATTCAGGTTCGAGATGGTGCTTATTCCGTTCTTCATCCAACAGAAAGGTTGCCAGCATTAACGGTGACCAATCTTGCGAAACAGAATCAAACGGCGCTGTAATGTTGCCGGAATTCGGCTCGCACATATTTTTTCAGTCAGCCTTTAGCGAATCCACAATACCGTACTCGATCGCTTCTGCGGCACTCATAAAATAATCCCTGTCAGTGTCTTCTTCAATAGCCTTTAGCTTTTTTCCGGTTGCCTTAGCGAACATTTCGTTCAGTTTTAGTCTAATTCGAAGAATTTCATCAGCCTGGATTTGGATATCAGAGGCCGGGCCGAAGATTTGTCCGGAAATTAACGGTTGATGTATCATAACTCTTGCATTAGGAAGGATATAGCGTTTTCCCTTTTTTCCGAGAGCAAGTATGACTGCGCCCATACTCGCCGCTTGCCCCATACATATCGTCGACACGTCCGATTTAATCATGTCCATCGCATCGATGATTGCGAGCCCGGAAGAAATCACACCGCCAGGACTATTGACGTAGAGCTTAATATCGCCGCGTTTAAGAGAATCCAGATATAACAGTCTTTTTATAATCTTCTCCGCACTTTCATCGTTTACGCCGCCCCAGAGAAAAATTTCCCTATTTTCCAGGTTCTTTTCGTCAATGAGCTCGTCTACTCGCTTTCTTTTTCCGACTTCGTCATCGTCGCATAACATTCTTACCTCCAGTTATTTGAGCATAATTAAAACGTTTGTGAGTATAATTCTATGGGCTACGTGTGTTGCGGTAGATCAAGGTTCATTTGCTTTTGAAGAACCCGGGAACGTCTAACCCGAAAACAACCGCACAATGTATGCTGCGCGCGATCTCTCTCCGTATTCTCGGAGTCCGCTCGTTCGGACCGCATAAGCGTGAGTCTCGGTAATCCGGACGAAAACCTGAAGATGTTCGGTATATTTGCCCACACACCTGGTGTCACCTTGTATTCGCGATGGATCTTTCCGTCGGTTTTCAACCATATCCGAAGGAGGCGTCGGTGCCAACCGCTATTTCTTATTGGTCGTGGTACCCAGTACCGGCTCGATAAATCATGGCTGGCGCAGTAAGACGCAACCCCGGGAGCTATCGAAACGATTATCTCAGCGGACTATATATACTACGCAAATTAATCTGTGTCACTGTTACAATCTAAAAAATCGATTAAACTCGACGTGACTCCAGTGTTAAGGCAGTTATTATACTGCTCATCGTCGGGTTTTCGCATCGTTCTTTGAAGCCTCTGGCGTGATCAATTTTAAGTCGCTTCTCGCGTATGCTCCGAGTCCGAATACAGAGTACTAGACTTAAAATAAGCGAACATTCCGATTCGTACTCGTGATGTTTCTGGTTTTTCGAGGTGAAATTTGGAAAGGGATTACGATTATGAAAAGAATACTCGTTATCGATGACGATGAAACGGTTCGCCGTTTTATTCGGAATTCGTTGGAGCTGGCCGGATTCACAGTTGAAGAAGCGGCGGACGGTTGGTCAGGTATGCAGGCATTCTACAAATCCCCTTCCGATATGGTGGTCACCGATATTTTTATGCCTGGTAAGGAGGGGTTAGATATTATAGATGAAATCTCTGAGGAGTTTCCGGAGGTCAAAACGATTGCAATCTCAGGTGGTGGGTTGTATGGCAAAGAGTATGCCCTTGAACTTGCCATGGAACTCGGAGCGCATCAATACTTAGCGAAACCCTTTAGTGCGGATGATATTCTCGAGGCGGTATATGATTTGTTCGGTTTCCCGGACCCGCGGACCGTCAAGAGTTAAACTGCAAACAGTTGAGTTTTTGAATAACGTGAACCTCACTGCGCATAAGTTTTTGAAAAATCGTTAGATATTTCTTGTTTACTTGGTTTGAAGTCATCCGCAAATTGTACTGCTTACAGTATAAAATCGGCGTTATTAAGAATAATCAGCGTACTGGTTTGCCGTTCTTTCTCCGGCGAGCGATTCCAATTCCGATGGCACCTGCCACAATTAGTGCGTATGTCGAGGGTTCAGGGACTGGCGAGCATACGTGGCCATTGTGCTCGTTGTAGTCTAGACTCCATGATCGGATGTCATGATCATTGCTGGCACTTCCGGTACTTGAAGTGAATCCGAAATACGCACAGTGCGACCCCAATACGGACGCGAGATCCACCGTATGACTCAAGATTGGATCAAGGGGACGAATGTTGGTATCGGAGAGCCGAACCGTAAGCAGATCGGTCACCCCGTCGTAATCTACCCACGCGGTCCATATTCCGGCTTCATTAAGTTGCTCTTCAGGTGCGCTTCCTAAGTCCACAAGGGCTACAGACTCAACGCTGCCGTTTATATTAATGCCAATATGATTGCCACTATCCTGATCCTTTGTGCCACTATTCCAGGTGTCAAATTCGATTCCGAAACTGCTTCCGATCCCTGCGTATCCAAGCCCGCCTCCCGCGCCGCCAAGGGACGTGTTACCAACGGTAGTTGCGGCAAAAACGAAGCCGTCTCCCCCGACGTAACCTTCAAAGTTGTACCATGGTCCCTGTGGGTCGGAAAGCTGAAACTCAAATTCTGAGCTGAAACTTGCGTCCGGCGACAAATGAACCGCTGTTTGGAGAAACGCGCTTCCCGCTTGGGAAAAATCATCGGTAAGACGTAGCACGGTGGAGCTATCTGGTGCCGTTGCCGGATTGCTGATCGTGGCCGTAGATCCGTTCAGCTGAAATGCCGATAAATCAGAGAAATCGCTATAAGTGATAGTCGCTGCCGATACCCCAAACGTCATTCCCAGCGAAAATAGGACTACGAGCGCTAACTGATTTTTCCCTGTTAAATTTTTGGATAACTTTCTCATTATATATTGATCGTCTTCGAGTTTCTAAATATCGTTCGGAGTCTATTGCGCAACCATTTTGGGGTCGTCTCTCACCGCACGAGCGGCGTCTCGGTCATCCGGACCGAAAATTGTCCCGTTTGCGGTATATACTAAATATCACCTCCATTATTCTCAACCGGCACAGTCAATTGGGCGACGACTGTTTGCGCCATGGTTTCTCGCGCCTCTGACTATACAAATAATGTACCCGAAAAACATCAATTTTCTACTCGAAAAGGATCGGTATCCTGTCGAAATTCTTCTCGAATTTGTGTAGGATAATTCCTGCAAAACTGCTGAAGCTAATGGTTATGTCAGTGGTTTTCCTAAAAACGCGGATGAAAAGAGAATTTAGGGGCGGCGGGCCTTTTTATTTCTAGCAGTATTGGGGCCATTTACCTATGCGAGGCGCAGTAACGTACTCCTTATGAGTGGTTTATATATATAAAGTGCGCTTTTTATAAAATTCAGATTCCCAGCGAAGTGTAAACTTAGTTGTCAGTAAATGGTGCTCGAGCGGACTTTCGGGTGGTGCTGGCTATGGACTGTGGCGTGTTTCAGATAGACGCTGTTCGAAAAGGTCGAATAACTGAAACGCGAAGTCCGAATTCTCAAAAACTACAGTTGCCGAAGTCCAAAACCACATTCGGTTATACGGATCGGTGGCGAGTTTCTTAACGCCAGAATTTCGCGCTTTAGGGAAAGTTTGTTACGGTAGGGGACCTGTATGACCAAGCAGAACGACGCTTGTTCGACAAATAGGGGGTGCTTGAAGTCTATTTTCGGACTACGCCGGCATCGGCTATGAGTTCACTGAATAGGATTTTTGGATTATTATTCGCTTTGACGGCATGTGCCGCCCATTTGTGAATCGTGGTATCCAGTTCTCGTCCGAGATTAGCTGCGGTCTTCAGGCGGTCAATGAAGAACATTTCTTCTGTTACGAATGAATCGTCCACGTAAGCGACTAGGTAAAGGTCCTTCAGAAGACAGCACTTGAATACCTGGTCGGTTATATTCTCAAGGATCGCCGTGAGAATTTCAACCGTCCGCGGGGTCAGCCACATCTTTCTGAGAATATTCAAATCAAGGTTCATATTAGAAAATATATCGTCAAGTAAATCCCTCTCACGTTGATCAACTTTGCTATCTGCCTGTGCAAAGGAAATTAGAATATCCGCGTAAATATACTTGGTCTCGTAAATAACCTTTACTAACTTTGCGTTTCGGATTCTAGCGACCTCATCGTTATCGGATGAACGTGCTTGATCGGAGTAGGTTCTTGGTGGTATTCTTCTCTCAACGGTTCTGATCGATTTCTTGAATTTATCTAACCGCTTGATGAGGTCTGTGATCTGACTGTTCGCGATTATATCCTTCACTATAACCGTGTCGCTTTCGGACAGATCGTGGACATAAGAACGGGTTTCGACGAGAGATTGGCGGCAGTCGTCGACCAATTTTATATATTCATCGTCGCTGAGACCCTCGGGATTGATTTCATACTCTAACAGCAAAGATGCGACTTTGTCTCGAAGTTCCGCATATCCGTGCGATTGCCGTCGCCGTAGTTCGGAGCGGTGATCATCGTCCGTTAACTCCGCCATAGGCGAACTCGTTTCGTCGACAGGCGCTCCGTCTGAAAGGAGGCCGCCTAATTTAAGTATATGTTCGTATTCTAAATCGCTGTCGGTCATGGTTCTCGTTCCAGCCCGTGATTGATATTATGAACTGCAGGAAGTGCATTTTTGGGAACGGCTTAGAATTAATTATTCAAACGACTCTAAGTGATACTCCCCGAACCCCTGACAGTAAAGTACATATTCGCTGTCTATATTTTAGTCGGGAATCGACGACTTTTCAAAAATTTGCCTATCCCGACGCTTTATTTGTTAAGTCCGCGTCCGCGGAAACCCATTATTTTCCGAGAAAATTTAGCGCATTGATGAATATGGACAATATCATTGAAAATTCGTAATCACCGAATTAGCCTCGCTTGTACCGTCATACTTTGAATCGTCATAATCAATTATACCAAACAATCGCGGAGTTTTCGACCAGGCGTCGTCTGTGTGACTATGCCCGGTAAGAAAATTGCTCGGAGTCTCTTACTCAAACATTTTGAAGTTGTCTCTCCGTATTCTCGGAGTCCGCTCATGCGGACCGCACGAGCAGAGTCCGTCCATACGGACCAAAAATTGTGCCGCTTGCGGTATAATTCTACGATTACTTCCCGACGTGATTGAACCCGAGCGAGACATATCTGCTAAACTACACGAAGCCTGGAGAGCGGGGCTTTAGCGGAAAACGCGCGGCGAAATATTTTAGCGTTTTACGAATAGAATGGTGGAGCATATCGGACTCGAACCGATGACTTCCACACTGCCAGTGTGGCGCTCTAGCCAACTGAGCTAATGCCCCAATTAATTTGTATTACAATTGGTAGGTGTTTCGTATTCGGACCGCCACGATCGCGACGGGGTAAATTCGTTGGTGGAACCAGAGCTGTCAAGTTGTTATCCATGACATTCTTGTTCCTGACACCCGAATAGTAACGGACTCAAGACGTAATATTCAATAAATAACCTACGACCCGAAACCCACGTCCTTCGAATATTCGACTGCTCCTAGCAGTCTGTCGGACTTTAGCCGACGCGACTGCGAAAATGCCAAATTATCTCATTTTCTCCCGACATTTCGTTGAATATGTCCAATATTCGCCTTATTTCGGGAAAAAATGGGCTCAATTTATCTATTTTCTCGCTACGATCCCTAAAGTCCGACAGACTCCTAGCGTGAATAATTCATCAGTATTCTGCTACAAACGCTAATCTCTGCTCAAATAAGCCGATTAGCTCAACTTTACATCTCAGTGAATGAATATTCACTTTCGCCGTCAAGTATTCTCTAATCGAAGTATTATGAGCGAGTTAAGCGCTCTCGCGACGAATCGCACGACTTAATCCGGCTAGCCTGCTCAGAAAGAAAAAAACGTTTTTATCCAGTTCCGAACTCTTGCTAATATTTGAAATCCAACTTAGACTGCAAGCAGTCCAATTTTTGGATGGCGAGTAGAATTAATCCGAGAAGAGGTTCCGAACAGTAATTCGCCTTTATGCGGGACCAACGCAATTTAGACTTGAGACGGAAACAATTCCATCATTCATGACAGCCGCAACTGATAAAATTGAATCAACCGAGTGCTTGACTGACACACTGCACACGCCTAAACAGTTTCTGAACTCGAAAAAGATCTATGTCGATGGAAGTCGGCCTGATCTAAGAGTGCCGATGCGGGAAATCTCGCTAGCAGACAGTCCAGCCGAATTTAACTCTGGCGCGAACCCGCCGTTGGCGGTGTATGATACGTCTGGACCTTACACGGATCCGGCGGTGACTGTCGACGTGCGTCAAGGAATACCTCGTCTGCGTGAAGGCTGGATTGAAGAACGGGAAGACACTGAGCTTCTGCCCAATCATTCTTCCAGGTTCAGTCGTTCTATAGAACACGACGCGACCTCTAATAGCATGGAGTTCTCAGCTTCGCATCCGTTGCGTTGTGCACGGGCAGGTAAAACCGTCACGCAAATGCATTATGCCCGTAAAGGGATCATTACTCCGGAGATGGAATTCGTCGCGATCCGGGAGAACCAACGACTTGATGCGGTCCGCGACCAAGGGCTTAGATTTCGGCATGCGGGCGAGGATTTCGGCGCCGCGATTCCTGAGGAGATTACGCCTGAGTTTGTACGAAACGAAATCGCTGTCGGCCGCGCGATCATACCGGCGAACGTCAATCATCCGGAATCGGAACCGATGATTATCGGCCGCAATTTTCTCGTTAAGATAAACGCGAATATCGGTAATTCCGCGGTCACATCCTCGATCGAAGAAGAAGTCGAGAAAATGACATGGGCAACGCGGTGGGGTGCCGATACCTTGATGGATCTGTCAACCGGTAAAAACATTCACGAGACTCGGGAATGGATTATCCGGAATTGTCCGGTTCCTGTTGGCACCGTTCCGATTTATCAGGCACTCGAGAAAGTAAACGGCGATCCCGCTGAGTTGACATGGGATATATATCGGGATACGCTGATCGAACAAGCAGAACAGGGGGTCGATTACTTCACCATTCACGCCGGTGTTCTGTTGCGCTACATCCCATTGACTGCTGAACGCGTCACCGGGATTGTGTCGCGGGGCGGGGCGATTCTCGCGAAATGGTGTCTTACGCACCATAAAGAGAATTTCCTCTATACGCATTTTTCGGAAATCTGTGAGATCATGCGTGCCTATGATGTGTCATTCTCGCTTGGCGACGGGCTAAGGCCGGGATCGATCGCTGACGCAAATGATCAGGCGCAGTTCGCAGAGCTGAAAACGCTGGGAGAACTCACGAAAGTAGCTTGGGAACATGATGTTCAGGTTATGATCGAAGGGCCCGGACACGTCCCGATGCAGTTGATAAAAGTTAATATGGAGAAAGAACTCGACGCGTGTCATGAGGCGCCGTTTTATACGCTTGGACCGTTAACGACGGATATCGCGCCGGGGTACGATCATATCACGTCGGCAATCGGAGCTGCAATGATAGGTTGGTACGGATGTGCAATGCTTTGTTATGTAACGCCGAAGGAGCATCTCGGGTTACCGAACAAAGAGGACGTACGCGAAGGGGTAATCGCGTATAAAATCGCCGCGCATGCTGCGGACCTTGCGAAAGGGCATCCGGCGGCACAGGTGCGCGACAATGCCGTCTCCAAGGCCAGATTCGAGTTTCGATGGCATGACCAGTTTAATCTTTCCCTCGACCCGGACCGAGCACGTGAGTATCATGATGAGACTCTCCCGAAGGAATCTTCGAAGGTGGCGCATTTTTGTTCCATGTGCGGCCCGCGTTTTTGTTCGATGAAGATCTCCCAGGACGTTCGTGACTACGCTAAAGTGAAAGGAACTGCCAGCTACGATGAAGCGATATCAATGGGGCTTCACGAGAAAGCGAAAGAGTTTTCGTCTCAACTGCAATAGAAACTTTATGCATAGATCAGGCTAGGCTCAAAATAAGCGAACATACCGATTCGTAATCTTACTGGTTTCTCGAGGTGAGATTTGGAAAAGGATTACGATTACGAAGAAAATCCAACGAAAGTTCGCTGGATTTGGAGTTAGCAACTTATAGAGTCGAAATTTAGAGGCGCACTTTCACTGGCGCGGTCGGTATGGTCGGGCCCCGCTCACGCGGAGAGAGTGCGCCTCCGATGTTTAAATTGTGATTCTCCACTGGACAGCGGACTTATGAATCAGATCAATGGATAGAAAAGACGAAATATTAAATCAATTGAAGTCAATAATCGATCCTGATTTGAACCAGGATATCGTATCTCTTGGTTTCATAAAAAAACTGGAGATCAACGACGAGGGAAGTGTCGCTTTTGACCTTGAGTTGACAACTCCGGCGTGTCCGGTGAAGGAGCAGTTTCGCGCTGACTGTGAGAAAGTTCTATTAGAACTGCCTTGGGTAACCCGCGTAACCGTCGCGTTAAAGAGTAGCCGTGCTAAATCAGCGTTAACGAATGCAGGAAAAGGCCTAGCCGACGTACGATTCATAATTGGCGTCGCGAGTTGCAAAGGTGGTGTTGGAAAGTCAACGACAGCGGTGAATCTGGCTTTTTCCCTTGCCGAGAAAGGGGCGACCGTCGGTATTTTTGACGCGGATGTGTATGGACCTAGTTTACCCACGTTAATCGACGTCGAGTTCAACGGTCTATATCAGAAGAATCAACTGATAATCCCGGTCGAGTACCAGGGTGTGAAGTTGATGTCATTTGCATACGCCAGTGCAAATACGGGTGGCGGGCCCGCTATTATGCGCGGGCCGATGGTAACTCAGGTTATTAATCAACTACTGACAGGGACGGATTGGGGAGAACTGGACTACCTGGTGATCGATATGCCGCCCGGTACCGGGGACACGCAACTGACGTTGTCTCAGCTGATTCCGATGACTGCTGCCGTAATAGTTACGACTCCGCAGCAACTTAGTTTCGTGGACGTTGTCAAAGGAATTCAGATGTTTGATAAATTAAAGGTGCCAACCATCGCTGTGATAGAAAATATGAGCTACTTTATCTGTGACGAATGTGACAAGAGGCATAATGTATTCGGCACCGGATCGATGCGTAAATTAGTCGAGCAATTCGGGTTCAGTAATGCTTTTTCGCTACCGATAGACGCCGATATTTCAAATATAAGCGATGCGGGTATTCCCTATGTTATTGAGAAACCCGACAGTCCTATCACGAAGATTTACAAGGATATTACGGACTCGGTTATTAGGGAAGTAAGTAAAATTGCCTACAGCGAGGAAAGGCAGCCGGAAGTTTCGTTAGCATCCGAAAATCGGATTAGCTACCGTGCTGGAGATAGTGAGATTGCGTATATCGACTCGTCAACACTGCGACTCGCATGCCGATGTGCAGGCTGTATCAACGAAATGACCGGCGAACAAATTGTTGAAAGCGCCGCCATACCTGATGATATTGCTGCAGAACAGGTAACGCCGATGGGTAACTACGCTGTATCAGTTTCCTGGAGCGACGGGCACTCGTCAATATATCCATACGACATGTTGACCGAGCTGATGTCGACAGTTTGATGAGTAGTCACGCACTGTTTAACTAGACCCTGTTCGAAAAGGTAGCGCGGCCCGCATTGGGAGCGCATGTCGGTCAGGTTTCGGCCGGGATCGGTTACGTTAATAGCTTGGAGCTATTGACTTACCGATCCGGGTCGAAAGATGCCCGTCATCCGCCGCAACCC
>JAJFLP010000019.1 GCA_021772635.1 Verrucomicrobiota bacterium | reverse complement strand
ATACTGGTTGCTAGATGCCGGATAAAGAAAGCAGCGTCCAGCTAATCTCCAGAATCAGGCATCCAGTATCAACATTTTTAAGGCAGAGCCGCACAAAACTCATCCGTTTTGTGTCGGTTTCGCCCTTTAAAGGTGTCTAGTGCGGCGTCCCAGCGACATAATTCCCGTCCGGGCTATAACAGATTTTCGAGGACTTCCGAGAGTTCAACGTCACTTAAGTACTTCGGGTTGGAACTCATACTATTCGAGCGACAATTCTTTAAGATAACCGGAAAATGGTCCTTTTGCAGTCCGTATCGGGAGAAAGACGATAGCAGACAAGAAGGAAGAGGTCAGTTGCTTCCGCCTTCGCCGAAGGGGTTGCAGTTCACAAGTTCACTGCCGTCTTGCCCTTTACAGGTATCGGCTACGGCGTGACAATCGATACCAGATGCTGGTTGCAGGATGGTAACTGCTCGCAGTATCTCTTGTCCTTCCCTATTCGTCAGTGGACGGTTTATCGCCCGACTTCAATTTATTAAGTGCAATCTTCGCTGCGCCTTCTTCAGCGGCTTGACGTTTTCCAGCTTTTCCCACACCGTAACACTGTTCTTGAAAGTAGACGCCGACCGTAAACGTTTGGCAATGGCCCGGGCCGGACACGTCGATAATCTCGTATACCGGTATTTCCTTTAACCGTTTTTGCGACCATTCCTGCAGCGCGCCTTTAGGGTTGTCTCCCCGGATTGTGCTACTCAATTCGACGCCTTCGAACGCGTCTTCTATTAACTTATTGATCAGCCCCTCTGTTCCCTCGATTCGGCAATCGTTATCGAGGTAGATCGCCCCTATCAGCGCCTCGAACGCATCACATAAGGTAGAGTCACGCTTGAAACCTTTGTTTATCTTCTCGCCATGCCCCAGACGTATGAAATCTCCTAATTCGATCATCCGCGCGAATTGTGCGAAGGTTGATTCTTTCGACAGGACCGCGCGGATTTTCGTTAATTCGCCTTCGGGAAGCGCTGGATACGAAATATAAAGTCGCTTCGTGATTGCCAGCTCGAGGACCGCGTCGCCCAAATACTCCAGTCGCTGATTATCTCCGTCACTTTCCTTATTCTCCGCGTTATACGAAGGGTGCGTTAGGGCTTCGAGGAGGAGTTTCTCATCCTTGAAGTGGTAGTCGATTGCTTTCTGCAATGCATTCAATTGAGCGTTCATTACATGTGCCTCAAATCTTTTACTTGAATCTGCTGCGTACGTCGACCGTTGAAATCGTTTATCTCCGGTATTCCGGCGATCTCCCAGGGTGGCTCCGGCAGTTCAGTTGGTGTCCTTCCGAACGCGATGAAGGGTAATGAATTTCCGCGGTCATCGTTCAATAGACCTCTGGTATGTTTTTCCCCGGCTTCAGCGATGCGAGTACCGTGTATGTTGGATAGACGAAAAACTGGTGCCGGATTCCCGCATCCGAACGGTTGTATTAACTCCAACTCCCCGAAAAAGGAATTGTCCAACTCACCCAATTGCATATCCCCGTCGATATTGAGAGGTGGTTCAAGGTCGCCAATGTCGGCGCAAATCTCCTGGACCGACGCCTCAAATTCCGCGATAAACGGGTTGATATTGTCAGAAGGCAATTTGAGTCCTGCGGCCATTGGGTGGCCCCCAAATTTATCTAGCAGCGTATTGCATGCCGTTAATGCACGAACGAGATCAACCCCTGGGACGCTTCGGCCTGAGCCCTTTGCCTCGTTGTCGTCGGTTACGCTTAACACAATCGTGGGCCGACCGTACTCGGCTGCCAACTTCGCGGCGACGATTCCTAATACGCCAAGGTGCCACCCCGCGCCGCTCACTACAATTGAGTATCTTGCCTTCAAGGCGACTTCGCTGACCTGGTCCTTCGCTGCTTTGAGAATCTGTTCTTCGCAGGTTTGTCGTTGGCGGTTTAGTGCGTCCAATTTCTTCGCCGTCACGTAAGCTTCGTTCAGGGAATCGGCCTGCAACAGGTTCAACGCTTCTACAGCATTGTCCATACGTCCGGCGGCGTTTAATCTCGGGGCCAGTCTGAATGAAATATCGCCTGTCCGCAAAACTCCGCGAATGCCTGCGATATCGGATAGAGCGTGAATCCCCGGCCGCTCCTGTGCCGCCAGTGATTTCATGCCGTGCTTGACCATACACCGGTTCTCTCCCAGCAACGGGACAATGTCGGCCACCGTTCCTAATGCGACCAGATCCAATCCTTCCCGCAGGTCCGTTGCTATGCCGCCAAGCCCGTTTTCTCTACCATACTTGACAAACGCATGACACAATTTGAAGGCCACACCAACGCCAGCGAGGTTCTGAGAAGCCGCCATTTCCGGGTATAGTTTGGGGTTGATCACCGCTATTGCATCGGGCACTCGTTCGCCGGGAGTATGATGGTCGGTGATAATAACATCAACACCTTTCTCCTTTGCAGTCTCAGTTGCCTGGTAACTCGAAATTCCACAATCGACTGTAACGATTAGCTTGTGCCCATCGACGGATTTCTCGACCGTCTCCGGTGTCAATCCGTAACCGTCATCCAAACGATTCGGTAGAAAACAATCTACCCGGGCTCCGTTCTTCGTAAGCACCCAGTTCAGCAATGCCGTTGATGTTACGCCATCGGTATCGTAATCCCCGAATATTAAAATTCGTTCGTTGCACGATACCGCTGCCCACAGTCGCTCGCAGGCAGTTTTCATACCTGGAAATATGAACGGGTCGGATAGATCTTTCAGGCGGGGCTTCAGAAACTGCGCGATTTCTGAGACTTCAAGGTTGCGGCCGGAAAGGATCGTCGCGATGGGCTTCGATATATCGCACTTCCTTACAATTTCCGATATCCGCCCAATATCTAGATCGGCAACTTTCCATCGTCTACATCGCACCATGATTTGGGAGGAAGCGTTAATTGAAGTTGTGGTTGGTTATATCGATCGCCCGCTTGTCATCGAAACGCCTGAACTATACTGCCCGCGATTTTATTCGGAATCGGGATTTGTCAACAAGCAGTACAATTTTCGGTCCGGACGGCCGAGACTCTTCCCGCACTATCGGATCCGCGCTTATGCGGGACTGGTAATCCGGACGAAAACCTGAAGACGTTCGGTATAGTAACGAGTCACTACTTACTGCAAGCTTGCCAAATCGGGGGATCTTGCTGCCAGAGTCTCATCCAACCGACCGACCGGGTAGTTTTGCGGGCACTGGCGTATCTCATCAGGGGAATCTTCGATTTTTTTTACTATATCTATAATGGCATCGACAAATGCGTCAAGCGTTTCTTTCGATTCGGTCTCTGTCGGCTCGATCATCAGCGCTTCCGGGACGATCAGCGGGAAGTACATCGTAGGTGGATGAAAGCCTCGATCGAGGATTGCCTTGCTAATGTCCAGGGCGTGGATATTACTGGTGCTATAACGTTTTGCCGACAGTACACACTCGTGCATACAGACGCGATCGTAGGGTATATCGAAGTACGGCTTCAGTCGGGTTCGGACATAATTAGCGTTAATGACTGCGTTTTCGCCAATCCTGACAAGTCCGTTTCTGCCTAGCGAAAGAATGAAGGCATATGCACGAAGAATAATCCCGAAACTCCCATAGAACGGCGCAATGTATCCAATACTCTCGTCATGAACGTAGTCGAGGAAATAACTGCCGTCCTGTCGCTTACCCACCCGCGAAATCGGCAGAAAGGGGCTCAGCTTTTCGTTCACCCCGACCACTCCCGAGCCGGGCCCGCCGCCGCCGTGAGGCGTAGAAAACGTTTTATGAAGGTTTACGTGCATCGTATCGAAACCCAGGTCCCCGGGCCGCAGACGCCCGAGTATTGCATTGAGATTGGCACCATCGCAATAACACAATCCACCTGCTTGATGGACGAGGTCACAAATCTCTTTTACCTTGGGATCAAAAAGTCCGAGCGTGCTCGGGCAGGTCAGCATTATGCCGGCGGTATTGTCGTTCAGGTTGGCCTTAAGGTGATCGATATCGACATTGCCGTGCTCATCAGTCGGCAATTCGAGAATTGTAAATCCCGCCATGGCCGCGCTCGCGGGATTTGTACCATGAGCCGCGTCCGGAATTAGCATAACCTGACGTTTGTCGGATCTACTTTTATGATAAGCCGCGATCATCATTATCCCGGTGAGTTCGCCGTGTGACCCTGCCAACGGCTGCATCGTAAAGTTGGCGAACCCGAGAATTTCACAGAGCAACATTTCCGTTTCGTAAAGGACTGCGAGCGCCCCCTGAGTTAGCGCCCCGCCTTGTCGCAACTGCGGTAATAATGGGTGAAGATCGGCGAATCCGGGGAGGCTGGCGATTCGCTCATGAAGTTTCGGATTATACTTCATCGTACATGAACCCAGCGGGTAGAAACACGTGTCCACTGCGACGTTCTTGCGACTTAAATTCACGTAGTGCCGTACAATTTCGGATTCCGATACTTCCGGTAGTTTTGCAGGATTCTTTCTTCTCAGTTTCCCGGGGATACTGCACGTACTCGGGACATCCATCGCGGGTAACGGTATTCCGTGCCGACCAGCACGGCCCTTTTCGAATATTAGCCTATCCATTTCGGTCGTATTTTTCATAATCGATATTCAAGATTAGGTGATTCTAAAATTCAGAGGAGCCCACCAGTGGGTATCCTTTTTAACTCACATTTTACAATACGAAACGGGCTCAGAATGCCGAAGATTTCCGCCAAGTTTCAGAGGAGCCCCGAACCGACCCGCTCTGCCGGGTCTGTTAATATAACAGGAAACTTAAAATCAATATCGCACAGGCAGTGTAGGCCGATGATGCAATGGTGCTAATAAGCCCGAAAGGGAGCTTGGTCCGGATGTCCGTGATTAATACATTGGTGGCGCCGTCAATGACGGGGACCCCGTACAGGAGACTACAGAACATTCTTTCACCATCCGGGCCTGCGCGATTTTCAATATATGATAACGTTCGATACAAGTTAAGTTTCACAGGAGCAACCGTCCGGGCCGTGCCGGCCCGGTTAATACGTGACGAAACTCAGGTTAAGACACGCTGAAGCGTGAACTCCAACGGGGGGACCTTAACAACACTGATTTTTTGGTATGCGAATAGCGCCCGTTGGAGTTCACACTTCAGTGTGTCAAAATGAAAAAGATTCAGAGGACCGTTTTACAACAGGCTTAGCACGGCTTCCAGAGCAACCGCGAATGCGCGGATCTCTTCTCGGGTTCGTTTCTCGGTGACCGCGATTAGAAGATCATTTTTCCGCTCCGGAAAATACCGGCCCAATGGAAACCCGGCGGCGAACCCTTTTTCTATCATGAGACCTGCCACTTCAGCAGCGTCCGCGGAAAGTCGTACCACGAATTCGTTGAAGAACGCCGACTGATTTACATCCGCTACGCCTGGAATCTGCAGCAACTGCTCTCTCGCGTAGCACGCCTTCGCCGCGCAAAGTTCGCCGAGTTCAACGAATCCATTCTTCCCGATACAGGAAAGGTAGGTAACCGCTGCCAGTGCGCAGAGACCCTGGTTCGTGCAGATATTCGAAGTCGCAGCGGCGCGTCTGATATGTTGTTCCCGTGTTTGTATTGTTAACACGTATCCGGGCCGCCCCTGATTGTCTACTGTTCTTCCGACGATTCGCCCAGGCATCTTGCGCATGTACTTCGATCGCGTCGCCATAAATCCCAAGTACGGGCCGCCGAATGACAAATTTATTCCGAGGCACTGGCCTTCACCTGTTACGATATCGAAATCAAGAGAGCCAGGCGGCTCAAGAAGTGAGAGGGCGATCGGGTAAGTTGAACACACCGTGATGATTTTTCGGTCGTGTGCGTACTCGTTGAAGTCCTGCCATTGATCGATTGTGCCGAATACATTTGGGTATTGCACCAGGACACACGCCGTATCATCGTCGAGCATCGACTTGAGTTCGTCGATGTCGGTCTCCGTTCCGTCCGTAGGAGAATTCGATATAACAAGTTCTATATCCAGATTCGAAGTATAGCACTTTATCATTTCCTTATAGATCGGCGAGACCGTTCCCGCTAATATCGTTTTTCGTCGGCGGGTGATTCGGATTCCCATCATCATCGCCTCGAACAGCGCGGTGCCACCGTCATATAACGAAGCGTTGGAAACCTCCATCGCCGTGAGCCGACAGATCGACGACTGATATTCATACATCGCCTGTAAAGTTCCCTGAGACGCCTCAGGCTGATACGGCGTGTACGACGTGTAAAACTCGTTTCTGCCCGTTATTTCGGCTACTGCAGAAGGTATGAAATGGTCGTAAAAACCGCTGCCCAGAAAGACGACCAAGTCACTCGCATTGCGCTTAGCGAGTCCGGCCAGATACCGCGTAACTTCGTATTCCGACCTGCCTTCCGGGATTCCTGAAAGCTCCGGTTTGTCGCCCGTGACACCAGCGTCGCGCCACAGATGATCCATGTCATCCACGCCGATCGTCTCGAACATCTGCGTTCTATCGCTGTCTGTATTTGCTATATACGGCATGTTACTTCCTTAGCGACCCCGTATATCAGATGAGCGTTACACTCTTTGTGCGGCTGAGCTATGCGAATCATGTATACCAAACGTCTTCAGGTTTTCGAAATATTGTTCGAAATCACATGGCTGATAATCTCAAAGTTGTCCAAAAAATTGTACTGCTTGCAGTATACCTTCTTGGAAACGAAGTCTTTTACAGCCCAACTTTCGTCCACGAACGACAGCAGGGTCACACAATAAAGTCCGCGTACTCCCCTTCCGTCATCAGGGGAATTAGTTCATCCGGGTTAAAATTGCTAAGTTTACAAATCCAGCCATCCTCCTCAGGCGAAGCGTTTATAATCTCGGGATTCTCCTCGAGCTTGCTATTCGATTCCCTTACTGTGCCTGACAGCGGGCTGTAAACATCCGAAGCCGCTTTCACCGACTCGACCACGCTTAAAACGTCGCCTTGAGCGAATTCCGTGCCGACATCGGGAAGTTCCACGAATGTCATATCACCTAGTTCCTGAGCCGCGTGCGAGGTAATACCGATCGTCGCTAATTCACCATTAACTTCGACCCATTCATGCTCTTCTGTAAATTTTTTCATTTAGACTCCTTTTTCGCGATTATCGCCGTCGGGGTTTCGAAATATCGTTCGGAATCACTTGGTGACTAACTCTAAGCCGCTCGAGCGTTGGACTGCTTGTTTCTTAATCCCTATCGGAATGTCTGAGACTCTCGCTTATGCGGAGAGATCGGGGCCGTGTAAAACCATTTAGTGGCGAAATCACGAATATGCTATGTCATTTCAAGGGTGACCATTAAACGTTGAATATCATGTTGTCAAGTGCTTCTTTTTCAAGGTTTGTCAAAATTTTCAGGTTCTTCACAAAACTGTGTACTTTTACGGTAGAGAATCGTCCTTGAGTCTGCGACACGCGTTGAAAAATAAATTCGAAACACGAATTTCGAATTTCGAAAAAAAGACAATAAGTCAGTGCGAATACGAAACAGTCGCCAATATCCAGCATCCCTTGCCGCGCCGTGACCGAGACGGCAGTGAACTTATGAACTGCAACCCCTTAGGCGAAGGCGGAAGCAACTGACCTCGTCCTTCTTGTCTTCGATCTTCTATACTTCTAAACGTCTGTCTCCTACCTCCTAAGTTGACGGTTGCGCGCTCACGTCTGTATAACCGCCGGCGGGGGGCTCGGCTCTAACTTCTCACTGTCTACAGGTACCGTTTTTGTAGAATGGGACTGACACGATTCTGCCCGTGATGTGCTTGGTTCCTGCGGACACTTCGACTGTGTTGCCTACTTTGTCGAGCCCGTTCTGTACGTAACCCATGGCAATCGCGCATCCGAGCGATGGAGAAAACGAACCGGACGTAACTTTTCCGATATGATTACCAGCATTATCCAGGATCTGGGCTCCCTCGCGCGCAGCTCGGCGGTCCGTAAATTGAATGGCGACAAGATTTTTCGAAGGTGTCACTAATTGCGCATCTCTTCCAACAAAATTATGGTCCAAATTCAATAGACTCCCGAATCCTGCTTCAACGGGGGTAGTGTCTCTATTCAGTTCATGGCCGTAAAGTGGATAGCCCATCTCCAGACGCAGCGTGTCTCGCGCCCCGAGTCCCGCGGGCTTTACTTCGGTTTGCCCCGTAAAATAGTTCCACAGTTTCTCCGCTGCCGTCGCGTCAAAATAGATTTCAAATCCGAGCTCGCCGGTATAACCCGTTCGGCTGACAATACACTGGACCCCACATATCTCGTGGTGGATGAAGTTGAAGTACCTGGGGATTTTGTCTGCAGGAACACCGGACTTTATTATCACGTCGCCCGATCTAGGCCCTTGCACGTCCAGTTTAGCGGTATCGCGCGATTCGTCGGACAATTTGGTTGTGGGAGAAAGATGAGAGCGAATATACTCGGCGTCACTGTCGATAGTTCCCGCGTTTACAACGATATAGAATTCATCGTCGCTAACTCGATAAATGATGAGGTCATCACATATCGTGCCGTGGCTCGTCAGTAGGAAATTATAGCGGCAGCTATTATTTTTCTGTGTACTTGCGCGTCGCGGGAACAAGTTATCCAGATCCTGCGCGGCCTTTCGCCCTCGAACCCGAAACTGTCCCATATGACTGCAATCGAAAATAGAGACCTGCTCGCGGGTATGCCGGTGTTCCTCGAGAATACCTGAATTGTACTGAATCGGCATTTTCCACCCGCCGAAGGGAGCCATTCGCGCTCCTGCCTGAGTATGTATCATATCCAGCGGAACTTTTTTCATTGACGATGTCCGTATTAGAGGTGATTGAAAAAAGTCTTAGCAGCCTTTCTCAAATATAGGAGACAAGATAAAAAAGTTAGAATTAAGCCCCATTCGAAAGGCTATTTCGGTGGCTGTTCTATACTGATTGGCTTCGGATTTTCGAAATATCGTTCGGAATCTATTGCGCAACCATTTTGAAGTCGTCTCGGCATAAGCGAGAGTCTCGGGTAATCCGGACCGAAAATTATAGCGCTTGCGGTATCTGTTCTGACTCCCGGCCCGTAAAAGTTTTGAAGATCACGGGGCTATCGGGAATAAATGATGTCACAGGACTATGTTCAAGCCGAATACCAGTAATTCGACGGAATTTCGACTGTAAGCGGTCGAAGATTCAAGTGCCGATGAGGCGACTGGGGGCCACGGGGAGGGATACTAATCGAAGGAATGAACGGTACTCCGGTTTACTGAATCTTATTCGAGAGCGCTCGCTTCGCGATTCGCGTGACATATACCGAAACGCCAATCGTTGCGACTAACCCGACGGAATATAATACCCACTCAGCCGCGGAACGCGTGCGCCCGTCTTGGCCGAGCGCCGCCAGGTTAGAAATCGTCGACCCTATATAGACATACATAACCGTTCCCGGCATCATCGCTATCCACGATGCGAAGAAATAGTCCCGGAGCGAGACTCTCGTCAACCCGAAGGCGTAATTCAGGAGATTAAACGGGAACATCGGCGATAAACGAATTAATCCGACGATCTTCCATCCTTCTTCCGCGACTGCTTCATCGATACGTGCGAAATTTTCGTTGCCCTGAATCTTTCTCGCAACGGCGTCGCGAGCGAAATATCGGCCGATAAGAAAGGCGGCGGTCGCGCCAAGCGTCGACCCTATAGAAACGTATATCGACCCCAGCACGACCCCGAAAATCGCTCCCGCACCAAGAGATAGGATGGAACCAGGAATGGATAGAACGCACGAGAGAATATAGGCCGTAACGAAAATCGCCGGTCCCCATGCGCCTTTTTCCTGTATCCACGCGAGTAGATCCTGGAGTCGTGCCTGCGCTTGGAATTGATGGCCTAATACGACGACCACCACGATACAGGCAACTAAAATATAAATTTTCAGTACTCCCGATGATTTACTCTCGGATGAATTATTCACGACGCCTTATTTCCTTACTATTATCTAGACCCGATTCAGTACGACGAAAAATAGCTGCTGACACTGCAGGTAAGCTTGCAGTCTAATATTCTGCGGCGGCACCGAATCATGTCAATGATTCGGTAATCCCCAGGATCAGCACGAATTATCGTGATTTAAGTGAATCTCCATTGAACTGTAATTTAACAACGAATATAATACGACCGTCCAGACCGAAAACGGGGTTGCCCCGTTCGCTAAGACCAGCTGTCTAGCCTGAATTATTCACCAATATTCTGCTGCGAGCCCTAATCTCTGCTCAAATAAACCGATTGGCTTGACTTCACATCTTAGTGAATGAAAATTCACATTCACCGTGGCGTCTTCTCCAACCGTCTTATTATGAACGAGTTAAGTGATATCACGACGAATCTCGTGAATTAATCAGGCTAGAACTATACAATGGGGCCGCTTGCGGGAGTTGCGCTCGGCGACGACGCCATCAAAAAAGGCAATATCATGACTGACCTTAGCAATAGAAAACCGAACGACTTCGACGATACCAGAATCGAATTCGGAGATATGGATCAGACGCTACTGGACTCGCAATCGGGCGTCACTATATCCATTACGGTCCTGGAAGACGAAGTTGTTCCCACGATCGAGATTCAGTGTCTTATGCCAGATATCGAAACACCTGATGTAGAGATGCCGCCATTGGACGAGATGATAGCGCAGACGTTTCTGGAACTCAATAAACTTCCCCTGCCGCCCGGAGATGAGATTCGGATCCGCGTCGAAGATGCGCCTGTGCCGTTCGGCGTTACCTGTCTTATCATGGCCCATCTTCTCAAGATATACGGCACCATTAAGGTTTACTCCAAAGAAACCGCCACGTACGAACCCGTATCACTCTGATATTTCAGCCCGCGAGTCCTAACGATACGACCTCCAGCGCTCCCTCTAGCATGATTAATTCATACATGCAATTCGGAATGAGAGTGCTCCACGTGAGGCAGTCCCGTTCCGCGTGCCTATCAACGTGGTCACGGGGTAACTCGCTCAAAACTAGATAATAGTGAAGGTTTGGTAGATTTCCGAGGGAATAAAATCTGAGATTCCGTAAGTTTCAAAGGTGTATAAATGAGTGAAATCGAACATCCGGAGCCGTGGGACGTTATCTCGACGCTCATCGCGGAAAATGACCCGGAGAAACTCGGCGAGTATATCGATGAATTGTCCGGCGCTGACAAATCCTTAGCGATTTCCAGGCTGGACGATGGGGTGCGCGCGTCGCTTCTGGATCAGCTGACGACTGAGGACGCAGCTGATTTGATGAAGGATATTTTCGACGATCAAGCCGCCGATCTTATAGAGGATCTCCCCACTGAAAAGGCCGCCGCTATTATTGATGAAATGGCGAGTGACGAACAGGCCGATATACTGGGCCACCTTGAAGTGGATCGCGCTGAAGAGATTCTTCAGGAAATGGACCCGGAGGAGGCGGAAGACGCTCGGCTCTTGTTACAATCCCCCGTCAATAGTGCAGGCGGAATGATGATTACTGAATTCTTGGTGTATCGGGAGTCAATGTTGGTGACTGATGTGATCAGGGATTTGAGAAAAAACCGAAAAGAGTACTCGGACTATGAAGTCCAGTACACGTATATCACATCCGAGCAAGATGAACTCGTTGGAGTGTTACCGTTACGGCAATTACTCTTGTCCGGCAAGAATGTTCCTCTTTCTGAGCTTGCGATTCCCGACCCGGTTCATGTGTCGGCTTCGGCGAGTCTCACCGAACTGAAATCAATCTTCGATCACTCTGGGTTTATCGGAATTCCCGTATCCGATTCGAACGCAAAAATACTTGGGGTAGTCCTCCGCAAGGCCGTTCTTGAGGCTGTTGACGAAGCGGACAATCGAGCGTTCCTAAACTTCTCGGGTATCGTTGGTGGCGAAGAATTGCGCAGCATGCCATTACTTTCGCGATCCTTTCGACGCCTATCCTGGTTGTCCGTGAATATCGTGCTTAATATGATCGCTGCGAGCGTAATTGCATTCTATCAGGATACCCTTGAATCCGCGATTGTACTGGCGGTGTTTCTGCCGATAATATCTGATATGAGCGGATGCTCCGGTAATCAGGCAGTTGCCGTCAGTATCCGGGAATTAACTTTGGGACAGGTTAAGTCTCACGAGTTATTCAGGGTTTTGTCTAAGGAAGCCGGGGTCGGCTTGATTAACGGCATCGTCTTAGGGGCATTGATAGGCGGTGCAGCTCTGGCGTGGAAGGGAAATATCTACCTGGGTATGGTTGTCGGTGGGGCGCTTGCGCTGAATTCGCTTTTCGCCGTCTGCCTGGGAGGGATGATTCCTTTGATGCTTAGCCATCGGAAAATGGACCCCGCCCTCGCGTCATCGCCTATTCTTACGACCATAACCGATATGTGCGGATTTTTCTTTGTCCTGAGCTTTGCAACGGCGCTGCTGCCTAAGCTAGGCGTTTAATATCACCGGCGCTCAATAGAGCTAAAGAGTTGGAGTATTAGACAATTGTAAGGCTGTATGAACTAATCGCGCGAAATCAGTTTTGTAAAAACGGTGCGCGTCGAATATTGTTTCAGCCGTTGAAGTTGTATCCCGATTGTCATTGGGTTTTTAAAGTACCGTTCGGAATCGCTTAGGTGATAAGTTAAAAGTCTTTCAAAAATTGTACTGCTTGCAGTATAGAATTGAACCCACATAGTGGGGGTTCATTCCCCGCGGTTTACCGCGATATCAAAACTATTTCCAAAGTCGATACCCCGTCTGCTCTGCGGCGGGGTAGTTCAGTTACCAGAGTGGCGGAACTGGCAGACGCGCTACGTTCAGGTCGTAGTGCCCGCAAGGGCGTGAGGGTTCGAATCCCTCCTCTGGTACCAATTTCTACAAATTCAAAGCACGAAATCCTAAATTCGCAACGAATTGCAACTCGCATTCGGCATCCAGCATCCAGAAACTAGCAACCGTCTTCAATCTTCCCAATTTCCTCTCCCACCTTCACCAACGTTTCATACCCGGAACTGCTATTCTCAGTGAGGTCAGGGGATATCCGAAGTCGGTCTTCCTGAAACACCAGTATGATGGTTGACCCGCCGAACATGAAGTATCCTTTCTCGTCCATTTTCTTAGGTTCGTCACCTTTGAATGTATCGACGATTCGGGCCACGCCCCAGGCACCGACTTCGACCATCGCAAACCGACCGAAAATCGGATTTTCGATCATTGTGTATTGACGTTTATTCTCGCAGAAAACGTTCACGTTCAATGCGACAACCACAGGATTAACCGAATGATAGACCCCGTTAATTCTTCTGGACTCCGATATTCGCCCGTCGCATGGGAAGTGGAAGCGATGGTAATCGGCCGGGCATAGACGGAGTACGAGTAAGCTGCCGTTATTAAATTCTTCAGCGCTTTGTTGTAATAGCTCGTCGATCGTGTACTTGATCCCTTTTACCGGAATCAGGGTACTGGATTCAAGTCGTTGATATGCCAGTATTCGACAATCCGCAGGGGAGACCAGGACCTTTGGATCCTGGTTAAACGGCCGGCATTCCGGCTTAAGTTTGCGGATGAAAAAATCGTTGAACGAATCGAAGGACGATGTCGGCTCCAGAAACTCGGATTCGTCGATTTCCAACTGTTCGATCGCCGGTTGAATCTTGTGCCGAGAGAACCCTGAACTAAGGTACGCACCGTAGAGTTTGCTAGTAAGCGGCCAGCGAAACGCGAAATCGGAAATCCATGAAGAAACCGAACGATGGTATGCCCACTTTATGTATCGTTCACCGAGAACCGTTTCTTTCTTTAACGTTTTGGTATTACGTTCGTAGTTCCAAATTTCTGTTGAATCATTATTCATCGTTTGATTCTAAGTGCCTTGGATCAAGGGTTCGAGTTTCCACATTATAGAGGTTGAGTCGCATGAAAATTCAGCGACAATTGTGGCGACGACGCGAGGCGCGCGTTGCGTACACTTACTCTTTTATACTATCCGTATTATTATTTTTCCCGTTACCACAGGCACCGGGAATTCCGTCCGACGCTCACATCGATAAGTTTATCCATATATTCTTATTTGCGATTCTTACCGTAGTTTGGTTACGGGCGCTACGGGCGGGGATTCGCGTTTCCTTTCAGTACCTGGTGATTCCGTTCAGTTACGCTTTGTTTACGGAAGTTGTCCAAGGATTATTGCCATATCGTAGCGCCGACCCCTTCGACTTAGTCTGCGATGCGGTCGGGATACTTTCCGCGTATCTTATCGTGAGATTGAACCCAGCGCTAGTAAATCGTTAGCACTTTCGGCTGAGTTTTCGGTTGTCAAGAAAATGGACTGTTTACAGTCTTTTAAAAGCAAAAATCATAAGAATCAGCTTGCCGATTCACCTTACTCTGGTAAAATACTGTTTCGCAGTGCTATACTGCAAGCAGTACAATTTTGGGACGGCTTTAAATTCATTACCCAAGGGATATCGGACAATATTTCGAAAACCTGAAGACGTTCGGTATACAATGTCTGCATAAAAGTTTCCGCAGTAGGCACCAATTAACTTTAGATAATCGAAACATATCAAAAGGAAAAGATGACCAATGAGCAATGCACCGGATGTTTTGAAGGCTGAATATTATTTTGACATGGATAAAATGGAATATCGCGAACTATTTGAGGGCGCTGATTTTGTTTGGGAGGTCGTTAAGAATTTACAGGATAAAACAGGGGTTGATAATGTTACCCGCGCGAAATGCGGTTCTGTCGATAAGGGTGATTCGTCCGCTAACGTCGTCGGAAATGTCGACGTTCGACAAGCCGCAGGAGCGAAAGTATGCAGTTGCGCTACGATCATTGGCGACGGCGGACTTGTCGCGATTGACGACGGCGCGGAGGTTCGGCCTGGGACTGTCATTATCACTGGCGGTAACGCTGTGTACATCGGGAAAGGCTCGAAAATAGGGCCGAACGCCCATATCGATGCTTCGAAGGGCAGTGTTTGCGTGGGTGACAATGTGACGTTGCGTGTCGGAGCCTATCTCCGCGAATTATCGCTGATTTCATCCAAGGCGACGATCGGTAATAGCTGCGAGATTAAATGCGCGCTCATCGGCCCTGAAGCGGAGGTTCCGCACTTCAATTATGTCGGAGACAGTGTCCTCGGGTTCAAAGCGCATATGGGGGCCGGCGTAAAAATATCTAACTTAAAAATCACCCCGGATCCAACTAAGATCAATACAGTCAAGGTACGG
This sequence comes from Verrucomicrobiota bacterium, assembly GCA_021772635.1. Lineage (GTDB taxonomy): Bacteria > Verrucomicrobiota > Lentisphaeria > JABSQK01 > JAJFLO01 > JAJFLP01. The sequence continues at coordinate 3,223 of JAJFLP010000019.1, read as the reverse complement.
TACGACGGCGAGACCTATGATTCCGGAATGCGTAAATTTGGTGTGGTACTGGGTGATAAAGCTCAAATGGGCTGCAACTCGGTGGCCAACCCTGGAACGTTTATCGGCAAGAACTGCTTGATCTATACGAACAGCAGCGTCGTCGGATTTATCCCGGAGAACACGATCGTGAAACTCCGTCAGGAGCACGTCACGGCCGAACTGAAGTAGACCGCAAGTGATCCAATTTCCGGGTAGCCTGGAAATCATTGATTTATAGGAGTTTAGAACGATGTCCGAAGATTTTTGGAACTGCTGTCGCGTAATAGGCTATGGCGGTTAAAAAGCTCGGCGACAATTGTTTGATTTTATTCAGAATTTGGGAGGCGTGCTCTGAGCGCGCCTCCCTTTTTTATGGATGTTCTTAAAGCCGGCCATATGAAAGATGTCTACCGGCTGTAACTTCCTCGCAAACCTGGGAAGATTCGCAGACTCTGGAGATTATAGTTTACTGATGCAATATACAATACGTAAGACAGCTGAGATACCCGAATTAAAAGGCGATTGGGATGGTCAGGTTTGGTCACACGCCGAGCCCCTTGGAATTTCACATTTTTACCCTCAAAGCAGTGATCATCGGCCTGTCACCCACGTCAAACTTCTTTATGACGACGACACGATTTACGTCCATTTCCGCGTAGAAGATAGGTACGTGCGCTGTGTCCATCAGGAGTTTCAGGACATGGTATGCGAAGACAGCTGCGTCGAGTGGTTCGTCCAACCACGGTCTGACGCAGGGTATGTCAATATTGAGATGAATTGCGGAGGGACATTGCACTGTTCGTATATCGAGGATCCGACGCGAACACCAGGTGGATTTAAGAGATTCAGCTATATTCCCAAGTCCTTGGCGGAGACGATCCAGATTTACCACTCGCTTTCGGGCCCGATCCTATCGGAACTCACTGAATCCACTGAATGGAGTACTGAGTACGCGGTTCCTATCAGCTTATTCGAAGAAACTATTGGAGGAATTGGGGGAGGGGGTCTGAGCGGTCAGACCTGGCGCGCGAATTTCTATAAGTGCGGAGATAAAACGTCGCATCCGCATTGGGGCTCGTGGGCGCCTCTGCAGGAACTGAATTTTCATCGACCAGAGGACTTCGGTGAAATAGTTTTCGAATGATTAAGAACAAGTTCGAAGTGTCTTTTACCACGGAGGCACAGAGTGAAAAAGGGGAGATCAGTGAACTCTTCGAAAACCCTTTTTCGTCGACTTCACTGAATTTTCTTAACTGAGGAAGAAACAGAGTTCTTAACGACTCTGTTCTCGAATTTGCTTCTACCTAAGTTCCTTAATGATCTTCCGAATCTTATCAGATTGCGACTCAATGCTCTCGGTTAAGGTAAATTGAACCATCGCTCGTCGAAGGTTGTGCTCGGCGTCACTTGCTTTGAAATAAATATTCCCCTGCAGGTAGTCTGAGAAAAATCGGAGGCCTAATTCGAATGCGATCAGGCGTATGGACTCGTAGATATAGTCGTAGTCGGCAGGGGTGAGAAACGTTTTTGCCTCGCCTAAATAGCCTTTCAGTATGCTCCTGCAAAAGTCGGTCTGAAAAACGACCGTACCTAAATCATCAGGGTCCTCACCACCCGGATTGCAACCCGACCGCAAACAGTCGCCGATATCATATTGCACTAACCCCGGCTTAACCGTGTCTAAATCAATAATACTTACCGCTTTTCCGGAGTTGTCGTCGATCATAATGTTATCGACTTTCGGGTCACCATGAATCGGGCGGGAAACGAGGAGGTTCTGATCTCGGGCGTCCTCCAGAATATGTGCAAATGATCTTCGTGCTTCTACAAATCTTTGGCAATGCGATAGCTCAGGTGACGCCGGTAAGTTTTTAGCATTCCCTGCGATATCGTCGTATGCCGATAGATACTCCGGAGTAACGTGGAACCCCGGTAGTGTGTCGTGCAATTTTCCGATATCCAGGTCGCTAACGAGATCGTGAAATCGACCAAGCGCGTAGCCGGTCTCAGTTGCGTGCGAACTATTTTGAATTTTCTTGAAAGTCCGGGCGCCCTCGATATAAGTCAAGGTTCGCCAGACCGACTTATTCGCGTCGACGAAATACTCCCGGCCCTCGGCGGTCGGGTAGATATCAGGGATATCCCACCTCCGTACATTTTCTCTGTCCTCACGATCCAACCGTGCCTTAATGTGGTTGGTAACCGCGCACATATTTAACATCACGAGATCGGGTTCCGGGAACACTGAATCGTTTATGCGTTGTAAGATGGTTTTATTTATGTTATCGTTCTCTAACGTGACGAGGAACGTATCATTTATGTTTCCATCACCGAATGGCTGAACGTCTGAGATACGACTATCGAGGTTGAATTTATCAGCGATTTCGGTGATCTTATTTAATGTCTCTTCGGTCAAATACATGTGTATTCATTCCAGGGTTATACTGACCCGATCTTATTCCGAATCGGGATTGAGGAACAAGCAAATACCAGGGCGGCGTTTATGACGAACGTAAGATATTTTAATTTGATAGCGATTCCAGTTGGGATCGTGATGATAATAATTATCGGCGGCGGGTGCGGTAGCAAAATCGATCAGACAATTTTCGTTCAGCCGGATTATAACGAGCTCAAGTGGAAGCAAACTGAGTTTACGGTTACCACCGGTACCCAGGTTAAATTGGTGATGGACAATATTGCGACGGGCATCGAAAACGTCATGTCGCACAACGTGGTTTTGCTGGTAAAAGGGGATACGGCGGCTGATCGCGACGCGTTAATTGAAGAGGTTGGCAAAGCAGCAACCGAGGCAGGAGAGGGGAAAGAATATTTTCCGGAGGGGCATCCTGCGATCTTGCTGCGCACCCCTCTAGCCGGTCCGGGACAAAGAACAGAGATTATTTTTACCGCGCCTGAGCCAGGAGATTATCCCTATATCTGCACATTCGCCGGGCATTGGAAAAGTATGCGCGGCGTTATACATGTTGTACCGTAGGTAAGCAAGCTTATCCTCACGTGAGTGACGTAGTCACAACGTGACGCAAGTCAAAGCTCGCGATGCCAGACTCTTCTTCGACAGTTTGAAAAACGGATACGTTGATAATCAACGAGTTACAACGCAAGAAAAAGTTGTTGGCACAACACTTTCGTAATTTTGGAAATGTTATTCGACGAAGCGCACGGTCGGCGGGACAGCCACTCC
>JAJFLP010000018.1 GCA_021772635.1 Verrucomicrobiota bacterium | reverse complement strand
TTTTTTTTGAGTAAATATTTCTTTTTTTAACAATTTTATTGTCAGATCGACGACACAAATAGCGGAGATGGAAGTCCACGATCTACTTGTGTTTTTAGTGGTTCTTTGAAAATTTAATTATCCTGTAGCAGCGGCAGGAATATACTTCAATAATTCTGCTCCTTTCTTCTGGAGAGATTTAAGATATAGAAGTTCGTCATAGTTTTTTTTGTCCTGCCAGCAACGATACATTATCCGCATCCATTTAAATGCCAGGGCTCGGATAATGACATTATGCCTTTTATTGTTTTGTCGTTGCATGGCGTAATAGGCTCCAGCCCAGATCGAATGGTTGATGGATTGCCCGGCGTATTCAACAAAACTTTGACGGTCATACTTCGGACATCTGTAGCGCGCGGCAATCCGACAGGTATTGCCGCTGGCAACCTTAATGGGAGCGACACCGCTGGATGTTTGGATGTCTTCGGCCGCTTTATAGCGTGTTCGATCCGTTCCGAAAGCAGCAGCTAAACGGGCGGAGTGAACGGGGCCGGCACCGGGGAAACTACTGAAAATTTCAGCGTCTGCATGCTGTGGATAAAGAGCTTTGAGTTGCCGGTCATACTCGGCGATTGATTTGGTGAGCTGTTTGAGTAACTTCCCCAACATTGTCACCTCCAAGGGATACGTGGCCAAAATCGCCGGATCAGAGGTCAAGGGTTCGGCTTGACGGATAATCTGTAGACGGTCGTTTATGAGATCGGCCTTGAAACAGTTGTGACTCTTGTAAAACTGTTCGATCGTTTTACGACGTGCACTTTTGATAGTTTCTAAAGTTGGCCATTTCAACAGGAAATCACAACTCATCGGAGTGGACAGATCTTTACCGATCAAGTCCAATGCTTGAGGGAAATACACTTTTAAAGCCGCTTTTTGCTGGTTTGAAAAAGCAGTTCGCTGATTCACCGCGTCTCTGCGTTTTCGGGCCAGGATATTGATTTTCCGTGTCACCTCGTCATCGGGTTTCCAAGGAGTCAGTTTATCCCGATGACTTACTATGATATCGAGTAGATTCTCTGCATCATTTGGATCATCCTTGGCACCACTGGGACGAAATGCTTCGCGAAACTTGGCCAAGGTTTTAGGGTTAATGGGATAAAGAACAAAAAGGTCATGACAAATCAAAAAGTTGATCAAGGATCCTTTACTTTGCTCTAAGCATACAGCAATCGGACCGTCACCGAAACGCTGATGTAGTTCGCCGACCCATTTATTCAGAGCTTCTGGTGAGTGTTCGACTTTTTGGTGTTTCACCCGTGATTCGCCATTGGCCTGAAGGCAAATCGCGTGAGCCTTGTCAGCCCAGTCGATACCGATAAAAGCAACGAAGTCTGGGCTTTGAACTGATGTTGATGTTTGTTGTAGCATAATTCATTTCCTGTTTTTTATGTTGAATATTACGGTTAACACGCCCGCGTGGTAAAAGAACACGCTGTTGGTTCAGCGTAAGCCTTATAGAAAGTCTTGTTTCAGTGAAACAGACATCTTCTGAGAATTCGTTTATGAACCAAAAACTCGTATCCGTCGAAATGCTTTTCGTAAACGTCATCACCGTTTAGGTATCGAATTCGTAACGGATGCGAGGCGTGTTGATTGTTAATATACAACTTGCTAGCAGGTGACTCCTTTTGAATTTTAGCTGTTCTCCAAAATCAGTGATAAAAGAGATGTCATCGAGTTATTTACGGCCGCTTGCTTCGCTCCGACGAGCTTGGTCCGGGCCCATTCTCGCGAAGCGGCGCGCCCATAATAACTCTGCGTTTTCTAAAGAGTAAAAATGAGACTGAGTAACTATAAGGTATCTTCCTTAACCAAAAGCATACCAGGAACTACAGTAAACCACATACCTATAATAGGCACCATATACCGGACAATCGATAACACACTCACCGTCATCATCCAGAAGTACAACGTCAACATACTCAAAAGAATAACCAGGTCCGAACGAATCCCGAATCCCCGCCCGATTGTCAGAGACGACAGTACGAACAGATACAAAAATGGTATCTGGATTAATAGTACGAGTTTGTCAAATCGTCCGCTCTCGGTGGCGAACCAGCTTCTCAGCAATTTATGACAAACGAGTTTGGTCGTTGCTAGCGGGTGGGCAACCGCACTGATCGCGACAACCTTCCCAACGTCGTAGATGGATTCTGTCGAATGTGTTTGTATTCTGATATGTCTCATCAGTTGGACTACATCCGCCCCAAACCGCTGCCCTTGATCGTGGCGGGCAAATGTTAAACCGTCAATCGCGGAGATGGGCCCTGCAGAACTAAGTAAAATCACCTTGCCCGTTCGGTGATATATCCAAGCCTCCCAAGGCGCGATCGCGCAGAGATTTCCAAGTAACATACATACCGCAACCATTACTTTTCGCCGCCGAGCTAGCCATTCACAACGAATAAACAAGAACGCAACAAGAACAAAGGTCGCTCCCAAGGCAATCGGACGAATCAGCATCGATAATCCGAGAACAGCGCCGGTTATGAAGTACGGCCACAGCTGTTGTCTCTGACGACTATACGATGACCAAAATACAAAAATCCCGGTATAAAAAATCAATATAAATGGGATTTCACTGTTCGCTTGTTTACTCAACCACCAGTTCAATGGGTACAATGCCCATAACACTGACGACAGTACTCCGATCTTGACGTTCCATGTCATTGCCGAAATTGCGTAGATAGTCGCCGCAGACAGCGACAGAGATACGATAGTTAAGACTTGTAGCGCGACATCCTCCGGTATGGAAAAATGTTTAATTACGACGTGAACCGACGCCAGAATAAGCGGGTAACCAGGGGGATATCGGGTCGCTGGAGAGTCATCGTAATTGGTGATTCCGTTGCCTTCGGAAATTCTGATAGCAAGCGGCCGATAGAAAGTGCTATAGTCGCTGCTTTCGTTAAACTTCAGGCTTTGTGGAATCACATGCCAAAAAATCAGCAGTGTCACCGCCGTAAGAATGAATGAAAATGTACCGCGACGCACAAATTGCCATTTTCGATCGCTATGAGCTATGAAATTTGAGCAGATAACAATTTGTCCCATTTATCTAATACAACCGACCAATCAAATTTTTCAGCTTTATTCCGAGCGTTTTGAGATAGCCTTGCAGCCAGGTCCGGGTCACCTAGAATTCGTGTGATCGCGTCGGCAAGGCCTCTCGGGTCATCTGCATTTACCAGAAGCGAGTCGTTCTCATGTTCCAGAAGATATGGTATTCCTCCGACATTCGTGGTTACCACGCACAGTCCACAAGCCATCGCTTCTATCACACTGACAGGCGCGTTATCGATGGTACTTGTGTTAAGGAATATATCGCCTTTATTCATCCACTCCGGCACCTGAGATTTCGGGACCCCAGTCTTTAAGACAACGTTGGCTTGAAGGTTATTTTTCGCAACGTAGTCAGATACGGCCCGCAAACTACCATCGCCTTTATCGCGACCAACCATTATTAACTGAATGGCCGGGCACAATTTTTTGAGCCGGAAAATCGTCTCAACCGCCAAAATCGGATTATATACCACGTGGAACGCCCGTAGCCAAATAATACGAGGTTCGGCATTCGCTCTCAGCCGGAATTCGTACTGCTTCAGGTTGATGGCGTTCGGAATACGTTTGATATCAGGCCTTAACTCCAAGAACCTCTTTAGCAAAAATGCCGACGGCGTGGTAACGATCGTTGCAGCAGACAATAGCCCAGCGACTCGACGGGGGTGCCGTTCCGCATACGCTGGAAGCCCGCCGCCATGTAACGTTAAAATTATTTTCTTATCGAGCAACCGCAGCAGATTTGTCGTAACCCGCGCCCAGAAGAACGCAGGTCCACTAAACACATCAACCTGAGCCACATTATACCTCGATCGGTGACAGCAAACCGTAAGTATCATATCGACCATTCGGTGAAATCGATTAATTTTGTCGGACGCCCTGTAGACGTGCCATCCGGAAGCCTCCAAGCGGTCGGCAAGATCTTCGCAGACGCTGCGAGCACTGACCGACGACGAGAGAAAATTCCCGATGATCAAGACGTTGCGATGAGGGATTTTCGACATGCTCTTCAGCCCGGTTTGCGCTTTATAAGAATTGAATTCCAGGAAACACTATTGTCGGGTCGACCATTATTCTGAAAATGATGTCTCATCCTCCGGGAGGAGTATCGCCGTCGCCAATCCGAAAATAAACGACGGCGCGACGATGCGCATCCCGTTAACCAGCATAAAACAAAAACTCCACGTGAACATTCCAATCACCAACGCCCGCCCGGAATTAGAGACAGAAGTCCGAGTCGATTTATATATTACATATAACAACATCAAAATCGCAACAACGCCGAAGATACCGTGTTCTGCTAGTAAGCGCGATAATTCAGTGTGCGCCGCCATCGAAATTCCGAGGTATTCGATGTGGTGAAATGTTGATTGCCCGACGCCCACACCGAATATTGGATTATCCATCCAAATTTGTAAATCAGCGGACATTGTTTCGAATCTGTTGGTTGAACCTATATCAGTAAATCGTACGGAGATCCAACCCGTCGTGAATTCGATAAGATACGGGATTACCGTAGTAAAAGTCACTATACAGACAATGAGAATCGACAAAACCCCCTGCCCGCGCGATTTCATGTTGCCAACCAGAAATACAATCGTCGCTGTAGAGGCTAATAGTGCGAGGTAAATCCCGCCGCGGGAAAATGTTAATGCGCACTGTGTCCCCACCACAATAACCAACCCGATATAAATGAGACGCGCGAACAATCCTTGCCGTCCCGCCGTCAGCAAAATCATTGCTAACGCAAATACTCCCAACCCGAGCACAGACGAAACCTGGTTCGGACCGTAACCACCGCTAGTCGCAAAATTGGACTCGTTCGTGAACTTGATATACTCGGTCGAATAGGTTCCGTACATCGCAATCGCTGCGATCCCGATTATCGGTCCTGATAATGCCAGTAACAATTTCTCAATATGCGCCCGACTTATACGTAATTCCGAAAAAAACCAGCAGCAAACAAATAATGAAAACGGGCCGGACAGATTAAAACTGATTTCCTGGCGAACATGAAAGCTCGCGGCATTAAAAACAGCTACTATCACTGATGGCAGCAGGCAGATAAAATACATTAGTGCCGGAGCCGGGGAACGATTTCTACCGCGATGTAATAGCGCAACCGCAAGGATTAACGCTGTAGCGTACTTACCCGTTTCCCAGAATATTTCTGCCCGGCACATCCTCCACAAAACCTCCGCGCCGGTTATATAAGCAGCCACATAAAGCACTCGATCCAAGCGCTGCTTGGACAGCGCCCAAACGATTCCAACGGTGATCGTTATCACCGCGTGCATCGTAGCGACACCCGGAGATTTCGACATCATTACCGCAATTGGGGCATGTACCGCAAGGAATATGATGGGCCAGTTCGATAGCATCAGGAGTGCTTAACCATTCTCGAATTTAAACTTGGTGCGATTTCGAAATTCCCGCAGCCAGTCTGCTCTTTTCGCCGACTTTCCCTGTAACCAGTCGTTCCCGCGATAGCGATAAATCAGACCTCCGACTGTCAATTCAAACATCGTTACAAAAGCATGATTCGATTTGTTCGATGTACTGTTCAAAACCGAATCGACATGCGCCATCCATCCCTGCACGACTGAACTCCTTCCACTTTCGAGGGTTATCGACTAGATCAGTTATCGCAGAAACGTACTCAGACACAGAATTATTTATCACGCATACTCCAGTGCCTATTTCAACAAGAGTCTGTCTAATCGCCGGAATCGCGTTTACGACAGGCACCACACCGTATGCCATCCCTTCGCTGATAACTTTTGGCCAGCCTTCGCTCTCACTTGGCAATACGAATATATGAGATCGGCTGTAGATTGGCGCTAAATCCGGTTGCGGCAACCAGCCATGAAATTTCACAACGTGCGTTAATTCCAGGCGTTCGACTTCCTCTTCGTAACGACCGCGATCGGGGCCGTCACCGACTAAATCGAGCGTTGATGGAATCGACTTTGATTGCAACTGATAAATAATCTGGATCACCTTATCCACCCCTTTACGATCATCAAGGCGGCCTGCGTAAAGTAGCCGGACTGGTCTCTCTAACTGCTTTTTCCCGTTCATGAGTCGCGCGTCGTTAAGTTCGGCTTGAGTGAGACATGGATTATCAAAGGTGTGCAAATGAGCCGGCTGATTTGGCCACCTTCCGTTAATCGTAACGAATCCGTCGTGAACCATTCTCTTTAACCACCACCGTTGGAACCGATAACTGATCGGATCCGGCTGCCTCTCGGGTTGCCAGTTTCCCGCGTATTTCACCCACTTGCGTTTACGATATCTTGTCAACCAAAGATAGATCAATGCTATACAACTGATATTCGCAGGGCACCTGATGTGAACGACGTCCGCAAGCGGGACTGTCCTTGCAATCGCACGGATGTAAGATGGTACCGTTATCAGGATGCGAAGTTTATCATGCCAACAGTCACCCCCTGCCGGGCGGATTGGATGCAAGAGGACATTCGACGAGCCGTATCCGAGCGAGCTTTCCGGCGCAGGACCAGAATAAAGTGGCGCAAGATGGGTGATCCTGTCGAACAACCGCGTCAGTTGATCTATTTCTCTAACGGTCGGCCCCCAACCTACAGTTTGTCCGTCTCTCTGGTAATGCGGCGTATGTGAAATAATTAGAAGACTCGTTTTTTCTCTCACAGTACTTCCGTAATTTCTACGTTCTTCAATTTTCACGCAACGCTCAACTCTCCCGGCTCTCGCGTCCACGCTCAACTATGCCTCGCAACAGTTTATCATAGTCTTTAGCGCGGTGTCGCCACGTCTGTTCCGCTAGTGCACGATCGCGTGCCGCAAGGCCCATTTTCATTCGTTTGTCCCTATCGTTCAGAAGGGAAATTATTGCTTTCGCCGTTGCTTCAGGGTTATTCTCTGGTACGCCTATGCCCGTTTCACCAGCTACGATCGCTTCCATAAGGCCGCTATCGTTGGATACAACAGCCGGTGTTCCGCACAACGCTGCTTCGACAACGGCAATTCCAAAGCCTTCAAAGTCACCCTCATCCGTTCTCACGCTGGTCATCACGAAAAGATCGCAACGGTTCATATACCCGACGAGTTTCTCGTCATCGATTTTCCCGACAAAATCGATACGATCAAAAACTCCCAGTTCCTCCGCTATAGCGGCAAGTTTTGCCTGGATCGTTGGTAACCCGACCATCACGTACCTAACATTCGGCACCTCCCTTAAAATCGCCGGCAAAGCACGAATCACGACCTCCTGTCCCTTTCTCTCGCTAACATTCCCGACCGTCAATAACCTGTAGTCGTCACCCGAAAAATTCTCCTGAATAAATTGGCTTTTCTCGCTGTCGCTTAACACCCTGAACTTCTCGGAGTTTGCACCGTTCGGAATCACAGTTCCTCTCAGTGTACATTTAGCGATCGTCTCAATTTGTCTCCAGGTATACTTACTTACCGCCGCAATCATGGCAGCACTTCTTAAGGTTCTGCGAAGTAGAAATCGCTCCCACCTGGATTTTGTTCCAAATTCGGTTCCGTGCCCCACAACCATATACGGACACCGATACAACCGGGTGACGCCCCAAACCAGCATTCCAATACGTTTCCCACTGGTGATGATTATATCCGGATTGTATCGCAGAATGCTGTTGATAGTCACAGTCGCTCGCGACAAGACCTTTAAAGGAAAAATACTTTCGCTGCGAAAGGTCTCGATCGGAAATGCTAGACGAGCATTAAAGTGCTCTCTTTGCCTGTCATCAACATAATCTTGACCAGCAAGGACAAAGACCGCCCACCCGAGTCGGGTCAAATTATCTGCGAGCTCATAAGCGTGTGTTCCAATCCCTCCTGGCCCGGGAGGGAACTCAGAGCTTACAAGTAATATGCGATATGTCTCAGATATCACTAAGCATTGGGATTATTGGGTACTTGCCTAATTGCTCATCTGCGGTACGACAACGGATCACGGAGACATACAATGTGTGCGGAAACAGAAGCGCACTTACGAATATTTTCATTACTTTCCTGACCGGCGTGCCGTGACACGCAAAAGTTCCGAACACCCGGAGCCACAACATTTCTCGTACTTGTACATCAGTATAATACCGTTTCGCCAGGTAGACTTCGGAGACTGTTGGCAAATGTCTTTTAAATAGTCTGCGCCGGCTACTTGCGTATGTAATAACACGAGCTTTATGTTCGCGTAACCCACCGGTTGGCGCGTGATGGTGAATCACCGAAATATCAGAGTTCAATACCATTAGCGCTCCTGAAAGATAGATCCTTATCCCGAGGTCGCGGTCCGCTCGCTGTCCTTTGTCATAAGCTAAGTCGAACAACCCGGATGAATTGAGGACGGTCTTTTTTATGAAAGAATTATTAGTTGGGAAAACATCACTTATTCGTGTAAACGTGAAGTCGTACGGCAATGCCCCAGCTTGATCCTCAATCGCGACGCCCGATGAAACGGCTGCGCTGTAATACTTTAGGGATTTTAAGTGATCTTCTATCAACGTGGGCTGGATTTCGTCGTCGTCGTCCAGAAATAATAGATATTCTCCCGTTGCGTCACGGATCCCCGCGTTACGCGATGAACATTGGCCGGGCTGATCAAGGTAAATCACCTTTAACGGCAAATCATCGAATTCGTTATAATATCCTGTAATTCGTTTAGTGATATGGGTCTGGTCAACGATAACAATTTCATAAGGCTCGATGGTTTGTGGTCTCAACTGATCCAGAACAGCCCGCAAATATTCGTAACGATCCAACGTAGGAATCAGAACGGAAACACGACTCGAAGCGTCGATATCAACAGCCGGGGACGCCGTTCGTTTAAATTGAACCCGGCAGGGCACGCAGTGTTCGCTACCAATTCCACTCCAGGCTTTTAAGGCGACTCTGAGCGGGAGGGATTTCGAAAGGAGCGCACGGAGGATACCCCATCGACACCACGCTGGCCCGAAGCGACTAAGGATAAATCGAATTTCATCCTCGAAACTTACTCGTGAGATTTTCTTGTCCAGCAGTTCTGAACTACCAACTAAGTTCGGGAAATGTCGAACGAAAACACCTCCCTGTATTAAACGATGGCCCAGTTCGAGACCCGCTGCATCCAAAGTTTCGAAATTTTCCTGAATCCCGCCGAACTGGTGCAATACTTCGGTACGCATAACGCAAGCGCGAAGGCTGATTCGCCATGAAGTCGCATCTATTCCGGGATCCGGATCCCGATTTAACATCCACGTTGGATGTATAAAATCGATCAGACCCGGTTTCCCTCCCGTCCCCAGCTTTAGACCGGCATGCCAGACATCTCCCGGTAGAGAGATGATCCGTTCTAAAACACGGACGTGGGGTAACGGGATGCTCTTATCCCAGAAAAGAACGTACTCGGATGAGACATCTCTCAAATAATCAACTAAATACGAGAAGAGAGCCGTTGGTGTTGCCTCAATTTCGCGAACCGTACCAAGGGTCCATTTACAGCTCTCCTGCGCACGGACATCTTCGTTGAAAAGTATCAAATCAATTATCGGCAACGTCATTTAGATATTGAACTCTGCGAAATAGTGGTGCTTTGCAGTTAAGTTTTGTCGGCAACATTCCGATAAAATTTTTCGAATGCCGTTATCTGATCGCCGATTCGAAATTCTTGCAGTACGCGCTTTCGACCGGCTTCCCCCATTCTTCCTCGTAACTCACTACTTTCAGCCAGCGCCATGATACTGTTCGCTAGCGCTCTCGGGTCTCGCCGTGGGACGATAAATCCCGTCGTACCATCAATAACGTTTTCTGGCAATCCGCCGGCGTCTGTAGAAACGACTGGAAGCTCCATCGCTTGAGCTTCTATAACCGCATTACAAAACCCTTCCGAAACGGCTGCGTGAAGAAATATGTCACTACTCTGCATAATCTCTCGCACTTCCTCCCGAGAGCACGCGCCTTTTAGATAAACGATATTATCTAATCCGAGCTGATGCACAGCGAATGATATCGACTCCAAATAGTTGCCGTCACCGACTATGGTGAATCGGCACTTAATCCCATCTTCAACAACACTCTTTACCGATTGCAACGCGTATTCGTATCCCTTTCTCCAATCCAATCGCCCGACACTAAGAATGTTAAGTGTATCACATGATCTATCTGCGACCGTCTCCTTCGACCTAAAATACGCCGTATCAATAGCTGGCGGAATCAATGTATGAAACGCCAACTCGTCGCAGCCACGATTTAATGCTCGCTTCCACAAATCGTCTCCAAGTAAATGCAGACCGTCGGCACGCTTCCACACGTCTCGGTAAAAGTCTGGATCTTCAATGCCAACGAAATTTAGATCATAACCGCGAAAACCTACCGTTACTTTACAATCCAGTAGTTCTCTCAAATACATTTTTTCAGCCGCCAAAGAACCGAATTCAAAATGTATAATATCCGGATTCAGAGAAATGAATGCGGCATCCAGATAAAACCGTTTCCCGATCCCCAGCCCGAACTTCAAGAATCCTTTCACCAGATACCTGCACGTTAGTACTGGTCTGCGGATAAAAGTCAGAAACAGAACGAGCGGATACATCAGTAGGACAAAGGCAATCGGCCGGCGCGGCCAGCTCGAACGAATACGCTGCGGCACCTCGTCGATCTGTCGGAGTTCAGGAAATACGCCGTCATTGGTCTCCCCCCGTCGATTGCATAGGACATGAATATCCATTCCTCGATCCAGGAGCCCCCGAAACTTGCTGACAATAAACGTCTCTGAGACCTTCGGGAACGTCGGAACAACCAATACAATCCGCAATTCTTTTGTCATACCGTGTCAATCACCTTTTCGCCCCCTGCTTCCTGCTCCCTGCTCCCTGCTTCCTGCTCCCTGCTCCCTGCTCCCTGCTCCCCGCTCCGTGCTCCGCCCTAGTCGCCGTATTACAAATCAATTCTTCAAACTGATCAATCTGACTCTCCAGACTATATTCGGTACAAACTTTCTCCCGCCCTTTTCGGCCCATTCGATCCCGTAGTTTCTTATCTTCAGAAAGTGTCGCAATTGCCATCGCAATGGCAGCCGAATCTCGCACCGGAACTGTGAGGCCATCAACTCCATCAGTGATCAACTCTGTCATCCCTCCACAGTCAGTCGTAATCACCGGGAGCCCACACGCCATCGCTTCAAGGGCAGCGTTCGAGATCCCCTCACTCACGCTGGACAGTAGAAAGACGTGTGAGTTCTGTAGTTCGGATCTCACGGCCTCTCGCGTCAGATTGCCGAGAAGTTTTACCTGACTGGTCAACTTCAAATCGTGGATCGTGTAAAGAAGTCTTTGCCGCTCCGGACCATCTCCGATTATCGAAAAATCGATTTCGATTCCTCGAGACAAGGTGTCATAGACGCCGGTCAGCGCGTACTCGTAGCCTTTCCTCCAAATCAATGATCCAGTCGTGACGATTCGAAGCCTATTCTCGGGTTTTTCGCCGTTTCTAGCTGGAGAAAAAAACTCAATATCAACTGCCGGCGTAATTACTACCGTCTTCGCGGGATCCAGCCCGTAACTCTCCGCCTCAGTTCTGATCGCCTCACAAACACAGTGGACTTTACTCGCACCTTGAAACGTCGTCCGTAACTCATCCTTGATTCTCCGCCGTTTCGGATTATGAGGAGCAATGTTGATCTGCGCGCCGCGACAACTAATGACGGAAGGAATACCGATTCCCATAAGCTCGCTATAGTCAATCGCTCCGCTATTCCACGGGAAGTAAATAACATCCCAGGTTCTACCGATAAACGGGAGGTAGCGGTATGTCCGTCGTATTCGCTCCCTAATCTTCTCAAGCCCCCCCCCGCTCTCTTCGCTCCCCCCTCCCTGCTCCATGCTCCCCGCTCCATGCTCTTTACTCTTTCCTCCCTGCTCCATGCTCCATGCTCCATGCTCTTTACTCTTTCCTCCATGCTCCACGCTCCCCGCTCCATGCTCTTTACTCTTTCCTCCCTGCTCCATGCTCCATGCTCTTCGCAGTAAACTGCGCATCGCCGCACCGAGCCACAGCCAACATAACCAGTATCCGCGCGAGACAATCGAGACGTCCCACGAAGGGGTGTGTAACCATCTAAAATTCGGATGATCAAGCCATTCCTGGCTCGGTTTTGTCGAAGACGTAACCGTTAACTCAATATCCCGACCGAGCAACCCCTTGAAAAGCTGGGCCAGAAAAGTCTCGGCCGGCCACTTTAGACCGACGATGAGTAAACGAAGCTGCTTTTTAGCTTGGGGCATAGAGCGTGGGGCTTAGAGCCAAGGGCTTGGGGTATAGAGCGAGGAGCCGCAGAGTGAACATAGCGAAGTTAATCTTCGAGACTACGCATAAAACCGACGATCATCTTACATTCTTGTTCTAATTCGTCCAATATTTCATCTCGGGTACTTACCAAAATAAGATTTCGGCGAGCCAGAACAATGAGCATGTTCGCATTCTCGAAAGCTGATCGTCTTGCGATATTCAGAAAGTTCCTAAAGTCTTTCTTCGATACACTTCCAGACCCTTCTGCAATATTATTCGAAATACTGAGACTCGCGCCTCGAACTTGTTCCGCGAACCGATACCACTTACGATTTTCCAGTTCATCTGCTATATCGAGAAGTTTATCGCCGATATCGATCGCCTTCTTCCAAATATCGAATTCCCGAAATCTAAATACGCTTCTAGTCTTTTTCACGCTCATCGTTTCCTCTTCTGCTCTAAGCTCCATACTCTTTGCTCCTTGCTCCCTGCCCGTCACCCATGTTTCTCCAACCACGCTGAAAAAGTCAGCAGCATTGCGACCGTATAACCCTTTTTCCCCGTATAGGGATCATCATAGAAATCATTTAATAGTCCAAGAATTTTCTTTGGAGGGATAAACTCGTGGAGTTTCAGGCCGGTTTTGACCAAATTATCTTCCAATCCTTTACGTCCTCTCTCGCTTAGAAATTGCACTTCCCAGTTTCGTTGAATCGGTGTCTGCCCGCCTAAAATTCGTCGTGCCTTCTTTAATGCACGTTTCGGAACCAGCAACGAGTTAAAATATCGGGACCAATGGAGATCGGCATCATATGCCTGCCATTTCACCTTCGCTAACCTAGGTGCGAACCGTTTGATATAGTCAATCTGCAATCGCCGACCGGTAAGGTATTCCATCGGGACCGTTGACAGAAAGTCCGTCAGCCTGGTATCATAAAACGGCAGTCGTGGAAACGCACCGGGTTGATATGACCGAAGACTCGCCAAGGTCCAGCGAAACGACCAGGAATCCGTCTTATATGCTTTCACCCGAAAATCAGCATCTTCTATATGCGATACCCGCTCTAATCCTTCGGCTACGAAATTCGTCAATATCTTCTCGCTGCCCTCAGCTCCTTGCCCTTTGCTCTCCCCTCCAAGCTTTGGCCTGCACAGGTTTTCAACCAACCACCCCCTCCCTTCCTTCAGCGTCTTCCCGAGTACTAATTCAACCTCTCCACACCGCGCTCCGTGCTCCGCGCCCCCTTCTATGCTGTCCATCCACACATCTCCCCAATGCGCTGCTAAAACATAATCGGACTTCCGGGAAAGCTCCTCGGCTATATAAGCCTGACGGCACTGTGTTACGTCCTGAAATCCATCGACATTGTCTGTTATGTTGTCGAGAGCGCCTTCATCAAAGAGATATTCACCTATCGTGAAAGTATCTATCGGGAATCCGCACGAGCCCGCTATATCGCGCGCGATCTGTGTTTCGATGGAATCATCAGAATAACCGTACGAGAAAAACCACAGGCTTGAGTCTAGAGGCGGAAGCGGTGAGTTCTGAGCGGGGCGCGAAGAGCGGGGAGTAAGAGAAGCGGAGGCTTGAAGGGCAGCAATGGCGGAGCGGGAATCGAGGCCGCCGGAGATAGGCATGGCGACTCGGGCATCACTACAATGCTCATGAATAACTTTATTGAAGATTAGTCCGAACTCATCGACCGTGTCGGAATAGGAACGCCTGAAATTCGGGTTAAAAGCCCAATTCCAATATCGGACTTTGTCTTTCAGTTGACCAAACTCGTCGAATACATATCGCGAAGCGGGTTCAAGGATTTTAACATCCGTGAAGTATGTCCGATCAGACGGAAAGAAACCGAAACTGAAAAATGCGGTAAGCGCATCCCAGTCCAGTTTCCGATTCGAGATTGATGCAACTGAGGGGAAAAAGGTCCCGATCGCGGCCTGTCCGTCATTCACGCAATAGTATCCATGAACTGTCCCGAATCTGTCGGTTAGTATATGCCACTCTTTCCGCTCCGGATTCCATGCGAATATCAATAAGTGCCCGTTAATCTTTGAAGCGTTTTGGTCTCCGTCTAGTATTTGAAACAAGACCCTCTCGAAATCGGCACCCTCGACAGCCGTTCCGTAGAATTCCCCGACTATCCAGATGTGCCACGGCTTACATTCCAAATAGCTAAAAGGAAAGCCTGACCACCTGATTACCGGAGTTTGGCCCGTTAGATTCCATCTTTCGTCAGTTCGACAACTCTGCCACGTTCGATCCGCCGTACGGGACGGAAACGTCGCCCCGCCGTTCCCGAACATTAACAGCAGATCCCCGACTAACTTTTTCTCAGTTATTATTTGACGCGCTCCAGTGCCCGCGTTTTCGACATCCTTGACAGTTATATCTACCTCCTCAACTTTTAGTTGGCCATTGAGGGTACCCGTTGTTGCAAATTCCGGAAGCGGTACCACTCTAAAAGTGGACCGAGCCCCCAGTTACGCAGCAAGTGTATCGCGTGTGAGGTGCCCGTAAGCAATAGCCACAATCCTCAACTTCACCCTATTGAATTCGCACTTCCTACTCTACTCCGGGAATCGCACCGTACTGAACTATATCGGCTGCGGCTCTCGTACTTTCAATAATTATCTCCGAGACGAAGCCGCCCGTTTGAAAGCAGTCGCCGACCTATCGCCGGTCCTCGGTTTTCTCCCGAGTGTTGTGTAACATCTGTATGAGTTGTGCGCAAACGTATCGAAGGTTTGGTTCTCTGAGAATCTCTGTATGTTCACACGGGAGTCTCCGAATATCTGCACCATCGCACGCCAATTTTCTCCAGTTCAGACTGCTATACTGACTATGGTCCGTGCGTTCTGCCGAGAAACACAGAAGCTTTCCGGGATACCTGTGTCGTCGAAGATAACGATAACGATGAACTGCTTTCATTACACCGGCAATGTTTGGATCTGAGTTCTCCTCGTCTATGTCGCCTGCAACTTTATCGTATCGGGTTTCGCGGTTTATCAAGGTCGAGATTTTACGTACATATTGAGTACTTTTCCGAGCGACCGTATTGATCATGTCTTTATTAAGGTAATGATATATCAAGCGTGCGATCTGATCATCTAGTATTTCGATCCCCCTGTTACCAAAATTGCGCGCCCGAAACATCGTTGGCGGCGTGTCAATTAAGCACAGAAACGGGACTTTCTCTCCGGCCGTTATTAGTTGATGCGCCATCTCGAATGCGATGAGTCCTCCATTACAATTCCCTAGTAAGTAATACGGTCCATTTGGCTGTAGCGATCTTACCTGTTCGATATAATAAGATGACATATCTTCAAGGCAGTCGTACCCGACTGCTTGGAGTCCGTAAAGAGGTTGATCAATTCCTAGATACTTAACCAAATTCCGGTAGTGAAAAACGGCGCCCCAGAGAGCGTGAATACAAAACAATATAGGTTTTTTACCATTCGGTTGAATTGGCACTAATGCCATCCGTTGAAGCGCCACCCCACGCGTGCTCAGCTTTGCTGCAAGTTGGCGAATAGTCGGTGCTTCGAATATAGTAGTAGGTAGCAATCGTGTACTGAATTCGGCCTCAATTCTTGTAAACATCCGTATTGCGGACATTGAATCACCGCCGATATCGAAAAAATTATCATTGACCGCCAGCGGCCGATAATCGAGGATGTCCTCCCAGATCAGAGTCAACTGGTGTTCGACGTCAGTGCGTCCGACCGCGAAATCCTCTTTTATAGACGGCTGACTACTAACTGGTTCGTTATTCGACAACTGCTCAGAACTTTCGTTAGATTCCACTAACGTTTCGCCAACATTATCACCGATTTCAGCTAATAATTCCCCGACTCTCTGGTTCGGGTTAGCCAGTAACTTCTCGAAAAGTGTCTTTAGAAGCGTGAGCGTCTGATTCACTATATCGACTTTATAAAAACAGGAACTGAACCTGCACCTGAAACAGAGCTCCGCCCCCGGTATTACCACCAAACTAATCGGGTATATCGAGGTCACATCGCTGGCGTAATTAGATATTAACAGCTCATTTTTCAGGATTTCCTGAAAGTCGTCGATCGGGTAATTTTGGAAGACGACGATGCTGTCGAATAACCGACTGCTTCCCTGTATTCCACTCCATTCGTGAATATCAGTGACTGGAATGTACTCATGTTTTTGAATATCGCGCTGAATATTGTTAAGGCGATAGTACCAATCTGCAATATTTCGCGTAGAGTCAATATCAATCGGTAGCGGAAGTGTATTCGCGAATAGTCCGATCATCCCTTCGATCCCGTCTAGGGGTACGCTGCGTCCCGAAAGTGTTACACCTAATACCGTCTTGTCAGAACGATTTATTCTAGCCAGCAACAATCCCCAGGCTCCGGTTATCATCGTACTAAGGGTTACCTTAAACCTGCGCGCCAGAGATTCGATAGCCTTTGCTTTCGCAGACGAAAGTTTCATATAGGCATCATTAAACTCCTGGGAGTCCATTGATGTTTGAGTATGACTCCTATATCCCTTCCGGTCATTACTGAAATTGCCATTTAAAATGCGTTTCCAAATTTTCTCCGCTTCACCCTTTTCCTGTTGTTCCAGCCAAATTACGTAATCTTTATACGGACGCACAGAATCGAGATGCATTTTCTTGCCGTGGCGCAGGGCAACGTAACAGGCGAATACCTCTTTGAGGACCAAAGCGCCAGACCACCCGTCTAACAGCGTATGATGGCAACTCCATGTGAAATGATATCTTACTTTATTCGTACGAATCAACGCGAGTCGTATAAGCGGGGCATCGGAGAATTCAAATTCTGTTATTCGATCTTGTTGAAGAACCTCTGGAATTCTGCCTGAAGTTTCTACGTTCGACTCATTCTCCCACTCCGACATTTCCCACGGTACCGCTACCCGCTTGTGGACGACTTGCAGCACCTTGTCAAATTCTCCCCAATGAATTGAACTTCGCAATACGGGATGACGAGCAACTACATAGTCCCAGGATTTCTTAAATAATTCGCAGTTAAGTTCACCTTCAAGAGTAAAACTGACCTGGATAAATGCTGAGTCGTCCGAACGGTTATAGAGGCTATGGAGGAGTACCAATTGCTGCGTTGGCGTCAACGGATAAATCGCCTCTATATTTTTTTCGCTCGTTTTTGTTTTATTGGTAATCGCCGACATTTCCAAACGCAGTGTTTTTCAATTCAGACTGTCAATAAACTTATCCAAATCGGCTTGATCTAAACCAGATTCGGGAAAGTCAGATGGCGTATATCCTCCAAATCGCAACGTCTGGCAATGCGATATGATCGATCGGAGTTCGGATATGAATTCATGAGCAATTTCTTCGATTGTGGACAACCGGTAGCATTTCGTACTGAACGTCCAATCGACAGACAACTTATTTTCGGCAGTAACAGCATTTATTTCAATCAGATGGGTTCGACAATTACGCTTACTACGGACGGGACCTGGAACAGGGTTGTCGGCAATCCAAAACAATCGCGAATCAGGAAAATATCTGTCGATTTGTCCGAGATAATTAAACAGGATTTCAGGCTGAGGCATAGTGTTAAATATTTCCTGCTCTTCAGACCTAGATTGTAAGTAACGGATTAGACCGTAAGTAATACCGCCGGTCGGGATACGCCGAAGTTGTTCTTTAGTCGATTTTAGCGAATCTCCGATGTTCTCGGATTGTTCGTTTTTCAGTAAAACCGGATAGTACGATGTGAACCACCCAATCGTACGTGATAAATCAAGTCCTTCGGCAATAAACTCCTCCCTCCCATGGCCTTCGACGCCGATCAACATCCGACTGCTCGCGGTCCGCCGGCAATAGGATCGTACCAATGCTGTTAAAAGAATGTCATTGATCTCCGTATTATAAACTGCTGGAACCTGTTGCAACAAGCACTCCGTATCAGGAGCAGACAGCGAAACACGCAGATGCTGCGCAAATTCTTCTGTATTATTCAACGACGAAAAGTCGGTCGGCACTTTCGTAACTCCCGATTGGAGCATCTGGAGCCAGAAGTTCCTATCTTTATTTAAGTCGACCGTATCCGTGTAGTCTAACAATTTCTTAGACCACAGGTTGTAAGAGGTAGTTTTGTTTGGCAAGTCAATTTTTTTACCGATTGCTAATTGGACATAAACGGCTTCCAAATCCTCTAGAAATATTCCCCACGAAATATTATCGATGACCAAATGATGTGCCACGATTAAAAGACGATTAGATTCGCCATTACCGTAATCGAAATATGCCAAACGGATAAGATTTCCATTTTCAAGATCAAAATTGCAGTGAAGGTCCTCAGCGGTACGTTGAATCTGTTTCTCCTGTGTCGGCGCGGAAAGATGACTTAAATCTACTCGTATCACCGTGGCGGTTTCGTCGGCATCTTGACTCGACTGTTCCCAACGTGTGCCGGTCCTGACAAACCGCGTCCGAAGTGCATCGTGGTGGAATAGGATCGTTTTGACTGAGCTTTCGAATATTTCAAAATCTAATTCACAGGTAACATCTAATAGCAACGCTTGATTCCAGTGCTCCGGTATCGTGAAATTCTGTTCGAAGAACCATTTCTGAATCGGAGCAAGCGACGTTGGTCCGAGATTTGAGCCTTGATCGGCGTTCTCCTGAGTTGCAGCGACTACGACGTTCGCTAATTCGGCGATCGTTGGAAATTCAAAGAGTTGCATCGGCGTAACCCTCAGGTTTGCAGATCGTATTTTCGCAACGACTCGGATCGCCAGAATCGAGTCGCCGCCGATCTCGATAAAGTGGTCGTGTATACCGACCTTCTCTAATCCAAGAACGTCAGACCATATATCCGCAAGTATTCGCTCGACTTCACTTCGCGGAGCCATAAAATCGCGGTCGTCGAATGGCCATAATTTACTCGGATACGGCAGTTTTTTTCGGTCGACTTTACCATTCGGCAGCAACGGTAGCGTATCCAATACCACGATACTCGACGGAACCATATAATCCGGTAATTTTCCCGTGATATACTCTCGCAATTCGGCGGATGCGTTCGATTTGTTTCCGTCGAAAACAACGTAGGCTACTGTCCGCCTCCCAGATTCCTTTTGAAATTCTGATCGGTCGACGTTTTCTATCTGGACACGGTCTCCGTGGGTTAACATCCCTAGCTTCCGGGCAAGAAGCACTCGTTTACTGAATGACAGATCTACGATTCGTTCGCGGAATTCACTCATTCGGCTCTCGCATTACCGGACCGCCTTGACGATAACCGTTGAATCCGCCCACCAGGCGTCCTTGATATTATCGGGGATGTTTAGGGGATGCATTAAACTTAGCGAAAATTTCGTGAAGTGCTTGAATAGGAGTCTCTGGTGACCGCGGCTTAGCGAGTCGATTTCATTGCTTTGGTAGGTAAAACATCCGCCGTTCCGCAAGTGATCTGCCGCGGCCGCAAAGAAATGCTCGGCGAACGTAACGCTGTCCGCAATCTGCTCCAGATAATCATCTGTGTCGAGTGGATAGGTGTGAAAGAAAATACCGTCATAATCACCTAAATCATGAATTACATCCTGCCACTTACCGCGAATTATTTTTATGTCCTCGGCCGGGTAGTTTTTCTTCCAATCGTGGTACCTGTCAATAATAGAATCGTTGCATTCGATTATCGTATGTGACTTGATTCCGGATTCTTGAAGAAAGTTTGCAGAGATTCCCCGCCCGAAACCGATTTCCAAGATGTCGCCGTGACTTTCCGTAACCGCAGACGCCATTGCTTTCATAATTGGCATCTGCCAATCTTCCATGATCTCGTAGTCTTCGAGAATTGCCTGCGCCCTGTCTTGCAACGGTATACTATCGCTACCCCGAACAAATCGCCTCGACACCGCATCCATATGCATCAGATCATCCGTAAACTCAGCGATTGAGCGATTGAGAATCCAATTTCTTTGTGAATCTCGAGGCGGACGGATAAACTCATCATTCATGAGCACCAGCGAAATTTCGAAGTCTTTTAGTCTCTTTATTCTTCGCGTCATTTCAATGTGTCCCGGCGGGGGCGTTATAAGTTCTTATATCCGTTTGATAGGTTCGGATTCGTGAAGAATTGCCGGCGATTCGAGAAAACTTCTTCGATTGCAAGATACGAATTTCATTCAGCCCGTTAAACCAGCAACGCGTCTACTTCCGCCTCGGAAAGTTTTTCAACATCCCGCAGAATCCGACGAGCCTGCTCATCCGGCAGTTTCGATAACACGATCGCCAAGCCCTCCGGGTCCTCAACATTAACCAGATCCATAGTCCCTTCACCCTTGTCTCTGACGACTACCACAGAACTGCGCACGGAAGGATGCTGATTTAACTGTGTCTCAATTTCTTCTGGCTCAACACGATACCCTCTGATTTTGATCTGATTATCCACACGGCCCAGAAACTCGATATTCCTGTCCGCGCGATACTGGGCTCGGTCACCCGTTCTATATAGTCTTTCGGAGGAATCACGGCAGAATGGATGAGCAATAAACTTTTCCCGCGTCAGGTCGGGACAATTTAAATATCCAGCAGTAACACCGGGACCCCCGATGTACAATTCTCCCGGGACGCCAACCGGTGTGATGCGTAAATATTGGTCTAAGATATAAATTTCCGTGTTGGGGATCGGCCGTCCTATCGGAACAGTGGATTCATCCCATCCCGACGGGATTTCGAAGACTGCCGACCAAACTGTCGTCTCACTTGGCCCGTATTCGTTGTAGCAACGGGCATTCGGCAACAGATCGTAATGTCTCCGTCCAAGTTTGGCCGCAACGGTCTCACCTGCTAATATCACTGTCCGCAGAGACTCAAGGTCTTTTGATTCGGCGAACTCGAGTAGAATTGCGTAAAGTGTTGGTATCATAAGCGCGTGAGAAATACGGCAGGAGGATACAAGCTGCCGGATGGTCTCGGTATCCCGCTCTTGGCCCGGGATTGGAAGGACTAAAGTACCGCCATAACATAAAGTCCAGAAGATCCCGGCGACGGAACTGTCGACTGCGAATGATGAAAGAAGCAGAAAATTATCGATTGGATCGTCGTAGAATCGCTTTCTGGCCCATGTCGAATAAACCAAATTCCGGTGCGTCACTAATACTCCCTTGGGCTGACCGGTAGAGCCTGACGTATAGATCACATAAGCAATATTCGCCGGATCAATCGACACGTCTACATTGTCGGATATCTCAGAGCGGATGATATCCAAGTCTCTGTCAATACAAACGACTTCACAGTTGCGCGACGCAGTCTGATTCAAAAATTTTTCCTGGATTAACACGATAGAAGATCGAGTGTCTTCTATCATAAAAGCAATTCTCTCCGCGGGATACGACGGATCGAGAGGCACGTACGCGCAGCCCGCTTTTAGTATACCCAGTATGCCAACGATCATATCCGCGGAGCGTTCGAGATACAGCCCCACGAATGCCCCTGACCCGACTCCCCGCGACTTCAGATAGCGTGCCAATTGATTCGCGCGACGATTTAATTCGCCATAAGTTAAATCGTTCGCTCCCGATTTGACTGCGGTTGCATCGGGGGTTTGCTCTACGCGCCGTTCGATTAATTGATGGATACATAGCGATTCCGGCAATGTCGTCGTATTAGGGTTCCACTCCACTAACATATCGTGACGTTCCTCCTCATCTAGTAACGCTAGATCGAGAATCCGGGATTCAGGGGATTTTGTAAAATCAATTAATAGGTTCTGCAGATGTAACAACATCCGCGTTATCGTCGCCTCCGAGAATTGCGTGGAGTCATAAACGGCAATAAACTCCAGGTTGTCTGAGGGCACTGCTAACAGAGCAAGCGGATAATTACTTTGCTCTAAATATTCAACCTCGCCGATATCGATATTGCCCAGTTGCTCCGGAACAGCGGCAACCAGATGATTTTCAAAGACTAGAATAGTTTCGAATAGCGGACGATCATTCGGCATTTCACTCCATCGTTTTATATTCACCAGCGGCGTATATTCGTATTCCCGTATTTCCGCCAAACGACGTTGCACATCGTTCAGCCATGGCAAAAGTACATCCTCCCGCTCCAAACGAATTCTCATCGGTAATGTGTTTATACACAATCCAATTACTTTCTCTATCCCGCTTAGACTGGGCATCCGTCCGGAAGCAGTAACGCCATAAATAATATCCTCCTGATTGCTGTATCGACTCAGAAGCAACGCCCATGCTCCCATTACGAGGGTATTTAGGGTTAATCCGTTATTCTTCGCCATTGAGGTAATTTCAGAAGTTTTCGATTTAGATAGAGAAAGATGTTTTCGATGATACGTAGTGTGGCTATTCCATCGACGCGGTCGCTGAATTGCAGGAGGAAACCGAGTCGGTTCCGTGAATTTGCTTAATCGATCAATCCAAAATATCTCTGCGGAGTATAAGTCCTGTTCACCTAGCCACGCGATATAGTCGCAATATGGACGAGGGGGATCCAACACCAATTCCTTGCCATCCTTATGTGCTTTGTAAGAACCGAGTACTTCCCGAAACACTAGGCGCATCGACCATCCATCCAGTATTATATGGTGAAACGTCCAGATAAATCGGTGAGTACCGGGCGACAATTTTATCAAGGTAAAATGCATCAAAGGTGCGACGGCAAGATCCAACCCTTTACGCCGGTCATCCTCCAATTGCGATTTCAGTCTGGCTTCCCGCGCCGGAAAAGGGGACTCCATCCAGTCTAGATCCGTCCACGGTACTTTCACAGAATCCCGTACAATTTGAAGCGGTTGGGCACGGCGTTCCCAGGTTATGAACGTTCGTAATGCCGGGTGTCGCTGTACAACTAGCTCCCACGCACGGTGAAATGCTTTCGAATCCAGATCGCCGGTAATGGTGCAGCTATACTGTTCTACGTAAACCCCGGATGCCTCCGACTGAATCGTGTGGAACAGGATCCCCTCCTGCACCGGCGATAGCCTGTAAATAGCTTCTATATTGTCCCGGATCATTTTCTACGACGACTGTTTGACCGTATCTTCGCTGTATTCGGCGATTAACATGTCCAACTCCTCCTGGTCTAAATCCGACTCAGGGAAATCCGACGGTGTATAATATTTGCGGCCGCGTGTTAGACAATGTCGGATAAGACCGTGAAGCGCTTCGGTATACCACCGAGACAGCCTGATAATGGTGCTACTGTCAAAAACGTCGGAGTCATAACCCCACTCGGTCGTCAGTATACCATCGCTAATGACGCTATTGATCTCAATCACATGCGCACGCTTGCTCTCCGGCGATCGCGACAACGACAGATTCTCAAAAAATTGAAATATCGACGTGTCCGGCAGGATCTGGTCGATGTGTCCGAGATAATTAAAAAGAATCGGCGATTCCGGTATGCCATCAAACCTTTCACGGATATCTGCGTCGTGGTTCAGGAACCGAAGCAGTCCGTAGCCGATTCCCGCGTTCGGAGTTCCGTTCAGTCGCTGCTTTACGGCTTTAATTAATCCGTCATGGTCATTGATATTCCCGATATTCAGGTGGATTGGATAGATTGCCGTAAACCAGCCTACTGAACGGGATAAATCAAATCCCTCCGCGATATTCTCTCGGCCGTGGCTTTCGATGTCGATTCGCATAGATTTCCTGCCCGTCCACCGATGATAAGCTTTCAGGATAGCCGAAAGTAGGATCTCGGTTAGTCTAATATCTCCGAAACGTGTCGATCCCTTCACCAGATCTTCAGTCTCAGCCTTGCTAAGCTGCGATCGAACCGTCATCATGGAATTCATGAGATTCGGAGACGCTACCTTGAAGGCATTTGGTAGAAACGTCTTTTCCTGAAAGGCGGTTGAAGTCCAATAATCGACTTCTTTGACAACGCGTTTCGATTGGGCGTGTTTGAGTAATCCATTAGCCCAGCTTTGATAGGATATAGTCTTCCGGGGTAATGAGACCTCGTCATTCTGCGACAGTGACTGGTAGATATCCTCAAGGTCCTGCAGCAGCGGCCACCAGGACAAGCCGTCGATGGCCAGATGATGGACAATAATAGTCAGGCGATCCGCTAGGCCATCATCGAGACGGAACAGCGCGGCACGAACAATATCCCCTTGAACCAGATGTAAATTGCGGTGTAAACGATTCACAGTCTCTTTAAATTCAGATTCGAGGTTGTCGCCGACGAGTTTCCGTAAGTCGTAATTTCGCAAAACGAACTTAATGTCGTCTTTCCTGATCCATTGTCGCCATCCCGCCTCATCTTGATCGAAACATGTGCGTAACGCGTCATGATGTCGTAATAAAATTTGAAATGCCCGCTCTAATAGCCGGGGATCCAACCTATCGCTCAAACTAAGCGTTACAGCCTGATTCCAGTGACTGTGATTCGCCCCGACAGTTGCGAAATACCAGTGTTGAACGGGTGTCAACGGTACAGAACCGGTGATAATTTCCTGTTCTGCGTATATCGGTTCCGCCTTCTGGATTACTTGAGATACCTTTTTCACAGTCGGAAACTCGAACAGTTGCCTCGGAGTCAACCGATACCCGAGACGACTCGCCCTCAATACAATCTGAATATTCAATATCGAGTCGCCTCCGAGTTCGATAAAGTTATCATTTAGGCCAACCTTCTCTAATCCAAGAACGTCAGACCAAATTCCAACCAGATCGCGTTCGATGTCGGTGTGTGGCGCGACATAACAAGTATCCGTTTCGGGCCGATCATTCGATAGCTTATGCAACCGACCGTAATCGATCTTGCCGTTTGACGTAAGTGGGACGGAATCGAGTTTCACATAACGTGCGGGGATCATAGAATCAGGTAGTTTGGCAGATACAATACTACGCAGTTCCGACACAGAAATCGTCTCATTCGCCACGTAGTACGCGACCAATTGTTTATTCTCATCGCCGTTGTCTAAAGACTCAGTACTGTACCCGATATCTCTAAGTATTTTTCGGACATTGCCAAGATCGATTACATCCTCGAGCTCCTGCATTGCTTCGTCTCTTTTCTTGTGAGCAAGGCGAACGTCCCAGCTATACGGCAACGCATAGTTGTGGTACCCGCGGTTTCTCTTGTGAAGGTAAATGCCGACTTCATTTATTAAACAGTTTGTAGAACGTCCCGTATCGGCGGGTCTGATCCACGGAGCTTTGCGCTCAAGGAAATTCAATATTTCACTCAAATCAACGTCAACATATCGATAAAAATCGACAAACTGTATCTCATCGAAAACATGTTCGTCTTTGAATATTTCGACATTCATAGAACGTGATATTTCATCGTCCATTTGGTGATACGCTTTACGTGCCTCGGTAATGGTCGCATCAATTATTTCCGGGTCGAATACGCGGTTTCTGAATAGATCCGCGAGACGTGTTTCAAAAATTTGTCCGCGCGACAACCCGGTCACGATATATCTAATTCCCCGCTCTTTCGCGATATTCATCGACAAAGTATAAATCGTCTTAAAACACCCGTTGCAAACATTCGAATAACGATTCAAACTCTCTACGAAAATCGCATTCATTGACGGAGTTGAAACGAATTGATGATCGACGTTAACATCCTTAACAACACGGAGAATATTCTCCTTTGCAGCCTCGGATATAAAACCGTTGTCGAGCGTTATCGCCAATATCCGAAGCCTCATCTCCAGTAACTGGTACAGCACGTAAGTACTATCCTTCCCACCGCTCAACAGCATCAGACAATCATAGTCGCCGATGCCTGTCGACCGTGCGTCGTCCAGTATGCACTCGAGGTCATCTTTCGTTCCGAAATACGCCTGCGCTTCGACACGGTATTTTCCGTAATCCACGCATATGTTACACACTCCGTCGGGATGAATTACGACGTCGGGATGGCTATCGGAAATTCCGCATACTGCACAAGCGGCAGATCCTTCGCTATCTGCTTTCGTAACAGTCGTTACGGTCACATCAACTACACAACGATCGATTCGTTCGTCGCGTATCAGGGCCGATTCGATCTCATCCAATTCGATTCTCACACCCTTCACTTTCACCTGACGATCTTTGCGACCTATGAGCTCAAGCACTCCGTCCTGGCGCCACCGACCAAAATCTCCGGTTCGGTAAAGTTTTTTGCTGGTATCGAAGGGGCTGTCGATGAACCGTTCACGTGTCAGATCTTCATTATTGCAATACCCACGAGCTACACCGGACCCAGAGATGCAAATCTCGCCGGCAACTCCGATTGGAACAAGTTGTGTATTATCGTTAAGTAAATAAACCCGGGTGTTGTTTATCGGTTTTCCAATCGGTACAGATCCGCACGTATCGGTTTGGTTATCATACCTGTGCACCGTAGAAGCAACGGTCGTCTCGGTCGGACCGTATTCGTTAAATACTAAAATCTTGCCGCGGAACTTCTGACTGACCGAGTCTGCGAGTCCTGCCTTAAAATCTTCGCCGCCAACGATTAATTTTTTGATTCTCGTATTTCCGGAATCCACCTCCCGGATTAGGGATAGATGAGACGGAGTCAATTTTACAATATCCACGCGATCATCCTCTATAACCTGTAGTATCCCGAAATCGCCGCCCGCGACCGTATCCGGGTATATAATGATCTTGCCCCCCGAAATTAACGGAACGAAAATTGATGTCACGGTCATATCGAAGGAGAACGAGGTAAACAATGGGAACGAATAACGATCATCTTCTACATACTGATTTCTTGCCCACACGATGTAATTCGTCAGGTTCGCATGGGAGATCATTACTCCCTTGGGATTCCCCGTGGAGCCGGATGTATATATTATATAAGCAAGTTGTTCCGGTCTAACCTCGCTGAGAATCGAAATATCCAAATCCGCAGTATCCTCGTCCCAGACCGTTTCGACACAAATCGTCGGCACATCCAGAGGGTCGAATTTAGAGATTAATCGTTTTTCGGTAAGAACGAGTGCAGCGTGGGAATCTATTGCGATATAAGCATTCCGATCATCCGGGTCCGCGGGATCCATTGGAACATAAGCTCCGCCCGCTTTGAGAACGCCCAAAATTGCTACAATTAAATCTATGGAACGCTCGATGCAAACTCCAACCGTGACGCCTTCCTGTACGTGGATCCGGCGCAAAGCTACTGCCAAACGGGAAGTTTTATCGTGAATGCCCAGATAGGTCAATTCCTGATCACCATCAATGATGGCAATCGATTCGGCATAGGTGATGCACTGATCTTCAAGGAGTTGCACAACCGTTTCAGTGTGTGTGACGCTGTCATCGCTACGGTTGAAATCGATCAGTAACCGGTTCCTCTCTTCACTCGAAACTATTTCGACAGCGTTGAGGGGTTGATTCAGGTCCGAAATAGTTGCGTTAAGTATACTAGTGACTTGCGATATTGCCCAACGACGATGTGCTTCAGGAAAAGCGTCGCAATTGAAATCAAAGTGAAGTATAAATTTACCTGATCGGTCGAAATCGTGAACCTGTAGACGAAGACTATGCCCTATGTCGCCGAACCCAGGATGGATCCATTGTGTTTCAACTGGGAGACCATCGAAATCTGAAAAGGACGCATTTATATAATTCAATACGACGTTATAATTGCGGCTCGTCTCAGGACTACTCAGCCCGGGGTACGCATGCCCCAAAAGCCCGCTCGATTCGACCGCAACTTTTTTAATTAATGTCAGGAATGTTTCGTTATTGTCGATCTCAACTGTCATAGGAAATAGCTCAATAAACAATCCGATCGTGTTCTTGAATATCTTCGTCGGTCGATTATGCGCCGGTGTACCGATTGCTAATCGATCGCCCCCGCTCACTCGATACAGGTAAGTAAAAAGTATTGTCGCGAATATGTTGAAGAGCGCCATGTCCAAAGTCAATGACCGAACTTCTTTCATTGCAGCGATATCTCTGAGTTTTCGTGTCGTTTCACGATCTAATTCGACCGTGACTCTCTCTGTTACCGTCGAATATTGGATACCGTGTTTGCCATAAAACCGGATCGGATCAATCTCAAGTGCGGTTTGCCGATGCCAATAGTCGGCCGCCTTGCGGAATTGCCGGGTTCCCCGGAAATTTCTTTCATATCCCACGTAATCAAGAAAACGCGGAAGCACAGTATTCGATACGGTATTCCGGTTCCTAATCTGACCGTAAATTTCAACCATCGATCGAAATACCAATGCAGAGGACCATCCATCAGTAATCAGGTGATGTTGATTCAGGTACCATACAAATTGGTCGTCTCCGATCTTTATCAACGCACTGTCGAATGCCCGTTGGGTTAGATCAAAATTAACCACAGCATGTTGATCTACCCATCTGCGATAATCTTCTTGCGGAGTGGTTGTGTTCGAAAAATCTATAAACGTGAAGCCGCCTGTGATGTCGTCTAGCACCCGTTGAAACGGGACACCGTCAATGGTAGCAAACACAGTACGCATCGCATCGCTGACACTAATCAAAGCTTCAAACGCCGTCTTAAACGTTTCCGGCTCTAATGGCCCGTTTATTGAAAACGTCAGAACCATATTATACAACGGAACCTGCGGGGCCATTTCCTGCCCCATCCATATGAGGAATTGGCTTCTCGTCAGATTGGAGCGTATGAATACCTCGTCACTGCGATTTATTTCTTGGTCTTTCATTATCATAAAGTTTCCAGAATGTCGAAATATCTACTGCTTGCAGTCTGCTAATCTACATGCTCCGGTAAACTGAGATTCCGACCCGCAAGATATTCGGCGATAACCGAAATCGATTGAAAATTCTCGATAACCAGGTCCTCGTGGGGAATTTTCAATTCGAATTTCTCTTCGACGAATCCGACTAATCTCATCATTCCAATAGAGTCGATCATATCGTCAGCGAGCAAGTTATCGTCGAATTCAACTGTCCCGAAATTGTAGAGCAACTCTTCGGTTATATACGATTTCAAAATCTGTTTAACGGCTTCTAACATTTCCAACCTTCGTTTTCTCGCTCCGTCGAATATTGTTTTGACGACTTCCGGTTTCCAGGGTTGTGCGACGCGTCAATTCGCGGCGATCGATTTTCCCTGTGGCTGTTCGCGGAAACGAATCGGTGACTATTAGTTCGGCAGGGACGGCATACCGCGGCAGCCGGCCGTTGAGATAGTTAATCAGGTCTGCAACGGCAAGAGGTTGGTCGACTTTCGGTATTACCGCGGCAATGATTGAATTGCTCCCGTCATTGTCGTCGACAGCGAAGACCGCCGTCTCGGAGGTCTGATCGTGAGTCAGTATCGCGGACTCTATTTCGTCCAATTCCACACGGTGCCCGCGGACCTTGATCTGTCGATCCTTTCGTCCAATAAATTGATAATTCCCGTCGTCCATCAACTGCACCAGATCGCCAGTTCGGTAAAATTTATCCGTTTCGCTGGAATACGTCGACCGATAATACCATGAGCGCTCCGTCAATTCTTCGCGTCCCCAGTACCCTTTCATCATCGTCGCACTTCTAATTACAAGTTCGCCGATTTCTCCGTTTGTAATCGGTTCATCATCTTCGTTGATTATCAGCCCTTCCGTATTCTTCCATTCCCTACCGATCGACACTGGTTTCCGCCAATTGAAATCCCCCTCCGTAAAATGAAAGTACGTACATTGATTCACTTCCGCAGGACCATAGACGTTACTGAATCGTGCATCCGGCACGAATGACATGAGTGACCTTAAATGTTTCAGCGGAAATGGTTCGCCGCCGAACATTATCCACCGCAGCGCCCCCAGGTCCCGCTGCTCCAATGATCCGCGTTGCACAAGCTGAATTAAAGCGAATGGAACCGAATACCAGATCGACAGTTCCTCATCTTGAATCAACTTCGACATACTTGCCGGGAGCTTTGTGTATTCTTCCGGGATAATCACGGTCGTGGCTCCGGACAAGGGTCCCGAGAAATAGTCGAACGTAGACATATCGAAATGAAGCGGGGAATGATTTCCTAGCCGATCTTGGTGAGAAACCGAGTAGGTTTTCGCCGCTAACTGCGCGTAACTCAAACCACTGTAATGGGTGTGCATGATACCTTTCGGGTATCCCGTGGTGCCGGACGTGTACATTACATAAGCTAAATCGCTTGCAACTGTGGTAACCTCAGAAATCGAAGCATCGTTCGCGGCAAATACGTCATCCCATGACAAACAGCGGAGGTTTGATTCAGAATTTATGTTCGCACCAATGACACATTCCAGGTCCGTTTCAGCCGCTAACTTTTCTATTACCGCGGCTTTTTTCTGGTTCGTTATCAGGCAACGAATACCACAGTCCCGAATGACAAATTTCAACCTTGAAACCGGAGTAGATGGATCCAGTGGGACGTACGCCGCCCCTGCCTTCATGACCCCGTATACAGCGACCGGGAGTTCGAGGCCCTTGTTCAGGTAGATGCCGACGCGGTCCCACCTATTTACTCCCTGTTCGATCAATACCCGGGCTAACTTCGTAGATCGAATTGCAAGGGTTTCATAACTCAGACTCTCCGTTTTGAACCGGAACGCTTCGCGCTCGGCGAATCGATCTGCCGATGCGTCGACAATCTGTGACAGTAAGTAAATCATCCTTACAACCCTAGCAAACCGGCGATGATGTTTCGCTGAATATCCGAAGTCCCGCCGTAAATCACCCCCCCAATTGCGTCCCGGAGATCGCGCTCCACCTCGGATTCTGTAAGGTAACCGTTACCGCCGTGTACCCGTAATGCGTCCAATCCCGATTGAACGAAGCATTCGCTGAGGTAAAGCTTCGACAATGCCGCTTCGAGCATCGCCGGTTTGTTATTCATTTTTAACCAGGCGACCTTGTACAACAGCAATCTGGCCGTCTCGGAGCGAACCTTCATATCCGCGATCCGATTCGCAACCGACTGGAATTTACCGATCGGCTGATTGAACTGGCGGCGTTCGCGTGCGTATTGAATTGCGTCCTCCAACTGACGCTCCATTGCGCCCAGTTGGCTGGCTAGAATACAGCATCGCTCCCATTCAAGGGAGCTGCTCGATATACTGACACCAGCGCCGACAGGTCCCAGCATGCAATCTGCACCAATTCGACAATTATCAAGTATAATCTCAGCCATCGGGACCGTACGTAACCCCATCTTTTGCCGAATTGGACTCACGCTATAACCCGAGGCCGTGTTATCTACTAAGAATGCAGAGATTCCCCACTTCCCTAAACTAACATCAGTGGTTGCAAAGATTATCGCGACATCTGCGACCGGCCCAAGCGTAACGAACTTCTTCGTACCGTTCAACAGGTATTCATTGCCCTGCTTCCCGGCAATCGTCTTCAAGCTAAATAAATCCGATCCCGCATCCGGTTCGGTAATTCCGTGTGCGCCGATAATTTCCCCGCGACACAATTTCGGAAGATACTTCTTCTTCTGCTTTTCGGTCCCGAAGTTTTGGATCGGCAGTTGGACGGTCCACATCTGCGCGTTCAGAGCAAATGTCAAACCGTTGTCGCGGCACCCGTAACCCAGTGCCTCCATCGCGACGACGGCGGTAAGAATATCCATATCCCGACCGCCGTATTGCTTCGGGACGGATGATCCGAGGATACCGAAATCTGCGCATTTCCGCCAATTATCGCGCGAGAATTCTCCGTCTTTATCGCGTTCTACCAAGTCGGTGTTTAGCTCGCGCGTTGCGAATTCGATGATTTCCGTCCGCAACCGGGTTTGCTCTTCTGTCCACGAAAAATCCAAAAGATCCTCTTTCCTTTGTGACCGTTTACGAGGTCAACGATTCGAAATAAGAAAAACCAGGCCGTCGTTTAGGTTTTTTAGGGGGGGTCTCAGGCCTTTGCCGTTGATTCCCCGACACCGTCCCCGGGTGATCTACTCACCATATCATACGGGTTCTTAGGGTCAATTGATACACATTCGATCGGCAACGATACGCCTAAATCAAGTTCATCGGCATATCGCTTTATTAATTCCATTGCGACATGATCCTCAAGTGCCCAGCCGGTCGAATCGAAAACGGTGTTGCCTGTTCGTAACGACTCATAACGCTTCGAATTCTTCACAACCTCAACCAGTTCCGGTCCGATCGCGTCGCGTGAAAGTTGCTGACATTCTCCTTCCTCCACTGCCTGGGCGAGAAAATCCGGACAAACGAAACTCCTGTTTAAGACTGTATTCGGTATCTCGGTTTTACCCGGCATATCCGCACCGACTGCATTAATATGCGTCCACGGCTGCAACCCGTGATCGTCGAAAACCGGACCGTCATTAACCCCTACGGATGTCTGAGTGCATAAGATATCGGCAGATCCTACGAGGTGCGCTAAATCCGATTCGATTAATTCGATATCGCGGTGATCCATAAAGCGCGTGCGTGAGATAAAAGTTTTACTTACAGCCGGATCTATATCGTAAATCAGAACTTTATCGAGATCTACTACTTTTGAAATAGCGTGTAACTGAGTCACCGCCTGCGCGCCGCAGCCGATTAATCCTAACGTTCTCGAATCGGTCTTCGCCAAAACTTTGGTCGCTAGCGCCGAGGCCGCGCCGGTCCTCAAAGCCGTAAGTAAAATTCCATCGACGATTGTAGATAAGTGTCCGGTCGCCATGTCGTAGGTATACAGCGACGACATTATCGTCGGAAGTTTGTGGACCTCGGGATTCAGCGGATGATAACCTACTATTTTTACCGTGATCTGGGTATCCGCAGCCAATATCGGCATCCACTCAAGTAGTCCGGGATCGGGCTTGGAATACTGAAATCCCTGGCGCACGGGGATGGTATATTTCTCGTGATCGAACCCGATCATGGCCGCGGTCAAGTCACTGATCATTTCATCCATTACAGCATCCAAACCCACGTGTCGGACGATTTTATAAACATCGTCATTCAGAATGATTTTAGTGTTCATAAAGCGTATACCGGTTGATTCATAGGGATTTCTATGCGACGCGCGACTACATCGCGCACTTCTGAGTAATGATTGCCATCAAAAAATGACGTGACTTCCCGAACGATCACTGTAGCGATCCGTTCCTCGCCTCTAAACGGGTCGTCAGCGAATGTCAATAGCCATCTTGGCGGCTGCGATTTAGTAAACCACGGCTGGTCAAATCCGCTCGCGTTCATATTTCCTATAAATGTTCTTATGAATCTATCGAATCTCTCCGCACGGACAGCGTCGTAGGAGTCCCGACCAAACGCCGTTTCGATCGCTAAAAGCTCGTCGACCGTGGTCGACTCAGATAATGACTCAGCAATATCGCGATTGTTAGTGGCGCCCCATGTTAGTCCCAACCTGCGATCCTTCGACAAATACCTAAAACTCGACTGCGTAAACTGATAGTCGTACGGCGAAAAAATCGCTGGCGGGAGAGAATATCTTTTAGAACTCTCTCCAATCGCGTCGAAGCGATACGTGTACGTCGCGCTTGTGTCGTACCACGATAATGCAACAGGATTGAACCATATGGATGATCCGCCGATCAATATAAGTGAAAAGAAGAAGTAACGCCGATTAAAAATGTCGAATGCGCCCCCTCCACGATTGCTATAGATTATAGAAACCAAGACGGCGTAAATAACAGCCCATTTCCAAAAACAAATCCCCGAAACGATAAATATACCGAGATGAAATGCGATCCAGCCGCATAGAAAAAACAATAGGGACCGTCGATTCCATAACAGCAGGATCGCTCCACATTCCAAAACGATCGTAGCGATCTTCATTGGCAGGTTAAACAATGACAACCGCCTGGTAAATAAACTAATGGTTTCGGGATCTAGAAACCCTAACCACCCGTTGGCATACGTCGCCGGTAAGAGGTAAAAAACTTTGTCAACAGCTATCCAATCGAGTCTTAGCTTTGCTAACCCGGAAACGAAATAAGTCGATGCTATGATACAGCACGTAATCACCACGAACTCGGTGGTTCTAGGTGTCCGGTCCAAAAGTGAGACGACAAAAACTGCGGAGAAGGCGATTAGGATTCGTGCCAGAACCATTTGCTCAGCAACGGAATAACCGCCTATGGGAAAATTAAACTGGTGGATAATGGTCAGAACCTGGAGAGAAAACGGCAGAGTAAATACCGGCCGCCAGTAAATCAGCGGAAGCATGCCAACAAGTAATAGACGATCGACATAGTGTCCTTGACCGAAGTAGAAATTGTAATTGTACGTCGCGAATGTCCACCCAAGAATTCCTGACGTGACAAGTACGATTCGCCTTATAATTTTGCCGTTGGGATAAGTCGTCCAGTCATGCCACAATGACCGGCATCCGAAGCGATAGAGAACAACTATGGCGGATACAGCTATCAGCGCCGGCAGATAGCAATACTCCAACGTGACATTTACGAAGCGACGTGCTGTTTCGATGACTAATAGCGGCTCATGATAACTCTTTTCAGGAAGAGCTGAGAGGCGATTAAATAACCAATCAAGTGATAAAAAAACACCTAAAATCGATCCAATTCCAACGCCCGCTTCGCAAAGTTTTTTAATAGAATTCGGCATCAATGGGGAGCAACGCTGGTACTTATAATCAAGATCAGGAAAAGATCCGCTGAAATATCTTGACAAGCGAAATATTGAATTCGAACGCGCGCTCGAAAAACCACAAGCCGGCGACAAGAATTAGCGCAACCGCGAACGGCTTGAGCACACCTTTTCGATAGAACTTAGACGTACGCAGTAGATACAAAAACGGAAAAACCACGCATATGATTGCAACTTGCCCGACCTCGACACCTAAATTGAATCCGAATAACGACAATATCATGTATTCGCGCAAAACGCCCAGGTCTCCAAGGACGCTGGCAAAGCCGAAACCGTGAAATAGGCCGAATCCAAAGACAACGAACCAAATTCTCTTATTGAACACCGGATAGATGATATCAACAGCGGCGACCGCAATCGATGCGGCAATCACGGATTCGACAAGCCGAGATGGTAATTGGATCACACCTAATGCTGCGACGCTTAAAGTAATACTATGAGCGACTGTAAACAATGTCACGATTTTGACAACATAGATGAGGGCCGGTCGAAATTTTGTAACAGGTTCCCACCCCTTCTCACCGCGAACAACGACCGACGGCAAAATCAATGCGATCAGAAATAGTATATGATCCAAACCGATCCAGATATGCCATATTCCCAAGCGTACGACAGCCAGAAACCCAGTCATAGTTGAGGACTCTGTGAGATCCAGCGACTGAGTCATACCAGCACGGTCGAATGTCAATACGATATTACTTTCTTCAGCAAATGTTGCCGTATTCCAATTGTATTCGATGAGTATCAATCCGGTGTGCCCTGAGAGTTCCTTAAATCCTACGTCGTAATAAATATCGAGAACGTCAGGCCGCTGACCGCTGTGATCCATCACGAAGTCGATCGTAATGAAATGTGTGGTTTTGAATGCGTACGTATCGTAGCCGGTAAGTCGGAATGGAATTCTCACTCCATTTTGACTGAAGTTGACTCGTTCAGTCAAATAATTTTTAATATCGGGATAACGATTATTTAAGTTTTTTAGTGTGGTTTTTTCCTCAAGTACTCCGTCGGAGAATTTTATTATCTTATCGAGATCGAGAAAATTGATTTCAAAACGACCTTCGATCGCATCTTCGTAGACCTGGAGATAGACTAAACTTTGCCCCAATTTATGGCAACGCGCGGCCGGCGTGCATAAAAGCAACAAAAGAGTGGTTGCCGCAAATAATCGATTATACTTCGGTTTCATTTTCCGTCATCTTATTGGCTTATTCTATATTTTTCTCACTGAGCCGCAGAGTTCACAGAGAAAAACAATCGGTAAGGAGTATATGCTTTATTCGCTGGCAGCGAATCGAATGGATCAATCCTAATTCAATACTGTAATCTCTCCGTGGTCCCCGTGTCTCCGTGCGAAACAAAAGACTGACCTCACACAGAGCCGCAGAGTTCACAGAGTTTTAGCATCCCAAATGGTTATACGAAACTTTCTGTAGTCAAGAAAGTTAGTTGTCTCGGGAAGTGCTGTAATCGAACAATCGAGATTCTTCTATAACAGCACCTCCCAAGACATAAATTCGATGTGGATCGAATCCTCGTAAAATCTCTCCGTGATCTTTGCGTCTTCGTGAGATACGACATATTTACAATCTCCTTAAAGTTTTCGCTTCCAAAATCTCCTCATACATCGCCTCATGCGCCCTTACCTCAAGTTCGATCGTAAACTTCTCGAGTACCCGTTTCCTCGCCGCTTTCCCCAGCCGCTCTCTTAAGTCCCGGGACGCTATAAGACACTCTAACGCGTTCGCCATTGCCTCTACATCTTCAGCCGGGATCAGCAGGCCGTTTGAATCGTGTTCTATGATATCACGAGAGCCGGAAATATTCGTGGCGATGCACGGCTTCTCACATGCCATCGCCTCCAATAGCGATACGGGGCAACCTTCCTGCCTCCACTTCGCCCATGTCGGGAGGACAAAGACATCAACTTGATTAAGAAAGCTCGGGATATCAGCAACGTCGTCCAAAATAAGAATTCGATTCCCGAGGTCCAACTCCTCAATCAATTTCTCCAATTTTCTAACATATTCTTCGTCCAATTTTTTCCCCGCAATTAACAGGTACACGCCCGGAAGTTTCGAAAGTGCCTGAATGAGGGTCTGATGTCCCTTCACGGGAACAAAATGTGCGACACAACCAATTACCGTCGCGTCGGTCGGTATCTCGTAACGACTTCGGAGCGTGAGATCTGACTCATTCGAGGCGGCGAACTTCTTGGTATCCACGCCACGCGGTATAAACAACGCTTTCTTTCGATAAAACGAACCGGAGAAAAATTCGTTCATCATGTCGCTATTCTGAGCAGCAATTCGAGTAGAAAAAAGCGACCGTAGGTGCCAGGATCGCCGCCCCCAATTCATATTCTTTTTCGTGTAAATCCACGCGCGAGCACCGGCGCAGCGTGAAATCATAGGCTCTGTATAGTCATCGAGATAATGGAAGGAGTGCCAAATTTCAAATTGGTAAGCCTTGAATACTTTCGCGGCACGGCGAGCGCGAGAGGGTAAACTTAGATATGGTTTCGCGGGAACAGTGAAGTTCGCTTCGATAAATTGGATACCAAGATCCTCAACCTCAGAGTCAAGCGTACCTCCTTTTTTCGATACACATACCGAGGGTAAATACTTCTCCCGATCTAAACGTTTGATGATATTAATCATCGCCTGCCCGGAACCGGCGGTTATAAAATTCGGGATCGTAAAAAGAATTGGCGTCGGATTAGGCAAGTAGATTATTCATTCTGTTATTATGTGACCACAATTCCTATCTCGGCACCGTAATCCAGGTCCCTCGCTCATACTCCCGGCTCCACGTTGCTATGCTCCACGCTCCAGTGCTCTTCGCTCCATGCTCCCGTGCTCCATGCCCCATGCTTCCCGCATCAGCGGGATCCCGCGCAATCCGGGACCATGCTCTTCGCTCTTAGCTATTATGCCAACTCCTTCATCCGCTTCCCCCACCACTGTAATGAGAGCAGTGTCCAGATCCCCCACTTTAAATCTCGTTCGCCACTGAAATGAGCGTTACAATAGGACTCAAGCTCAGACCGATCAATAATCCCTGCGGGATACAGGTCAGTGCTCAAAAGTGTGTCCTGAACTGTCGATTTGAGTTCCTTCTGAAACCAAGCACCCAGTGGCACCGAAAAACCACGCTTCGGCTTGGGAATAATATTCTCCGGAATGTAGTCAGTTAGCAATTCTCTCAGAACCGTCTTCCGTTCACCGTTACGCATGGATTCGAATGGATCAATGCGTAAACTCGTTTCGATAACTTCCCGGTCGAGTAATGGAACACGCACTTCAAGGCAGTAGTGCATCGATGCCATATCTACCTTCTTCAGGCACCGTTGAAGCTGGCCGTAATATTCAACGTACCGTGAGTAATTAGCCAAACTCAACTGACTGCCGTCGCCATGAAATCCATAAAGATCGAAATTGGTCGGCAACTCCGTTAATTCCGGCGTAATCCGCTTTAGATCCACATCGGAAATCCGGCAGTTAACGTTGTAATAGTAATCGCCCGGATCATTGAACACGATTGCGCCGGAACGGCGGTTCCCAAGTCCATATTTCCCGGCTCCATACAGCCCTTTCCGTATGAGTTTAGGATACTTAAAGTCTTGTCCATTCCTTAGTAAGGATAGCGGTCGCTCGTAACCGAAAAAAAGCTCATCTCCTCCGTCTCCGCTCAGCGCTACCGTAACTTCCTTGCGGGCGAATTGACTCACCAATAGCGTTGGGATAATCGAGAAATCCGCGAAAGGCTCATACTGAGAAAACGATATGTCATCCAGTAACGACGGTAAATCGATTCTATTCGCCGCGTTTACTCGATGGTCTACACCGATCTCCGCTGCGTACCTAGCGGCAGCCTGACCCTCATCTTGAGACCAGCCGGGATTACTGATGGTAAAAGCCCGTAACCCCGCTCCGATTTCCTTTCGTGCCAGCGCCGTTACCAACGGTGAATCAACGCCCCCCGACAAGTAAACACCAAGCGGAACATCGGCCACACATTGCCGCCGAACGGCGTTTCCAATCGCATCCGCTAACGCTTCTTTGGCCACCTCACCGGTGAGATCCGGTGCTGGATTCTGGGGTAGTTGCCACCACGTATTTAATTTAACGTTGCAGCTTGAGTCAATAACGACGTACTCGCCGGGGCCCAGTTGAAAAACGTTGTCGTGTAAACAATACGGCGATGGTATGTGATGGAGTTTGAGGTAAAGTCTCAGGACATCAAGCCTCAAACTCCCGGGCATCCCCCACGGCGTTTGAAACAGCGTGTCATAACGTGAAGCGAATGCTACCCCACCTCCCTTGGGATTAACGTAGTAATAAAGCGGCTTGACTCCTGCATGATCCCGCGCCAAAACTAAGCGCCGTTCCGGAATATTGTACCAAGCGAATGCGAACATCCCGTTCAACCTGGGGATTGCTTTCTCGCCCCATATATTAAGTGCTTCAAGCAGCACCTCAGTGTCAGATCGCGATCGAAATTGAACTCCTTTTCCCTCAAGTTCCTTACGTAATTCCCGAAAATTATAAATCTCGCCATTAAATACCAGAACTGAACGACCGTCCTTCGACACCATCGGTTGTTTGCCAGCAGAAGACGGATCCATTACGGACAAACGTCGAAATCCAAGTCGGAGATGACCATCGGGATCGAGCCAGTAGCCTTCATCATCCGGACCGCGTCGAGCAAGCGTATTCGTCATTTTTGTAACGGCATGCTCGTATTCCGGATTTCCGGCTGATTGATCGACAGTAAAAATTCCACAGATTCCGCACATTTAGTCATAACCTTTTAGCATGAAGCGAATAGAACAGAGTCCCGAGCCCTATATTAATTACGATTTTTCTCACAAACGAACATGATCATATGCCCAAACTTCATTCTAAGCCAAATCGGCGCATTCCTAAAATACTGTCTCAGCGGGGTTTTTATTCGTTCGCGACAGATTTTTGACGTCCAAAACTTCGAGAAAAATCGATGCTCTCGGATCAAGAAAGCCTCCACTGCATAAGGAAAGGTGTCGAGAACTATGAAGCCGGCAAGTTCGAGTTCAGAGGAGAAATCCGTTTTATCAAAATAGTATTGGTGAAAATGCAGGTTGGACACAGCTGATGCGTTATCGAATAAACCCGGCCGATATTTTCTCCTAACCGGATTTAAATACGGAACCGATATTAGTGCGATCCCGTCATTATCAAGTACTCGATGTGCCTCTCTGAGAGCTTTTTGTGGGCCGTCAAGAAAATGCTCAACCACCCCGATCGAAATGTAACCACCGAAATAACCGTCCTCGAAATCAGTGGACAGGATGTCTCCATGGCGAATATCGAGCCCCGGGAACAGTGTTCTCCCTTTTGCGATCGTTTCGTGTTCATAATCGATCCCGATCGATCGGTATCCGCGGAAAGCGAGCGCCGCTGCCAGATGACCGGGACCACATCCTGCTTCAATTACCAGCCCGGATTTTTTTAGATATCGATTGATCAGGGGAGTGAACTCGCCAAAATCCCCCGTTTCTCCGGACCGCCTAAGCTGATCGCATTTTGTATCGGACCAATAGGTCTTCCAATATTCATGGTGACGGTCTGCCTGATGATATAATGCCAAGCGGCCATTAACTCTCTTGAATTCGGTGTTTGGCTTCGGTGATTTCACGCAGAACTCACTCTATTGACGTCAATTTTCCACGGAAGATAGGCGAGAAATTCGGCGGGGAGAAAAGGAACAGCATTGAATCCTGAAATCGTTGATTACTTTCATTCCGAAACGCCACGAACCACAATCTTTGTCATACGTTTCCAGTCGGACAATCGTAACAGCCGTCGCGGTGTGCGCAGGAATATTTCCAGGACAACTTTCAATCTTTGCAGTAATCCCAATCGACGATAATCCGTACTAAAGAGGTATCCCGTAACCAGCTTTTGCACCGCGTCATTCGATTCCGGATACTTGCGCCGATAAAAGTCGAATAAAATCTTCTTTTCGCGTGTCATTGCCGATGATTGACCAATGGTCTTGGAATTCTCGTGTTTTCTAAATCCCGCAATAAACTTATCTGTGGTAGATATCTCGGGATTCAGAAAACCGAAACAAAGTTGTAAGTCGATATCCATAGGATAACAAATTGTCGGGTTTAGGCCTCCTGCTTCCCTAAACAGGTTTAACGAAAA
This sequence comes from Verrucomicrobiota bacterium, assembly GCA_021772635.1. Lineage (GTDB taxonomy): Bacteria > Verrucomicrobiota > Lentisphaeria > JABSQK01 > JAJFLO01 > JAJFLP01. The sequence continues at coordinate 12,989 of JAJFLP010000018.1, read as the reverse complement.
GAATAAACTTTGCTGAATTCCGCCCGTTATAGGCAGTGAAATGGGCAGCGGAGATGGAATATGGTTCACTATCAGTGGTCGTTCTCTGGTTGTTCGACTTTCCACGTCTATTTCATAACCGGCTCCTGCCAGAATATAGTTGACGTGATCGCCTCCGGCGTATAGAGCTCCTAATTCGCCTAACGCGTTCGGCATCAGGATATCGTCACTGTTCAACCAGTTCCCAAACTCTCCCGTCGCAAGATTAAATCCCTTATTAATCGCATGGCTCTGTCCGTAATCCCTTTCAACAACCCAGCGCGTGATCCATTTTTCGTATTTTTCGATAATCTCGATCGTATTATCGGTACTGCCCCCATCCACGATTATATACTCAATATCGGGATATCCTTGTAACAATACTGAGCGGATCGTTTCCTCGATAAATTGCCCCTGATTGTAACTCGGCGTGACAATACTAATTCGCGGCCAGTCGGGACTGTCCACTAAGTCCGACGGTATTACGGAACTTTCCTCCGTCCACGGCCAACCGATTCGGCCCTCCGGCGGCGGAAGGTCGCTGAGTTCAGGACACATCATTTTCTGGACTGAAATTTTTCCATTGCTTTGATATCCACGGTGCATTGGCGATTTCACATATACTTCGATCATACGATCCACGCAGTCTCAACAACCCGGTCAAACGTCCGTACAGGTACTCAATCTCGAGAACGTCTGAATCACCTTCGAACCTGGGTGAACCGACACACCACAGTTTAGTCTTTAATCCTGTCAGTCTCCTAATGGTCGCTCGTATCTTAGACGTCCAAATGTTACTGAAACGTCCAGGTTTTGGTCGAGGTCGTCGTCTTAACGTATATAGGTATGGGTCAAGGTGGATGGAAGAGGATCCGAATCCCCGGTGAAGCTTTCGCGCGTAAGACCATGTTAACCGCGCGGATGGTATATAGTGATCAAGCTTTAATGCTGGATCATACCACAGTTTCCCTCCAGCTAATGATAAAGCATAGCAAAGTTCACTATCGCCTCCAGAACATAATTCGGTCCCTTGCCGATCCGCAGTTAAATGCCTGAATCCATTTTTCACGAGTTTTAGCCATGATGATCGCCGTATTGTTAAACCGGCACCCCACAGTCGCCCTCTCTTATCTGTAATTTCACCCGTGTCGTTTCCTTGGCTGCCGATTGCGAAATGGCCTTCATATTTTTTAAACCAATCAGCAGGCGTCGTTTCAAAAACAGCTCTCGTGCTGCCTCCGCATGCGGTAATGGATGGATCACCGGTCATAATTTTAAATATATTTGCTACCCAGTCAGAATTCACCCAGTTGTCATCGTCAACGAAACATACGAACTCATACTTCGCTTCCCAAGCTCCCCGATCACGGGCAAAATTCAACCCTTGTCTCGATTCGGACACTATATTCAATGACGCGATCGATTGGCTAGTCCACAGATGTTGCGCCGTCGCTTGCGTACCGTCTGTAGACCCGTTGTCAACTAAAACGACTTCCCATGGGATCCTATCCGAATCTTGCTGGGCTAGAAGATGTTTGAGAGTTTCAGGAAGTCGTTCAGAGCTGTTATAGCAACAAATTACAACGCTAACTCCGTCCGTCATAATTGTTCGCGGTCCGATTCAGCAACGACTTTCTCGACAAGGTTCAAAAGAGTCCGTCCCGGTGATTTATCGATTCTTTGTAGAGCAACTTTGTGTGCAATTTCTCCCATCACCGACCATTCATCCTTACGCTCCCAAGCTCGTTCAAGTGATTTACTTATCAACTTCGGGGTAGCCGCATCGGCAATAAAACCTGTTTTCCCGTCCTCAATCCACTCTGCCATTCCCCCGACATCCGTGACCACAGCTGGCCGAGCGCATAACATCGCTTCGATAAGTGCCAGCGGCGTCCCTTCCGCCCTGGAAGGCATGGCCAGAATATGATTCTCTGCCCAAATTTTTCTTACGTCTGATACCTGTCCGTGCCATCGAACATGCTTGTCGATTCCGTAGAATGAAGCCAAGGACGCCAAATACTCCTTGTCGGGCCCGGTTCCGTAAAGATTGAGTGTCCAATCTCTTTCACTCCAATGAGAAGCACTGAAAGCCTCCAACATTAGATCCTGTCCCTTATACCGAGCGTCAAGTCGGGCGACGTTTGCTATACTTAATGAGCCAGCGGGCCAACTAACGGGGGTGATATCAGTGAGATTCACAGGATTCTTAAGAATAACGGCATTTGAAAGGGGTATGGCGAGTTGTCGTTCGGCAGTTTTGCGGTTAGCATCGGAGACAAAGATTACCCGATGCGCGCGCTTATAGAAATCAATGGCCCGTTGGCGCGCGGACGAGCTGGGAACTACATCATCGCTATTAAACTGACAGATTAGAACGAAGGGAATATTGGAATCAGATATCGAGTCAGCAAGATCCCGATTCGATAATATATCGTATGTTGCCCCTTGACTTATACAGACAATATCCGACTCTGGCTCGAGAAGATCAGCGTAGTCTTTTGAATATTTCCTCCATCGTTTCCGTACAGTAACGACCTTCCGCGCTAGTCCACCTACTACTTTCGATCGTCTCTTCTGTGTCTCCATTCCCGGATTATTCCGAAAATAAAACTTTACACCTTTAGCACTTAAATTTTTTATCTTGGGATGCGGTTCAGGCCATTGGAGGACAGATACCGTCAATTCGTGGCTCTGCTCTACGGCGTAGTCGGCCATGTCAGCCCACAACTCCTCGCTCCCGCCCCACGGGAACCCTGCCATCGTTGAAATAATAAGTATTTTCACGATCCAGGTGTCGAATCCGACGTGGTAAGGCACGTATGTAGATATTTACTTAGCATGAAATGGTCTTAAGCCTGTAGCTTACATCTAATTATTCTATGACGGGCGAAAGCGATCATAGAACCGATCCTCTTCTTGTTTCTTTTGAATTCGTCCGGCATATATCAATTTCGGTGAAACATCCGGTCAAGAAAACGTCTAAACGGTGCTGAAAATTTCCTCAATTTCCAAATCTTTGAGGTTTCGATCGCCTTGAGCCGACATTCAAGTTGAGCACACCTCTTACGACTCCTCAGTAATTCGTACTCTTCCCTTGAAACTGGAAGCCGATCCAACAGATCATTCGGTTCTTCTCGTGAATCATCAGATTCTTTAAATCCTTCGATACCATCTGAATAAACGTTATACAAATTCTCGAGGCAACTCTTAACTTCCGTTTCTACGAGTGCTTTCGCGTCTGAATCTGTGATTCTCGAAGACAAACAGAATAAGAGTTCGATTTTAGAGTATAATCCTCTAAGCGGATTGAGTCGTACTTTGAACGTCGAAGCGTCGCTATGACACCGGTATTTAGTAAGTTTATCTGGTAAGTATAGAAAGCGTCCCTTATATCCAGCAAGTATACACATTAACCAATCCTCATACTGGAAAAGTTGAGGTGACGAAAACGGTAATTTCCTAAGTACGTCAGTACGAACAATTGTTGTCGAATTACAGATCGGTTGACGCTGCAAGAAAAAATCCTGGGCGGGATAAGAATATTCGTAGGTCTTATCAGACAGTCTGAAATAATCCTGGTCGCGCGGAAAGTCCTCGGTTTGACCTATGAAATCTACGTTGGTATGACACAGAACGACGCTCGAATACTGTGATAGAATATCAACCTGCGTGCTTATTTTCGTAGGCACATAAACATCGTCCGCATCCAGCAAGGCAATAAATTTTCCCTCTGCCTTGTCGATTCCAAGTTTTCTTGATCGACTGACACCAAGATTTCGGTGCCCGTCGTGAAACAAGAGCTTTATCTTATTATCGGCTTCGTAGTCTCGTAGAATAAGAAAGGTATCGTCGGTAGAACCGTCATCTATGACAATTATTTCAAGATTCGGATAGGTCTGTTCGAGCGAAGAAGTAATTGCCTCACGTATAAATTTCTCTCCGTTCAAGACAGGGATTATTATACTAACTAGCGGTTTTTTGTCGCTCATTTCGTCGAGTCAGTAGATCTCATAACCAAGCGTCATAATTTTGCAAATTCTGGGGAAACAAGGACTCTAAAATCGTATCGTGTAAAAAGCTATTAATATCGTCTATTTTTAGTATATTCGTTTCGGTAGATCGCATTGCGTTTTCAGAACAATCTGTATCGCTTCTCTCCTAGAAAATTGGATTAAATAGCAAGCGACGAATAATTCTAATTCGCGAATAGGTCCTCGAAATTGACACAAGGAAATACATCCAGTTTCGTTTGCCTGGATGCGTTGTAAATCACTCCGTTTAAATCTGACATCACTTCCTTTGCACATGCAAACGCTTCGTATTGCATGTCCAGCCGCGGCATCGTCCAAGTTTCACCAGGCACTCGATAATCACGATGAAAATGATTCACCTCACCCTGGTGTTTTAATACCTCGCCGTGCTCACAAACCTCTCCCGTTTTATCAGGCACCTCAAAACTGAAATCTACTCCAATAAGATAAATTTCTCGTATTCCCATATAAATTGCCAATTGAAGCTGATCATAAATCACACTCCAACCTGGATAGTATCCTTCAAGTAAATTTAAAGAAAAACGAAATTCTAAATCACCGTTTTTGACGGGAGAATTCCGCCCTTTCACCCATAAGATATCATCAAATCCGACAAAATATTTTCTAACACATTCTTGAAAGATTTTCGTTAACTTTAGCTGACGAATTTTGTCGACGTTGTTGGCCGCAACTAGTACATCAACGATAGAATAATAGGTCGGGCGCCAGTTCGTTTGATCGAAAGCCAAGTAGACTTTATTACAGGCGAAGGAAATTTCTCCCGCTAACTGATCGAGATCCTCAATGCGTAGACTTGGCCCCATACCGACAATGAATGCACGACGGCCCTTATGTACATTCTTCAGTGCCGTAATTCGTCGTTCGTTTTGAGTGATTGGGATTCCGCGACGACTAAGATATTGGTGAATGGTATTGCTCGATTTTCCAATCTTCCGAACAATCGAGCCGCATGATTGATATAACATCCGCTGAATATTAAGTTATTATTTTCTTTCGATGAATATAGAGAGAAGCTGAATCGATTAGGCTTCTTGCTAGCGGAATTGAGAAATCACCTATTTCCGCGAATAGCGCGGTGCTCCGGGTGTTCCGAACCGAGAGGATGTTTGATCAGGTTTGGACTGAGCTTCGATTCAGGTCGTAGTCTATGATAGCTATGCACTCCAATTTTTAAGTCGTAACAGCCTGTACGTTTTCCAACTCCTTCTTAAGCCACCGCCCCAATGCATTTGCGTTTATTTAGCACGATAATGAGCTTACAGTCTTAATTTATAGCTCCGATTCTCAGCGCCAATCAGTTGACTTTGCTATCATTCGGCCGGATTAATATTCATTGTACCACTGCTTATGTCATCCGCCCCCACCGCCTTTGCCGATTTATTTTTCGTTCCCGTAGATCTTGTCCATAAGTCGCATCAGCCGTAGTGCATCCGCCGAACTGCCGTGACGAACCGATTCGGAATTTTCGATGCAATCGATAAAATGTGTAATTTCGACTAGCCAGGAAGTATCGCTGTGGTAGACAATGTGTTCCTCACCAGTGAATCTACCATGGGGGGTGTTTCTTTTTATCGCGAGTGCCTCATCGCCATAAGTGCCGGATGATGTCTTCAGACCGTTTAAAATTAGTGCTCCACCCTCAAGGAATACTTCGAGCGAGAACAGATATCGCCATTGTGTCATAGTTGAATGCAGCGAAGCACAAATACCCGTTTCGCTGCTTCGAAGGATTGCAAATACGTTGTCCTCGATCCCCTCAATCTTCCAAAATAGATTAGAAACGAAAGCGTGTACATCATCGAAGTTCCCGGACAAATGCAAGAATAGATCGAGCATATGGATTCCCTGATCCAGCATGATTCCGCCGCCTGAAAAGTCCTTGTTCGCTCGCCAACTGCTCAGGAACGATTCGTTGACTTCCTTGCCATAGCGTCCGCGCATCCACAAAATACGTCCCATTTCCCCAGAATCCTGGATCTCCTTCATCCGTCGAATGCTCTCGTGATGCCGATGATTGAAGCCATACATGAGGCGTTTCCCGCTCTTGTACTCAACTTCACGGATCTCTTCGACATCGATAGCAGAAAAAGCAGGGGGTTTTTCGCAAAAAACATGCTTCCCAGCATGTAGACCGGCGATCGTGAGCGACTTGTTTAGGTAATTAGGCGTACAAATAAAGACAGCGTCAACATTTCGATCAGAGAAGATCGATTCTACTGATTCCGCGCGTAGCGAACAATCGTGCTCTCCCGCATCAGCAGGGTCAAAAATTGCCACCACCTCGCCCCGACCACTTTCCCGGATAGCATCGCCGCGAACGCGTCCCATTTTTCCGAAGCCAATAATGCCAATGCGAATCATCTTATGTTACACCGGTTTGACACAGCGGTGAACGAGCTCCCGGTTGTTCAAATTCATTTCCTCAATGTCTTTGTGATCAAATCCCAGGGCATCGGGAATATATAACTCATCAATAACAAAGCTTCGGAATCCCGACGACAGTACCCGAAAAACCGATGAATATCTTCTTCTCAAATCGCGCTATCGATATATTCGTACCGCACTATTAGCTCTCAGTTGAACTCGATAATAAGGTTTTAGTCGATGCCGCCGTTACGGTTCGTGCCCATTGATGCCGAGTGGAAGGCTTGGTCACTGTACAACCACCGGCAGCTTCAACAATCGCAATCCCGGCGGCCACATCCCACAGCATAATCTCCTCTTCCATGTATACATCGACACGAGATCGGGCGAGATACGCGAGCGAAAGAGCCGCCGAGCCGAATAATCGAATCTTCTTGAAGTTCGCGACGGCTTCTACGAATCTGGTCAGCGGATCAAAAACGAAGTCCCGGTTTACGGGAAACCCCGTAGCAAGGATAGCATTGTTGCGTTTGTTTATCGCCGATACATGCATATCTTTTTCATTGCACCACGCACCTGCGCCAACGAGCCCGGTATACATATCACCGGTATTCAAATCATATACGGCTCCGAGAATCGGTTTGTTGTTTTCCCATAGTCCAATAGAAACACAACACAAAGGAATATTCCGGCTATAATTGACCGTACCGTCCAATGGATCGACTATCCACATCCGGCTGTCCTTACCCGAATCATCCCGACCGTCGAATCCGCATTCTTCACTCAATATGGGGTAATCGCTACGGGCACGTAACATACGCAGAATAACCTCTTCAGACTTCATATCGGCCGCAAGCTTTAGATCACGCCGAGTATCGGTCAGAATTGACGAAAATACTGGATCCGAAGTGCGGAGATAGTCACCCGCCTTCCGAGCGACCTCTTTTGCGAGGAGAAGTTCATTTTCAAAAGTCAATGATCAAGCCCTAAATCACGTAAAAGATTTTTAACTGCCGTAGTCTCCATATCCCGGCGACACTGGTAAGTGTACGTACTGACATGCGGAGTTAACAGCAGTTGATTAAATCTTAAAAGCTCACCATCGTACGGTTCCTTCCAAAATACATCTAGCCAGCCGGATCGAACTTTACCGGTCTCTAACGCATCGACGAGTGCTTGCTCGTCGATCAGTTCTCCCCTTGCTGAATTGAGGAGCAACACTCCGTCGTGCATCATACTAAACTCTTGTTCTCGCAATATTGCCTCATCTCCACCTGCATGCAGAGAGATAATCTGTGCCTGTTTCAGTCCCTCATTCAGCGAGACCGCGTGCACCTGGTCATCGCGGTAGTTCTCACAAAGATTCGGATCATATACCAGAATTTCAGGTTCGAATGGCCGAAGCATACTTGCGACTTTTTTTCCTATTCGCCCATATCCTAGAAGCAATATTTTTGTTCCCGCCAATCCTAATCCAATCGATTTACTCCACTTTCCCGAATGCAAATTCGAATTCGTATCGACGAGGGCTCGACATAGTGACAACATCGCGGCAACGGTCATTTCTGCCACGGCGTTGGTTGGAGCATCGGGAGTATTCGAGACTTTGATTCCGAACTTTTCCGCAGAATCCACGTCCACGTTTGACATTCCGATCCCGACTCGTGCGATCGCACGAAGTTTCGGATTGGCCGATAATACATCGTGATTTAGTGGTTCAAGGCCCGCGATCAGGCCGTCTACTCCTATCAAATGACCGATAATCTCTGCTTCTGTTAATCGCCGACCGAACGGGTTTGGTTTCACGACGATACCGGCCCCTTCCAATAGCTTATTCGGTGCCTTATCTGTCGCGCCGAAAGAAGACGGCCCTATTGCAACTGTCAAAGACATATTAAAAACTCCTATAGCTCATCATCATTCTGAACCACCCTTAACAGGGCCTCTGCGATTCGTAAGTCATCTTCTGTCTTGATGATATGCCCTGCTAGCCGACTGATTGGAAAGAACCCAACGTCTCCTGCGTAAGTCGCACATTTACCCGCCTCGTAAGCGTCAATATAGGTAGCTCGATGCCAGCCGGTGATACTCCATGTGACACGTTGAACCGGTCGCAATTCTTGAGAGTTTGTCTTAGTATCGAACGCGAAATTAATTGGGGTTCCGTCGAACACACACTCGATCTGCTCGTCGACCACGCTCAACTGAACATCGTAGTCATTGTCGAGCATGCTATTAACGAACGAACTAATTTCCGTAGACGATAATAGAGGCGCAATTGTGTGTATTTGAAATAGGTAATCGCATGGGTGAGATTTAAGGAACTCGTACAAATATTCCTCACTTGTTGCGTTATGGCTAGCCAACTCTTTAGGTCGCTGATGAAACATAGCACCCTCAGACTTGGCAATCTCACCGATTCGTGAATCTTCAGAATTCACCCAAACTTCCTCAAATTCACTCAACTTCAGTGAATTGCGAACAGCTCGGGCAATAAGAGAGATCCCGTCTAATTCGCATAAATTCTTATGCTTAAGCCTTTGGCTCCCCATGCGAGCAGGAATCATAGCAATAAGACTATTCATAATGTACGATGCTACGTATTGAGGTTTGCTTCGCGATGATCATGCATACGAAAATAATCCGATCGAGCGTCTAACGTTGGAATGGAAGGTATTTGGACTTTCCGTTCCATCGCCTCCATGCAACATGATATTCTTCTACCGAACTGTTTGTATTCCGCACTCGATCAACACACGAATCTTTTACGATTTCAAAGAAATAATCGAGTACGTCCGTCGGGAGCAACTTGTTCATACAGTGTCGCTCCTTGAACTTGCATTGCCAGTCACAATCATAACAGTCTAGGCCGTGAAAGATTATGTATTGATTATCCGATTCTGGCCATGGAAAGAATCGTCTGAACGTACCTCCCCCAAGAATAACCAGACACTTGGGGACGATTAAGCTCGAGAAATGACTGAACCCGGTATCATTGCCAATGTAAACGCTTAATTTTTGCAAATATGGAAGTGACTCATAAAAGGAGACTGTCCCAACCAAATTGGTGACTTTATCCATCTTTTCTTGTATCTCGTTTGCGAGCGAAGTAACATCTGTACCGCCAAACAAAAATACCTTGTAACCACTTTCATCTAGCTTGGAAACTAGCGTTATCCAATAATTCGGGGGCCAGTTCGTAGATCCCCCGCCAATACCGATTCCGACCGCCATAGGCTCAGGTCTAGTGGCAAACGAGTCTAATCCATTTAGTTGAGGGCTAGGTTCAATTCTTGTGGATAGAGTATGCTCAATAAAACTCTGAAAATACTTTAATTCTGACAGGACCTCGATTGATCCTGAGTACCGCGTCCAACCTTTAGAACACCGCTCGGCGAATTGAGCGGATATATTAGTAGGAAATTGCCAAGCACATCGTTTATCCTTCGCTCTAACCACTGACATAACAACCAAAGTACTTTGGCGGATATACCGCCGAAGACAGATAGCAATATCATATTCTTGTTCGCTGATTTTGGTGAGGGTAACTCGATCGTCTCCCTTTGCAATCGGCAATAACAATCCAAAACGCGCCGCGATCGGCCGGAATCGTAAATCATCACGCGAGACATAATATCGATCCCGAACACCACTGAGATTCTCGGCGACTTCCCTATTCGTACGGCAGGTGACTAAATCAAGGTTGCCGTCAAATAACTTCGATAATTCCGCGATAATTCCAGAAGCAAGTATAAGGTCCCCGATTCCGTCATTTTTGATAATAAGGCACGACATAATTACTTCAACCGTAAGCAAGTCGATCCACTAGGCTCTCATCGAAATAACTCAACTGACTTACGTAACCTCCGATGTCTACGTTAAGCACCACACAATAAATTAAGCCTCTCATCCCTATTTGTACGTAGCAACGTTGCCAGAAAACCTACTAAATTTTGCCGGCTCACGATATTTTTCGAAGTACCAGTTCAAAGCTATATATACAACTCGGACATTTCTCGTGGATGATTTCAATATCGGGTCGGATATCTACGAGATCTTTTAAGGACTTCAACCCGAAATTCTCGTGTTTGTGGTGTTCGTTAGGAGGTTTCCCTTGTTGAAGACAATAGGCGCGGTACGCTATTTCATCAGGTAAGAACAACACGAGCTTTCCGCCTATTTTAATTACCCGAAACCATTCGTTTAGCACTGCGCTTGTATCCTCGAAGTCTTCTAACACATGTGATGAGTAGACGAAATCTAAGCTATCATCCCTAAACCAAAATAAATCCGTACCGTCGCCCTTCAAATGTTGCGGATAGTCGCAATATTGCGCGTATGGTTCTGCAAGATCTAGACAAATAGCGTGTGGGACTATGGGATCACCGCCGAAACCAATATCCAGGCCATTCCCCTCACAAAATATTGATAAGGAGTCACGGACCTTGGAAGTTTCCGATACTTTCCGTGGTGCTCTCGATCGCCATTTTCTCATTAAACACGATATTTTATTGAAGACTCTCTCCATCACACAAGAATATCTTTCCTAAGCAAATCGGCACAGAAAATACTGGACGATTCAGTAGGGTAGGAGTAGTCATGGCTACTCTCAGATCGTAATGCACCTTTCATCAGCCATCGAGTAGTACCGCTAATTAATATTCTCATATTGTAGTCTATCGCCTCCATGAGATGGTGATTTCATCCGCACCTACCATGATAAATCCAAAAAATCTTCCAGATCCGCACGGTTTAGAAAATTCACAGTTCCGTCATTGACGTGCATGAACAAGCCCGAAAAACTTATGATTGTAAGTCAATTGATCAGTTTGATATTCTTTAACGCGTTTTTGTGTGGTAACTGGTATGGTGCGCCATAGCCCCTTGAGCCGCCCATTGAAAATCGGAAACTGTTCTGTGTATGAGCTAGAGTCTTTTTTTTACTTTTATTTGTGATTGTAAGAGCGATGTAATATTTGTCCCGCCTGAGCCACATCGGGCCAAGTTCTAGACGAATAATGGTTTTACCCTTCTTTATTATCTCTATATTCTCGCTTATATCGCACTGGACGCTAACCATTTCATTAGCGACTATATTAACGAGAAACATTCCTATCGAAAGGTCTTTGACTGTTTCGATACCAATTTCCAGATCAAGACTATCCCCTGGAATGAGTGTTGACTTTACGCCAGTACAATAAATATCAACTACATCGGCGTCTTTGACGGCTATAGGCTTAAACGACCTAGGGCTCATTGAGCCTTCGAGATACTTTTCGATGCCTTCTTCAGTATCACCATGGAATCTATTTTTCCCCTTATCTAAGACTATCGCAGAGTCGCATATTCTAGACGTCTGCACGACGTCATGTGTTACGAAAATCACAGCGCTGGATTCAATCACTTTACCGATCCGCTGATAGCATTTCGTTCTGAAGTTCGCGTCCCCAACAGCAAGTATCTCGTCCAATAGTAGAAGGTCCGGTTTAATTGCAGTTGCTATCGCAAAGCCCAATCGAATCTTCATCCCAGACGAATAAGTTGATACTGGTGCCTCTAGAAAGCTATCAATACCTGAAAAATCCACAATCTCATCGAATCGTGAATCTAATTCCCCCCTAGTCATGCCTAATATCGCCCCATTCAAATAGATATTTTCCCGTCCCGATAAATAAGGATGAAAACCTGCACCGACCGAAATTAATGCACCAGTCCGGCCTCGAACCGATATCTCTCCCTTGTCAGGCGGAAAAATTCCAGTCAGTAATCTTAGTAATGTTGTTTTCCCAGATCCGTTCACTCCAAGTAATCCCAAACATTCTCCTTTTTTGAGATCAAACGAAATATCTTTCAACGCCCAGAATTCGTCTCCTCGCAATCCGTCGTCTCCGCCGTCTTCTCGAAGAGCGTCGTCTTCGCCGTTTTCTAAACCTTTTCTACTCTCTTCTCCTAGCTCCCTACTCCCTGCTAGTTGCCTGTTCGCAGGCATACCCGTGATACCTCGTGCAAGATCGGAGATCCCGTACCACATACTTCGGCGCAGGTTCTTACAGAATTTTTTCGATACATTTCGAACGGATACAACTACATCTTCGGGAAGCGAAGGGTACGCTTCGGAGGGAGTTGAGGTTTCTGGTTGTCGGGTTGTTAAGGGCATGGGTTACGTGATTCGTGTTACGTGGGGTTTGATGGGTTACTAGAGGAAGAATAGTTGTCGAGCAGAGCGAAATCCGCCGTTAAGTGTTATCGTGATTTTCTCGCCACGAAAGACTCGTTCTCACACAGAGCCGCAAAGCTCACAGAGAAAGGGATGTGGATATATGCGATGTTCGCGTTATGCGAACAGGGTAACGAGAGAAGTTTCGACAGTAAAACTATAATTTTCCTGGCGATTTTATCTCGTTCCCAAGAAGTTGGTCAAGTCCTGACTAAAAGTTTACACATACTGAATCTATTAATCTATGTTTTTTCTGGTGCCTAATATTATCGCTTTCTTTTCACTGCGGCTTAGCAGTTGGAGTCCCGCGATCCTCGGTTCAGGAGACGGCCGTCGCG
>JAJFLP010000017.1 GCA_021772635.1 Verrucomicrobiota bacterium | reverse complement strand
ACTCGTTCATAATAAGACGATTGGAGAAGGCGCCACGGTGAAAGTGAATTTTCATTCACTAAGATGTGAAGTCAAGCCAATCGGTTTATTTGAGCAGAGATTAGGGCTCGTAGCAGAATACTGGTGAATTATTCAGGCTAGTTGCCGGGGTTCATCAATTCGTACCGCTTACCGGGAAGCTGGTAGACGACCCGTTTCAATTCGAGTCTAAGCAATATCGCCAGAATCTCGGGGATCGGAATTTCCGAAATACCGAAAATTTCATCAATCGTTTTCTCGCCGTCCCTGAGTACGTCGACTAATTTCTGTTCGTTCTCTGTCAGTTCCTCGAGAACTTGATCCAATCTACTCGTTTTGCGCTCTGGTCCGGTGTTCGACCTAGACGCCGACAGCTGGGGTAAAAAATTAAATTCCTCCAGTACATCATCGATGGTTTCGACGAGCGTCGCTCCGTCCTTCAATAACCGATGGCACCCTCTGGAAGTCGGCGAATCTACACGCCCGGGCACGGCGAATACGCTACGCCCCTGATCGATTGCCTGCTGAGCTGTGATTAACGCGCCGCTCCGAGCTCCAGCTTCGATTACAAGCGTCCCAGATGACATACCAGCGATGATACGGTTTCTCATCGGAAACGCGCGTTTGTCCGGACTCATATTCATCGGTTGCTCGCTGATGAGTGCTCCGTGATCTGTGATTTTGCGCGCTAACGGAATATTCACCTGCGGGTAAATGCGCCCCAAACCTCCTGCGAGAACCGCGATAGTAACGCCTCCGACGTCGACCGTTGCGGCGTGCGCAGCGGTATCAATGCCGAGAGCAAGCCCGGAGACAATTGTCCAGCCGGCTTGGGTTGCTGAAATCGACAGGCGCTCCGCAGTGCTCGTCCCATAGCGCGAGGTTCGCCGTGACCCCACGACTGCCAGGCATAAAGGCGACTTTAACGCGCTCTTTATCCCCCGAACGTAAAGGCAAAGTGGGGGATCATATATCTCCTTCAGTAATTCCGGATATTCAGGATCAACTTGAGTAACCAGATCGACGCCAGCGCGATTCGCTAATTCGATTTCTTGACGGAGGTTAACTTCGTTCGCCCAATTTGCAATCACTTCGGCGATTTTTTTCCCGATGCCGTGAACTCTGGCGAGAGATGTAGCTTTCTCTGCCAAAATCGCTTCCGGCGTCTCGAAATAACGTAGAAGTTGTTTTACCCGAACCGGCCCCACTCCCGGAACCAGGTTGAGTATTATATATGCTTCACGCCGATTCAATTCTTCCCCTGATCGCTTGTTTAATCAGCAAATCTGAAACGCCCTCGGTGAGCTCTACATGCCCGATTTTTGTCGGCAGGATCAATTTCACGTTACCCTGAGTAAATTTTTTATCGGTCGCTATCGCCGCGTGAACGTTCTCAACTGAAAACCCCTGCGCCCGGATCGGAAGGCCGACCGCGGCGAAAAGTGAATCCTGCCGTTGTTTCAGATTTTGCAGAACGTCGTTCGATTCGATCAATCCGGCTAGATCCGCGGCAATCCCCATTCCGATCGCGATCGCTTCTCCGTGCGTAAGCTCAGTGTACCCTGCCAACTTTTCCAAAGCATGGCCGAACGTATGACCGTAATTCAGAATTGCACGGCCCCCTTTGTCGAATTCATCGTCCAGCACAACCGCTGCCTTCAGTTCGCAGCAGGTCTTCACGATTTGCTCGTAAAGCTTGGGAGTCGGATGTAGTAAGTCCTCCCCGGCTGATTCGAGGAACTCAAAAAAACCGACGTCAAGTATGACTCCGTATTTGATCACCTCGCCTAACCCACAACGCAACTGCCGGGGCGGTAATGTAGTAAGCGTGGAAGTATCGATTACGACGAGTTTCGGCTGATGGAAAGCGCCGATTAAATTCTTTCCCTGCGGTAGATCGACACCAGTTTTTCCCCCGATACTACTATCTACCTGCGCAACGAGCGAGGTTGGGATTTGAACAACGTCGATACCGCGCATAAAGGTAGCCGCCATGAAACCAGCGACGTCACCGACGACACCGCCGCCCAACGCAATCACGACAGACCCACGATCCATGCCGAAGCTTAAGGCGTCGTTATATAATGCCGTAACCGTTTGTAAACACTTCGACGTTTCTCCCGGAGCCATAACGGATTTTTCAACACGGGATGCGCCGAGATCGTGTAAGTTCTGGACTAGAGTTTCGCTGTATAACCCATCAACGTTGCGATCGGTTACGATCAGACAGTGGCGGCCCCGTGCGTGGGGACCGAGACAGTCGAAGCGACCGTTTGCAAACAGCGAATCTTCAATGATTATATCGTAACCACCTGTTTGGAGAGGAACTGGTAGGGTGATCATGTCTGAATCTCAATGGTTTGGAAGTCACGAGGAATTCATGGATTCCTGCGTACGTTATTTTCTGTATACTATATTGCAAGCAGTACAATTTTTGGATAGCTTCGAGTTTATCAGCCAAGAATTTCCGAACGATTTTTCGTCCTGCATGGGATGAAGACGTTCGGTATAGAATGGTGCGACGCCAGAGGTCCTTTTGCAAGTGACTCTATAGATTTTGCCGACACATGCATTATCTTAAATGAATTATACCGGAAGCGGTACTATTTTTCAGTCCGTAGTCGGAGAGACGGCGTTAAATTGATTGCGTAAGAGACTTTGAACGATTTTTCGTCGCGCATGCGGGATGAAGACGTTCGGTATATATAGACTGCGAGCAGTCCAGTTTTCGATCCGAGTCATATGAACCAGTCCCGCACGCGGGGCCAAGGCGATCAGTGTTAACGGTAACGAACCTGGTGGATCGAGAAAGAGATTGTCGTACTAACTGCTCCCCGCTCGAAAAACCATACCGGGCGGCCTTTGTCGCAGTTCAAGCGGGGCCAACTTAAAGTAAGGACGAGAGTATTTTATGATACAGCGATATAAGATCTACCTGCTGGCAACAATGCTTTTGGCAGGTGTTATTCCGCTTCACGCAATGCCGGATGGAAGCATAAGCGTTATTGCACCACTGATCGACTTCGAAATTTCAGATATTGAGGAAAGTGAACCGTTGTTCGACGACTGCCCCATTTATGGTCTCGACAATCCGAGGCAAACGCGGGTGAATGACAACTGGACCGGACCTGACGACTTTCGGGCTCAGGTTCGATCGTTCTGGAACGCGGACTCAATTTTTTTCCGTTTCGATATCATCGATGACGTATTCAGTGTTCCAGATGGAGACAGCAAGGATCCAGTCGGAGACTATATCCGCATCCAATTTGTTCACCTGACGTCAGGTCCGGATCGAAACTCTCGTACGCCATGGTCAATAACTCTCATCCCTGACCCGGAGAGCGAAGATTGTGAACTCAAGGTAGATATTGCGTCAGAGGCGACACGTGAGAAAATCGGCGAGCCCGAATGTCACTTGATTCGTCCTATCGACGGGTACTCTGTGATCTTGCGGGTTCCGTTCAGTGACTGGGACGACCGTCCGCGACGCGCCAGCTTGACGCGCTTTCAGGTAACCTTCGGAGACTCAGATAGCGAGGGAAAAGTAGATCATGAATTCATCCTGGTACCTCCGCCTCCTGCCTCAAGCTCGACAATTTTTCAAGACGACGCGGTAGGCGTAATATGCTACGCGGAAGCAGAGTGGATTCGTATCTTTCCAAAAGCACCGATCTTCACGGACTCGACTGCGACCTTTCTTTTGGATTACGGGAATTTTTCTGATCGCGACGTGACGGCAAGAGTCTACCTGGAGGATCCAAAGACTGGCGAAATTATCAAGGTAAACGATCTCCCGCGCGAGATAACCCACGATATCCCGTCGGGGTCACGAAAACAGCTGGTTCCTGTCGAATTCGACTTCACCGGCGTCCCGCGGGGACGATATAAGGTGACGGCGAAAACTGAAATATTCTACCACACCAAAGCGTTTGAGGTTAAGTACAATGACAAGAATGGCTTCATATTCTGTCCGGAGATAATTGAGCGTCGTCGGAAATCCGCAAGTAGAAAGCTTAGCATTTTCGACGATCCGAATTCGGCGAATCAAACATTCCGCTATATGGCAGGTGGCGGCAAGGTGTTATGGAGTGTCGGGAAGTATGACGCGTCTTCCGGAGAGTTTCCGCAGTATATACGCAAAATTGAAACTCTAAAGGTCAATCGTGAGACGGCGAAAGAGCGGGACGTTCCATGGGCTATGTTCGGCGGGCTGGACACACTCGACGGAATGAGTGAGCCGTTGACGCTCGATCTGGGGCCGGACCTTGGCACGGAAGCATTACCGTTTCTACCAGAGGACCCGGTATTTCGGAGTAAGTTAAATCCGTCCAAAACAGAGCGAGAGAAGTACAAGTATTTGCTGCTTCTTGGAGTTGTCAGCGAACACGTCGAGGGCACGAATTATCCTGAGGTTCACGTATTCAGCGGGTCAAATACGTTGCTAAAGCGCAAGCTCCGCCCCGGAAGCGACGGACGTCAACACGCATATGTTTTTCGAGTTTGGTTGAATAGCCTTAGTTCAAATATCAATATTGAAAACTCCGCGAAACACGGAGAAAAATTCGAAATTGATTTTATCGCGTTACTCGGCGGCAGCGACCCGATCGAACCTCCGGCAGATGCGGCTTCGCTTTCGTTCGAGGGCACGCGCGAAGTTGAGTTATTCAATAAAACGCTATCGACATCGTTATACTTCTTGAAAAATTATTTCATCGATGTCGACGGAAGTCCGCATCCCAGCTTACCGGGTGGTCGCTACCACGACATCAACCTTCGGGATTGGGGCAGTTTGATGTCAGAATTAGCCGCATGGGGGTGTATTGACCAATTAACCCAATTGACTGGGAACCTGCCGCTATTCGTTGTGTCGGCCAATAATTCGCTACGGACCGGGCGATTTGATCTTGGAAATACGAGTGTAATAAGCGGCGTCTATAACGTCTGGCGTAAGCTCGGGCAAGACAAGTCTGTACTAGACCCGCTTTGGCTGAATGCAGTACATCGACCTATTACAGCCTTCGTTAAGGCGATTGAGACATCGCCCTTAGGACTGGTCGACTTCGCCGGCGAGTTCGGGATATCTGACCCAACTCTCTCGGGTTCCACGGTGCCGGCATATCATGCAGTGCAAGCAGCGCTTGGGAGCGCGATAGCGATGGCGAAGAAAAGTGGGTTCGACGAAAATGCCTTCGAATGGCATCTAGCGAGTGAGCGTCTAGCTAAGAACTTCAATAAGAACCTGGTTTCCGGAGAAAGCGCGATACAGCTACTTTCCCCGGAAACGTTTCCGGAATCATGGGGAATCGAAGAACAACCGGGAATCGCCGGACTGATTCCGACTAACGCATGGCTTTACGGTCGCTATTCAGATGGGAGCCCGCTTCTTTATAACGGAAAAATTCGGGTGTTCGACACGCCGTATCTACTGTCCGGTCTTTCATTTTGGAGTGACTTTTACGGCTTCACAGCCGACAAAGACATGGACACTCAACTAAAGGCGACGTTCGATTTCATGCTGAGTTACTCGCCGATATTCAGCAAATCCAGCTGGTCCAAAAATTTTCTTGTCGATTACAATACAAGTACTAATCAACTATGGACAGTCATTGCAAGTCTCTATCTTGATGGCCTCCCCATTACAAATAAGTTAATCAACAGCTACATGAGGTATACGTTCGACGAGTTTATCCCGCTAGCTGACCAATCCGATATAGAAATCTCTCCTTTCACGTTTGAGGAGAAACTGAACGCTGACAACGCAGGTACCAATGCCGGGCCGACGTTCGATGATCTCAATATTACGAACGGCGTCGCCGCATTGAAAATCGCACGGTTGATCGCCGGAATCGATGACTCCGATCATTCGAACCTCGCCCTTATCCCCCGCCTACCCGACGACTGGACGCGGATCGAGGCGAAGAATTGGGTAATATCACACGACGCGACCGATTCGGGGACAGCATCGCTGCAGTATTCGTATGAGAAACTTGGTGAGAATCGGTACTCGCTGACGCTGAATAGCTCAGAGAAGCTGGCCACTATCACTGTGCGTGCAGGGCCGTTCTCACGGAAAGTACGCAAAGTGAGGATCACAAATGCGGGTGAGCGGACGGATGCGACAACCTACCGGCATGGCTCGTATACCTGGGCAGACGCGAGCTTCAGAAAAGTAGGGTCTTTGGATATATCCGCGCAGGCAATCATCTATTAATGAACTGCGAGTTTGCCCGAACTTACCCACTCGAAAACATCCCGCCCAAAAAAATGGTTTCGGATACCCTCTATTCGTCTTGCAGACACCCGTCGCACGCATTAATTGAGGTTCCTCACACAACCGCGTACTATTATCGCGCGATTGTTTGTTTTTGATCGTAATCCTAATCTTAATCGGCAAACGATTACGATTAAGATTATGAGTACGACGACGAAAAGTACGCAGTTGTGTGAAGAACCCTGATTAATCCTGGATGTGAGATATGCGCGTTTTATTCGTATGCACCGGAAACATATGTCGCAGTCCGATGGCTGAGGCATACTTCAGACACCTTTGCGACGCCGATGGACTAGCGGATATAGAGGTGATGTCCGCCGGGTTGTGCGTTTTCGAAGGTGGCCAAGCCAGTGACGTCGCGCTAAAGGTGCTGGAAAAAGAGAATGTCGTATTAGATAACTTCGAGAGTTCTCCCGTCGATGAAAGCCTGCTGCGTGACGCCGATGCCGTTGTTTCAATGACGAATAGCCACAATCTCGAACTCAAGTCCTTATTCCCTGAGGACGGAAACAAATTTTGTACATTGTTGAGTTACGTCAATTCGGAAGAAGATGTTTCCGATCCTTACGGTGGAGATATTGCGGAGTACACAGCGTGTCTGGAGAAAATGAAACCTGCTCTGCATGCTCTGCTTAAACATATTAAGGCAGAAGCTAGGATCTAGGAGCCAAGAGCTAGGAGCCAGGGGTGCCGTCCTGATATAAGTTGACACATGTTGAGTCCCTAAACTAAGGAGTTGTGACATGAGTCGACAGGTTGTTCGTTACAGTGAAGCGTTTAAATTGCAAGTTATTGCTGAACTTGAATCTGGTGTTTTTGAAAACA
>JAJFLP010000016.1 GCA_021772635.1 Verrucomicrobiota bacterium | reverse complement strand
CTCGTTCATAATAAGACGATTGGAGAAGGCGCCACGGTGAAAGTGAATTTTCATTCACTAAGATGTGAAGTCAAGCCAATCGGTTTATTTGAGCAGAGATTAGGGCTCGTAGCAGAATACTGGTGAATTATTCAGGCTAGAGCCTTCTTCCTTTAACGCGTCTAGATATCTTCCGGAATTTCTCAAGCTCCTGTAGAACAACAAGTATGTAAACGTCGCTGGAATAGTTCGTATTCGAGTAAGTCGCGCCGCCATAGATCACGTTTTCTTGTCCGTCTTTCGTCGTTGGGAGCATCATTTGATAAACTCCTCCTCGTCGTACCTTAGCGTCGTTATCGATTCCGAACTTAATTTGATTCCCGTGCTCGAAACTTACGTCCAAACTATGTGTTCCTGAGCCGACGGCTACACCCGGAGTCCGACGACGAATTACCACCTGCTCAACACTGCTTTCCCGGCGTATCTTAACACGACGATTCACGGTTACTATTTCATCATTTCCCACTTCCCGTTGTAATACGACCGTATCGGATAAATAATACTGAAGTCGCCTGAGGTCATCTGGCGCCAGATTATATTCCGATCGCAGTTCATGGGTAAACGGCACTTTCGTAGCACACCCGAATAATAACGGGAAAATACTTAGCAGAACAAAGACATTTCTCATGATACCCTTCCTGGTTGTCAAATATTACGAACTTCGTTTGATTCAGATGAGACGACGGACAGTTACCGGCGTGACGAAGGGCCTGGTATCCGTAAATCACCTTTTATTCTACCCCGACATCCGCAAAATGAAAATATATCCTGCCAAATAGCTTCGGCTATCAATACAAAACTTTGTTACGTTCGGTAAGAATCTTTTAATCAGTGACCATTTGCGATCGAGCAACATCATCGGGTATTCTTAGATAATCCGTTTCCAGCAAAATATCTCATTCGAATCTTGGGCGAAAAATGCATAACATAGAGTGGTAGAATTATTCGCGATCGTCGCAATCCGTGATCAGGAACAATATATTCAATAGCTTATTTTTATAATCTATATTCTGCAAAACAACAAGGCCAAGACTTGAAGCTCCTAGCATCTGACGCGGAATTTGACTTCAAACAAGCAATTAAAAGAATTAAAAACTAAAATTTAATAGCTTATTAAAATAAGTATGCAAACGATCGCGACGTTCTATACTCACCAGCAAGCCGATTTATTGCGAATCCGGCTGGAATCGAATGGTATTCGGGTGTTCTTGAAAGATGAATTCACTGGCAGTATCGCAGCATTCGCCATTGCGGCAGGCGGTATTAAAGTTCAGATCCCGGAGGAAGATATTTCAGCCGTTCGAGAACTACTTGAAACGGATCAAGAACTCAAAGATATCATCGTTCCGAAAAGCGCGCGATGCCCGAATTGCTCTTCGATCGACATCAGTCGCCAAGGGAAACACTCGGCCTCGTTCATGATATTCGCGATTCTCTGTTTCGGACTACCGTTTATGTTCTATGCTCCGATATTCGAATGCAATAAATGCAGGCATAGCTGGAAAAAACATTAGCTTTTGAATACAGGTACTGAGATGACCATCGGGCTTGAACGATCAGTCAGCATCGACTGGTATATAAGCCTGGTCATGAAAAGCGATCAGAAAACGCACACATCGGATTTCAGAATATACCAACAATCACGGAGTTTTCGAAAAATCGTTCGGAGTCTCTTACGCAATCATTTTGAAGTCGTCCAAAAATTGTACCGCTTCCGGTATCACTCCAACAACACGTTTAAGCAACATTCAGTGAACCCGTATACGCATTGAACGTAAACATTCATGCATAGATAACACCAGTGTAGCGTCCCACAAATAACTTGTCATTTGATTTCGCCTATTTTGTCGTTGAGCAAGGCAGTGATTTCGTGTGCGTACCCGTAGGTACGTACCGAATTCGCTAACACCGCTCAGTGGCTAAAGAGGCGTAACCCGTTTCGGGCGAGCGTCTTTTGGCGTTCAGCAGACATTGGCGTGAAACGACGATGCGATAGCATCGCCTAATTCGTGCCAATGCACCTGAAACACCAAAATACCTCTCGTCAAATGCAAGTTATTTACGGGACACCACACAAGGAGAGATCGTGATAGAACTAAACAAAAACGAAGTTCGCGTTCTCGGCGCGTTAATGGAGAAGGAACGAACGACACCCGAAAACTATCCGCTATCATTAAACGCATTGACGAACGCGTGCAACCAGAAATCGAATCGCTTTCCCGTGGTGTCGTTTTCACCGGAGTCGGTGGTTCGGGCGTTGGACAATCTGCGTAGTCATAAGGTGGTATGGGAATGCAGTTCTCCGGGTAGTCGCGTGCCGAAGTATCGGCATAAGATTACGGATCTCCTTCCGCTAACCTATGCTCAGAGCGCTGTTATAGCGGTGTTGCTCCTGCGCGGATCACAAACAATTGGCGAGATCAAGGGCCGAACGGAGCGCCTCTATCGATTTTCATCTGTTCAAGAAGTGGAGTCGACACTTAATTCCATGATCGAAGCCACCGATCAAGCGTTAATCACGAAACTCCCGCGGCTGACTGGACAGAAAGACTGCAGATATATGCATTTACTGGGTGGGGAGATAGAAGTTGAGGAAAGCAAGCTCGCACCGAAACCGGAGGCCGCTACACTTATCGTCCATGACGAAATGAACCGATTAATCCAACTTGAAGAGGAGGTCTCAAAACTTAGGGTAGAGTTAAATCAACTTCGGGAGAATTTTAGAGGTTTCGCGAAAGAATTCGAGTAACGGAAACGAGGAAGCCTCCAGCTAGTACGTAAAACTATCGTATAAAAGCACCAATTTAAGTAGATGAGTGCAAGCGGTCGATTTTCGGGTAATTATCGAATCTGATTCCACCCCTCTCGAGAAATCGACTGCTTCCAGTTGCGGTGTCATGGGACCAGACCGACGAACGTACCGGCGTTTCGATCACATAATACACGCATTAGCGTTGAGAATCGCTGACCAGTCGCACTCAACTGCGCCCCCGGGAACCCGACACCATGGATTCGTACGCGGCGGCCGCCTTTAGCATCCTTCCGATTCAATTGATCCACTGTCGCGATTACCGATTCCATACCCAGCCCCTGAAAGTCATCTCCAAATACGTACAGACTTATGTCATGGTCTTCCGAGTAGAACTTACGGATGGCTGTCTTGATCCCTTCTACCGGACTACTATTACTGAACGGCGCCCAGCTATCGAATAACTCCAGTATAACTTTCCGTCGCCCTGGCGTATCGGGTATCCACTTACCCCGATACTGAGAAAACATATATTGTCCCATATCGTTCATAATCTGGATCCCTTTTATCTGCGGATAAATCTCCAAAGTCTCTTCTATTTTTCGGCGAACCAAGGGCCAGTGCCGGCGCATACTACCGGATGTGTCGACGATGAACACGATATATTCGCTGTCGACCGGGATGCCGCCAACGACGTTATTTTTCGGCTTCGGCAGCGAATTAACCAGGCGTTTCATCTCTTCGGTCAATTGCTGGCGTGCCGTAAACAGTTGATCACCAATTCGTTGCTGGACAGTACCGGATATTTCGGATTTTCTGAGCTGCTGCTGCAGAGTATTTAGTTGCGTCTGCCGCTCGCCCGATTCAGTGATGACCGCAGTTAAGGCTGCTCTTCGCTCTGTCAATGTTGTATCCAGACGTCGTCGCTCGCGCCGCAGTTCCCGCAGTTGCTTCTCCCGCAGCACGATATTCGAATCACCTTGATTGAGAACTACCGCTGCCGAGGATGTCGATCGCACGTATTTAAGCTTCGAGAACTTCGTCAGAACGAACAGTAATATGATCGCGCCGAAGCCGCAGCACACGCAGTCCATGAACGACAATCCGAATGCCTCGATTTCCCGATATTTTCCGCGTCTCCTCATGGCCAATCCCTTGACGGACAAAAGAATGATCCCCGGCTGGCGCGCGCCAGTGCCCAGTAAGCCGCGGCAGCCTGGGGGTCTCCTTCCATTTGGTAAAGAATAACATTGACTGGCAGTCCGCGCGGCAACAATTTGACTGCTTCCTGGAAGTGATGTGCACGTCGCTTACCTGAGACTGTCCGCTGAACCGAGATCCCTTTCCCGATCGTCGGCAGTCCGTCAGCTATCAACACGATATTATCCGGCAGTGGCGAAAGTGTAGAAATGAGCTCCATCGCGCTATGAAGATTCGTACCATCCTCAGGGACAATCTCATACAAAGCTGCGGTTACGGTATCGTGCGCACTTTTGTCGTTAGCGTTTAGCCATGTCCCGTCGCTTGACGCAACGACCGGAAACGCCTTCTCATTGAAACCGTATAACTGAAACTGCCCGTCAATCGGAAGTTCGGTTAGCAGCCAATCGACCGCTGCAACCGCTTGCTTCCACTTCGGTGCGTTACGCCGTGACGAGGCATCACGGTTTCGGCGGCGAATGATATCGACAATGCGGTCAGACAGCATGCTTGCAGAGCAATCAAGCAGTATCAGCGTCCGCTGTCCGGACAAACTCAACCCGGTCAAATAATGACGATACCCGTCCCCGACCATCGCGCGGACCCGATCGCCATCCTGTTTCTCTTGTGTCACTCGAATGGCAGCGCGCAATTGTTTGATCTCTACCTCCAGCGCGCGGAGATCGTCCTTCAACTTCTCGACTTCAGCCTGTGATGTGGTTGCGGTTGTGGATCCAGCGTTAATTTGTTGCTCCAGCGCAGCGATGCGTTCGATGACCGCATCGCGATGTTTAGTCGCATCGGCTAATCTTACATCGAGTACCGCGATGTCGTCCTTTAGTTGGCCAATCTCCCGTTGGGTCTGCTGGATTCTAAGTTTTGTTAAATCCTCTTCGCGCTTTCTCTCGGCCTCAGTCATTTTAGGTACATCGAGTACTGTGGTAGGTGGCTCATCCGTTCGACTATTGACGATCACGAATAACAATATTACCGCGCCGAAACCGCAGCAGATACAATCGAGAAAGGATAAACCGAACACATCCGTATTGCGACGACGTTTCATGCCCCACCTGCATTGCGCGGGCGCTGCGAAAGATATAAACAGCGATCATCGGCGGCAGGCGGCGGCCAGTCTCCAGCGACGCCGGCAATAGCTTGACCTTCGTCAGTAGAGCTGACGGCAACGTCGAGCTCCCGTGAAAGCAGGTCGTACAAACCTGGGATACGACCGATATTGTGTCCTAAGAGAACGCCACCGGTCCCTTGAGTTAAGCTCGTAATCTCCTTGGCAACGGCCGACAATCGAGAGATCGCCCAACCGGTCATTAGCGCCTCGGTGATTTCTATCTTATGCTTCTGCTCGGTCGAGTCTATTGCAACGGGAACAGCACTCAAACTATTAGATCCCAATTCTCGCAGCACCTGCGAAATAATACCTCTTATTCGGAGCTCACCATCGGCCGAGTGAAGGGGGTCGATTCGACAAGAATCAACGAACTCAGACGCAATTCCTTTCAACCAATGATTCAGGAAATTCAAATATCCCAGATCCCGTTTAGCTGTTAGATAGGCAAAAGTAAGTTCAGGCCCGCGATTAACGCGTGAGATCTGCAGTGAGTGAAGTGAAATATCGACGTGGAGATAAGCTGGTTCATTGCCGGATTCGGCGCATGCGATTGGCCTGGGGATTATGTATCGCAGGGGAATCTGAAGGTCACGGGCTATGCTGGCAAGGATCCCGCGTTGGTCCGGGCCATAATGTGCCGGGACAATGGCAATGGCTTCGGTCGCTTCGGCGTTGCTGCCGACGACTCGTTGCAGATGTTCTGCGGCAAGCTCAGCGAGATTGCGCTGGAAATCTCCCTGTGTACTTGTCGAGGTATCAAGACGATCCCAATAGTTGTCGCATATATCTCTGGGCGCGTGCGCTCGAGCAGCAGACGCCTTGTCTCCGAAGACCAGGTTCCCGGCCGCATCCTGCCAAGCGATCCCTTCCTCATTACTGCTCAACTGGCAGGCGACGCCATCAGACAAAAGCGTCTGACGAATTCCGAGATCGTCGAGATCAATAATGAGTCGTTTCATCGAGTGTGCAGATGCCGAATTAATCGTTCTTCGCAATAGACCTCTGTATCCAGAATAAACCGTTCTTGCAGCAGTTGTATCTGATGAATGATGAACATCAGGAAGATACTGATTAGAAGCGCAATGAGTGTCGAATTGAAAGCCACGCCGAGGTTCGTTGTGACACCGGTTATATCGCCTTCAAGGGCAAGATGAGCGCGGCCAAGCGCTTGGCTGATTCCGCGTACAGTCCCGATAAACCCAATCGACGGAATCGCCCAGGCAATGTAGCGAATTATCGATAACTCCGATTCGAGACGATCGTTCTCCTGTTGGCATACGTTCTGCGCCGCCTCCGCGACGTCTTGAATGTTCCGCCCCGAATCAAAACGTCTCAGTGCGATAAGCAACGCACGCGGCACCAGGCCACTCCGTTCCTGAGTAGGCAAACCCTCTAAACGCCGCGTTAACTCCCGGGAATCCTCGGGTATTATTCGCCCATTTTCGGGGAGTGAAAAGTAGTCCCTGGAAAGAAGCTTACGCTGCTGCAGGGTATCCATCGATTTGTACGCCAGAATTGTAAGCGCCCACAGGAACAGAACGAAACACGACTCCTGTTCATAGTCTTTCAGGAGAACATAAATCGATCGGTGTTCTTCGGCGCCTGAATCTTGGGCAATTCTCTCTTTGTTAATCTGAATCGCTTCGGCAGCACGCGGTCGAATGACGGCGCTGTACGCGGAATGGACGACGATGATCGAAATTATCAGCGCAACCATTTGGTAAACGAATTCATTTACTAATGAATGTTTCATGGAAAGTCCTTTAGGCCTAGGCCAGGCGGGGAGATCAGATATCGATCGGGAACGCAACGTCTTGTTCCGGTTTGATGGTTTCTGACGGAATAAACGACTCTGGTTCGCGTATTTCGCTTTTCGCATCCTCGCTGGCTACAACTGAACTAATCCATATAAGTAACGAGATCAACCCAACGCCTAATCCGGCGATCCCAACGATTGATAATTTCCCTGTTCTCATTTTATTTCTCAATGGATTCTGGATTTGCGATTCTCCTTTGGAGAAAACCGGCGATCGCTCCCGTTAAACTTAGCACAGAATTACACTGTTTCTTAATGTGGGAGGCGCTGTCCTCAGCGGCGATTATTTTTTATCGGAATTGTTCCCAAATATATGTTATCGCCGCTGGGACAGCTCCTCCCACATTTGTTTAGCTGGATCAGAGTTTCCTGTGGTACTAACATATTCAACCCAGTCGTATCAGTTGCTCGCTTGAAACCCAACTTTTTATCGGTATCAAAATACAGTCAATCTCGATATCCGATGGCGATTTCAGCACTAATTAGGCACCTACTCCACCGACAAATACCGACAAACTCTGAACCCGACGAAATCCTCTTTGTCACTGTTATATTGTCGATGCGCGATTCGTAACTTCGTTTTCGTCGCGTACCGCCAACTTGAACCTCGAATAATATGGTGAACGCCATGCTCTGGACCAACCGGCTCAATCACCACTTTATCCGGTTCGTAGTTATAAATACCGTAGTAGTCATTGCACCATTCTGCAACGTTACCGACCATATCGAATAATCCGTTCCCGTCGGCCTTGAAACTCCCCACAGGTGCTGTGCGCTCAAAGCCGTCGTTGTACTTATTCAGTACGTTAATACCCAGATGTGCAGCCGACTGGTCTCCCAGGTTTCCAACTGTCGATTCGGGAGGCCACGTTTTGCCCCAGGGGTAAGGGCCGGTCCCAGGCGATACAGATCGCGCGGAATACTCCCACTCGGCTTCAGTAGGCAAACGGTATCCTGTAGAAAACGGTCGCCGCATCACCAATTTTTCGCCGTGTTCAATATATGCGCGCGGCAGGTCTTCCTTTTCACTTAGCCAGTTGCAGTATGCGCCAGCTTCCGCCCATTTGATATTCACGACCGGCTGATCATCTGCATCGAGCCCCTCTCCGGATCGGTGCCCGAGGTCGAATAAGCGAAATTCGCCATTGGTCACTTCGCGTGTACCCATCATGAAAGGGCGCTCTAATTTAACCTTTCGCGGTGTCTCGTTGGGAAGCCGGTTCGGTTCATTTCTGGGTGATCCAACAGTAAAAACACCGGTAGGTTCTATTAACACCAATTTATATCCGCCAGTTGTAATCGCGGTCTTCGGATACTGCGGTGACGACTGAATCGTGCGCAACTCAATGCGCAAACTTTGTGGATAATCAACCTGCGGCGTAATCGTTCGCGTCTCCGTTGCGAATTCAGGTTTTCTTACCACGACGATCTGCTCGATTGCCGGTAGTGAAACAGGGCCGGAAATTGAATGGACAACATTATTAATCGTGACTTCTGCGTCGGCGGGAATGATTTCAAGCTCCACGACCCCCAGACGCGGTTTCAGTGGGATGATGACGGTTAGCTCTTCATCGTTGTCTGCATTGACACGCCGGGTAGCTGAGTGATATCCGGCTTTGATAACTTTGATTTCGTGTTCTGCATCCGGAGCAACTTCGGCTTTCAAGGGTGACAATCCCTTGAACACCGCGTTCAGGAGGATCTGAGCACCTGCAGGCTCCGTTTGTATTCGCACATGCCCCGGGAGCGGCTGGAGTTCGATGGCTGGCAACACCTTAGTCTCTCCGGATTCCAAAACGAACTCATCGGACCACGTTTTATATCTCGCCTTCCGGATCGTTACCTCGCATGTCCCCGCATCCTGCTCAAAATCTATGGGGACAGCGCCGATTTCGACTCCGTTTGCATAGACGATCGCCCCGACTGGCGCAGCGGGGACGGAAACCACAGCCCACGCCCGATTCAGTTCAACTGTTATTCGCTGTTCGATATTTCTTCCGCCAATTTCTATTCCCTTTTCGTATGGAAGATACCGCGGCACACTCGTGTTCAACCTGTATGACCCTGCTTCAATTTCATAGTCTTCTATTGGTGTGCGTCCTATTTCGGTAGCATCAACGAATATGGCCGAACCCGTCAGCGGGCCCTTTGTCTCGGCGTCCAAAGCCTTGACCGAAAGCCGACCAGGAAGCGGTGTCATTGTGAATAGGAATTGAGTTTCGCCACCTTTGTCGATGATTAAGTCGTTATCAAAATCCCGGTATCCAGACTTGCTGGCAACCAACTGATAGCGGCCGGGTAGTAACAACAGGTTGTCGCCTATTTTCGGGCGAAGGAAAAAGCCGCGTAGTTCTACCGAATCCGGCTCCGGCTCAAATCCGATGTTTACAGATCGTGCGATAAAGGCGAAGACCGCAATAGAAAGGAGAATGATTCCCACCACGAGCAGAAAGAACGTTCCGGCACGACGATATAAACGCTGCCGTAACGAAACGCAAGGTTTCTTCAAACTGCGATAATCAATCGCGTGAACCTCGACGGCTCCCGGAAGTTGTTCCTTTAATTCGTCGCTGGGTTTATTAGTCATAATACCAATTCAGGGGATAGGTTCAGGCAGTCGCGATCGATACAATTCGTTCACAATCTCTGGTCATGATTACGTTTCAATTCTGTGAAGTTCGGGCTGCTTGCAGCCTCAAAAAATGGGCTCTGTGCATTGAATAGTGAACACGGTGGATTTGGATCCTGGTTCGATGTTTAACGTACTGCGTACGTCGCGGTAACCGCTTCGTTGGCCCACGAAGGTGTAAATACCGGGACGAAGCATGAGTTCCCGGGACTCAAAACCGCCAATATTTTTTATTCGGAGAATGGTTACTTCTGTTTGTCCGTCAGACCGAATTCGTACAGGTACGGGCGTCTCAGCGCGTTCGATCAGTGCCAGTAATTTAGCCGTATTCGTCTGAAGCCGCTTCGAAGGTTTTCCCAACTCTTTGACTTCTTCCAGAACCAATCGGGCTGATGACCGCACGTCATCACGAAAAAGGAGATCCGGTTGCCCAATATAGTGTAACAACTGAGCACTCAATGTTATTACCGTCTCGACACGAGATTTACCCGTCTGAGCAGTCGTGGACGCAGGCAGGATATTGAGAATCTGACGATAAAGCTCAAGCGCTTCCTGCCAGTCCTCGTCTTGTTCAGCGGTTACTGCATTACGTTCCAATTCCCGCGCCTGCTGTAATCGGGTAGCGGTTTCCAGAGTTTTTCGAAATTCCTTAACTGCGGCGGCAGCGGGACGAAGGGCTGCTGCTTCACTCAATGTCCGTTTTGCAGACGCAAGGTCGCCGGTTTCATAGAATTGAAGTGAAGCCGACATCAGAGTATTAAACTTCTGTTCGTCCACAATGCTGTCGATACGTGATAATCCGCCTTTCGCGTTCACATCGTGAGGGTCTAATTCAAGCGCTCTGGCGAATAAATCGCGGGCCGTTTCGAGGCGTCCGGCACCCTCTTCAGCTGTAGCGGTTTGCAGCAAGTCGAGAACATTGTCGAGGGTCTTCGCACGCTGTTTCCCGATCGCCGCCAGTTCGTGGTTCGGTTTTATCAGTAACGCGTATCGAAAGGCTTGGCTCGCGGCGACCGCGTCTTGTTTCTCCAAAGCAGAGTTTCCATCGTCTAAAAGTCTTGCAAAGTGCTCGTCGCGAGCGATATACAGTTCCCGAGCTCCTTCGGTCGCCCACGCATATTTTTCCGCGGCTTGGAGTAGTTGTGCGTTGAGTACATCGGAGTCCGCCTGCTTAGCGTGGGAAAAGGTCTGGAGATATTTCTCCCCTCCCCACTTATCGCCGCCAACTCCTTCCAAAACTCGATGGGCATCGAGCCACTCGTCCAACGCTGACTCCATCGTTTTTCGATTCAACTCATCTCGTAGCGATGGTGTTGCCCCATCCTCCTCCGCTGTGATCGGCGAAGGTTCGCCTGAAGATGCTCCGCCTTCACCGGTTACGCGGGGAACGCTCGATCGCGGAGAATCGTCCGGTATTGTCCGCGGGCCGGACGTAACGTAAACGATCCAAACCAATGCACCGACAGCCGCAATCACCAATAATATTATCGAACGACCTGCAGCACTTAACCGGCTTGGCCCCGCCTCCGAAGGGACGGCTACAGGCGTAGCAGGAGATTCGTTTATATTCTCAGACGCGCCCATTCGCGTGACGTCATCGAAACGGCGGCGAACGTCCCGAATTCCGGGCGATACTCCAGCAAGCATATCCGAAACAACCTGATTCAGAAGTGCCGGAACCGGGATACCACTTTTCAGTAATTCAACTCGGTGATTCGGCTCCGATACGTCTTCATCCGCCCCATCACCGGTAAGTATCGCTAGTAATAGGCGCCCCAGTTCGACGACGTCATCTTTCCCGGTTTCCGGTTGTAACGGCGGTACGAGAACGATCTTTCCTGACTCTGACCTCAGGATATGAGATAGATTGAGACAACCGTGAGTAATCCCTTGGGCATGCAAACTCTCCAATGCCAGGAGCAGTCCGGAAATCTGCGGAATTAATTCTTGGTATCCAACGGGCGTGGCGCATTCCACGGTCCGAAGTGGAGCCTCTCCGATAACCAGTGCTACCCAATCGTCATCAGAAACCAGCTCATGCACGGGCAACAAAGAAGTAAAAGCGAGACCGCGGAAGCGTTTGAGTGTACGATGGAGACATTTTACATGTGGATTATCTGAAGACAGTACCGACAACGAACAATCCCTGCCGGTACGTTCATCGCGACCGCGCCATAAATTCAGAGTCATCGAAACGTGTTCGACTAACTCGAATCGACTGAAAATACGATCGCCTGAAGAGAAGCTATTTGGCATAAGTCAATTTGTTCGGCTGAATCAAGGTAGGAGGCAGCTCCTGCTGGCGACCACTGTCTTTTTCATTGTGGGATTGTTCCGAAATACGTTATCGCCTGCGGGAGCAGCCTCCTACATTACGCGCGCCGTGGCGTCGGGAGCGTCCGGCTCATAGTCATATTCGTAACACAAAAACATGACCGAGACGGTAATAACACAGCTTAAGATTCAAGCGGTCGACGACTCTCTTTCTCCAAGAAGCAATTATGGTAAACCGCTTGCAATCTATTGCACATCTGTATCAATCGCCGTCTCTTCGCGGTAAAGCTGATGTAATATTGTTTGCCAGCGGTTGAACTGTTCCGTGGCCGTGCCGGTTAGTTCATAACGCTTTCCTTCCAATTCGACAACGACGGGTTTTGATTCCGTGGCAAATGATTCGGTCAATTCCTTCATCGCAGTTTCGTGCATTTTGATTTGCTTAAGTTTTGATACTCCCTCTGAAATCTGCGACGCACCCGCCGCTCCCATAACTGCTCCTGCACTTCCTGAATTTGGGACGTCCGAGACCGCTACAGCTATCGCTGCGCCAAGTAAAACAGCGCCAAGCAGAGATTTTTGTATCCCTTCTTTACGAGCTTGGTACTTCGCGTCGCGCTCTACCGTCACCTCGTGCCGCCAATTGTTGTAACTGGCCCAAATTGTATCATAAAAATCTTCATAGTGCGCGTTAAGAACTTCGCCAAACATCGCGTCGCGTTCTTTTACGCGCAGCACTCTCTGTAGTTCAGGCGCATCTCGCGCGGGTAGTCGATGCAACTGTACGAGCCCCAAATGATTGACGGTAAAATACTCTGCGAACGGGTCTGGCGAAATTTCGGCGGCAAACCGAAGCGCGGAGACTTCACGAATTCGAGTTAGGTTCTGGTCTGACAATTCATCTCGCGCTTGTACAAGGCTATTTGCAACATGATTATAAAATGCCTGAAAGGCGTCCCGGTCGCCGGGGACTTGGCTTTCGAAGTCTTGCTCGTCTGCCCACTGTAAGTAGGATTCTTCGAACCAAACCCGTCCTGTAACGTCTTTAGCGACAACCTCAAGTGTTATTCCGAATCCGTCTGAATCGATAATTGTCGCCGTAACTGACAGTTCAGCGTACTTGATTACTTCGGGAGCAACGCGGACGTTTCCCCATTGCCCACTCTTATCAAGAGTCCGTTTTAAGTGATACGCCACAAAATTACGTTCAGCTTCTCTGATCGCTTCAACCGATTCATCGTCGTTCTCAGTTTCATCGGGAGTCGAGATTTCCGTTTTAGGCGAGACGATTGTTACATCTAACAGACGAGTTTCCTGTGTCGGATCAGCAGGCACGTTTAGTAGCTCTCCGCGTATTGTTACGTGCTCTGAGCTTCCCCTGGGTCCACGCTGATGCATACAACCAAGGAGTAGAAGCGGGAGGCATAGCAGTAAGGCAGATTGTCTGAGTGTGACAGTGATTCGATGATATCGCGGTCTATTATTCATCCGGCGCGGGCTCTGTCTCTGGGTTCGGAACGCCCTTATAAGCGTAATACTCGTCCCAAAGCTTCTTTTTCAGGACTGGATCTGTCTCTTTCTCGGCCGCCTCTCGCAGCTGGCGGGCGACAATGTCGTCGTCGGCTGAGTCTGTTCCGGCACCGGGCGGACCTTGAGTACCAGAGGGACTCCGTACCTCGCCTTCCGGTTGCTTACTTGAGTCACCGGCGGCTACCGTTTCGCTAACTTCTCCTGATTCGTTCGCTGGAGGAGCACCCTCACTTCCCTCTCCATTCTCAGCGTTCTCTCCGCTATTTACGTCGATACCTTTTTCGGCCAAGCGTTCCATCGCTTGAGCCGCCGCGGCCTCCAAACCAGTCTGCTGCTGGTCTTCGGCCTGCTCAGATTCCTGCTTTTCGGAAGATTCCAATTCGTCACGGAGATACTCATCGAATGCCCCGAGGGACTCCGCGAATTCTCGATTCAATTCGCTATGTTCGGTTTCAGGGAGATCAACGATCGGCCCGGATTTAGAGTACTGCTCTTCAAAAGCGGGTGTCCGTTGCGACCCCGCGTGTCCAGGATCCCGAGTATCGGCTATATCCATTTTCGCCTTATCAGGCCGTGCCAATTCAGAGCCGAAGCTCGCTTCTTTCGGGTCGGCGGCAATCACCTGATTATGATCAGTGTCAAATGATTTACTTTCGACGGACGTATTCGATTCCGAAATTGTATTTGAGGGTTGAGATCGACCGTGAGAACGCTCGCTTGAGATTCGCGGATCCGTTTCATCGCATCCACCCGCGGCAATAACGAGCGCGATTAGTATGGCGACTTTAATCAGGTTCCCGGTAGGCATTATAAAACCTTTACCTTTGCCCCCAGTGGCACGGGGTGGTCTTCGAAAAATCGACTGCTTGCAGTCTATGTATACCGAACGTCTTCAGGTTTTTGAAATATCGTTCGGAGTCTCTTACGCAATCATTTTGAAGTCGTCCGAAAATTGTACCGCTTGCGGTATAGTCAAAGTGTTTCACAAAAGCACCTGCCCAGGTCTTTCCCAAACTTCCAACTTGTCCAAATCGAAAATCGGCAATCGAAATTTAAAAATTCCTTGAGTTTCAAGCTGGCAACCCTATATCTTTCAGATGGAATTTCTGTATCAGTTCGTTAAGCCACGCAGTGGCCAACTCCTTATATCGCAAGCGGAGTTGACCGGGGTCCGACAAATTCTTATCACTTGGCGGCTCGATGAAAATCCGTTTTACATATTCTTTTTCATCGGTCATTGTAGTATACACCTCAACAACCCCAATCAGCGCGCTGTCCGCGATGTCTAGCTTCGTATGTGCCGAGACGATATTCTCCGATTCCTCACCGAGCCACCCTTCGAATTCACTTGTGGAAATCGCCGTTGCGCTCCAAAAATCTTCCTTAGAATAGGTTAAGTCCCTGAAGCGGCTTATTATAAATTCCGACTCTAAAAAGGACAGTAAGTTCCCGGCGCGCGGGCCGGCGGTTCGGTCAAGAATCACTCTATAAATTGCCTGGAACGCGACCGACTGTTTTAGTGGCGTAATCCGGGCGAGATGGAATAGTTTCCCCTGAAGAGATTCAGCATCCCACGAAACTTCCGTAAATGCGTCCGCCGCAAGATTGAGAAAGGCCCGCTGTGTGGCGTCCAATTCCTGAGCACGTTCCGGTAGAGTCTCCTGAAGACAGGTTTTCTCCTCTTCGCTCGCGTAATTCTCGACCCAGTATTGGGCAGACTTTATTCGTCGCACTAGACGATCCTTTTCCGGTTCAGTTAGGGCCGAGCCTTTGTGTTTTTCTATCTGTTCATGAACATCGAGATGCGGCATCTGCACAAGTGTAACCACAAACTGAAAATTAGCGTCATAAAAATCAGCGGCAGAGGTAGTCTCGGACAGAGCATAGACTCTCTTTTGATCGTCCGAACTGTCGGGTTTTTTGAATACAGATTGATGCAATCGATCGTACTCATTAAAGAGCTTAAGGATATACTTTTCATCAGGACTAAAGTTTACCGGCCTATTTGGTTGCGACCGGAGCATTAGAAATCTCAAGACCTCAGGTGGGATGAAATCTGCCATTGCCCGAGCGGTCGCCCCCAGACCACGAGACGAGCTCATCTTTGCACCGCCCACGAGAAAAAACTCATAAGGAACATTTAGCGGTGGCGATTGGTTGAATATTTCCCGGAGACAACGGCTCGCGACGTCACGCGATCCACCCTTGGTTGAATGATCTTTTCCAGCACCCTCAATCGTTACACCTAAAATTTTCCACTTCGCTACCCACTCAAGTTTCCACGGGAGTTTGCCATTGCCATCGAATGGAGAGATTGCCCCTTCATGCCCACATCCTTCAGCCCAGGTGACCAGATTCGGGACGCATTTATATCCGACTTTCTCACCGTCGTAGGATGTGACTTGAGTGGTCCCGATCTTACGGCAATTCTCACATATTACCTGGAATGGGATCCAATCCGCACGCCGCTCGGATTTACTTACCTCTTTATAGATTCGGCGAACACTATCGGCATTACGTAAGATTGTATCTATGACCTCGTTCATCCGGCCGTCACGATACAGGTCGCGCATTCGATAATTCTCGGTATGAACATCGAGTTCGAGGAATACATCGAAGAACTCACGAATATAGTATTCCGCGATATCGTCCGCGTCGGATGCTGGCGGAGCCGGAACGTTGCACAACGGCATTCCCAGATATGGCCGGAAAAAGTCTTCCTCTCCTGCCGGGAGTTCATCGAGAGGATCGTAATCATCGACGCCGAATAAATACCGAACGGGAATATTCCGTTCTTTCAGGATTCGATAAACAACATCATGGATAACGACACCACGCAATGCGCCGACATGAACGCGGCCGGAGGGTGTCTTGGAATCGTTGATGACCTGTTCCTGGTCCGGATTAATATTCTGGAGTGCTTTATCTCCCCAAAACATAGGTCGTTCCTTTTTCAGATTCAGAGGTTGAAGGTTCCGCGGTTCATGGATGCACTTTTGGGGTTCTTGCTGGCCAGCAGAATCAGCCGCCGGTGCTTGGGATGCCGTGATTCGCGGCGGCTGATTCTGCTGGCCGGCAAGAACTCCATCGTCACTTAGACAACCGAAGTTTCTTTGCATATTAATAAACCTTGAACTTTGAACCGCGCACCGTTGAATCGGCGACAGTTCGTTCAAAGCGGAGTAATATAGAGTTAAAGCGGCATTTACCAAACTGTCAGGATATATACCGAAAGCCTTCGAGTTCTCGAAATATCGTTCGATATCTCATGCGTGGTAATTTGAAGTCGTCCAAAAATTGTACTGCTTCCAGTATAGGAGAATCCTGGACGGCACTAATCTACCCCGAATCTACTGGAAAACAGAGGTAGCTATACTAGTGTTACGTAACATAAGTTCCTTGTCATTTTAGGAGATGTATACCGACCGTCTTCATCCCGCATGCGGGACGAAATATTATTCAATATCCCTTAGATAATGAATTCAAAGTCGTCGAAAAATTGTGCTGCTTACAGTATAACACGACGTTTAAGCCGAATTTTGTAATACCGCTCCCGATGAAATAACGGTGCGGTTACAATGGGACTCCGTTAGCTCGGCAAGATTAGAGAAATAAGACCCGTTAGTGGGATAGAACCGTGAAAACATCTGTAAATTGGCTAAAACGATACGTTGGTATACCCTGGTCTCCCAGGGAATTGGCCGACAAGCTGACCGTCGCCGGCCTGGAGGATGAAGGGATTGAGTCTACAGCGGATCTCCCTCCGACGATTGTGGTCGCGCACATTACATCACGTGAGAAGCACCCGAATGCTGACCGTCTTAGCGTGTGCACGGTTGACGACGGATCCGGCACTGACCTACAGGTTATTTGCGGCGCTCCCAACTGTGATAGTGGAGCAAAGGTCGCCCTCGCCAAGGTCGGCACAGAAATGCCAGACGGCGGCCGGATCGATAGAGCGACTCTGCGTGGAGTCGAATCTTTCGGGATGATATGCAGTCGCCGGGAGTTGAAGCTGGGCGACGATCATTCCGGAATCCTGGTTTTTCCGAAGGACGCACCTGTCGGGACGGCCTTGAGCGACTACTTGAAATCGGATTTCGTCGTCGATTGGGAAGTTACACCGAACCGACCGGACTGGTTGTCGCACGTTGGTATCGCGAGGGAAATTGCGGCTATCTCAAACTCGACGTTCTCATTACCAGAGACAACGTTCCCGGAGAGCAGCGAGCCTCATGTGACGGAGCTTTTCTCTGTCGAAGTTCAAGATAAAGACCTATGCCCTCGGTATACCGGAAGAATTATCAATGGGGTAAAGATCGGCCCGAGTCCGGAATGGATGCAAGAACTCCTGTACGCAGTCGGGTCGCGCCCGATCAATAATGTCGTTGATATAACAAACTACGTGCTATTGGAATGTGGACAACCGCTCCATGCTTTCGACCTATCGCAACTAAGTGGCGACAGAATTGTCGTACGACGTGCAGCGGCCAGCGAACGGATGTCGACGTTGGACGATCAGGAACACGAATTGACTGAAGATACGCTTTTGATAGCCGATTCTTCGCGAGGAGTTGCCTTAGCGGGAGTGATGGGGGGTAAAAATAGTGTGATCTCCGAAACAACAACCGATATACTGATTGAGAGTGCAGCTTTCGACGCGTCGAATATACGGAGCACATCAAAACAGCTCGGGTTGGCCACGGAGTCTTCCTACCGATTCGAACGCGGCGTCGATATTTCAATGGTCGAATTCGCCAGCGCCCGGGCAGCGCATTTGATATGTAAATACGCCGGAGGTACGGCGGTACCGGGGATTATTGACGTTCGGCGGGGTGAGTACGTTCCTCCACTCATAAACTGCCGTTTTAGCCGGGTAAATCGAATCTTGGGCTTCAGCATTCCAAAAGAGGAAATTACGTCGATATTCACGCGGCTCGGACTCGAAGTTTCGGAGGAGTCGGAGAACGACTGCACTGTATCGATTCCATCGTTCCGCCTGGATTTGACGCGCGAGATTGATTTAATCGAGGAAGTCGCGCGTATTTACGGGTTAAACAATATCCCTGCCGCCTATCCATCCGCAAAGTCAGGCGGGGTTCGAAATAGTGATGCGTACTTCCCAATGCAAAGAATACACAATCATTTGATGTCTTTGGGACTTTCGGAGTGCAAGAACTATACACTGGTCAGCAGCTCTGATGCGGTAGCTGACCCGAGTTTGGCGGCCGACAACCTCGTTACTCTCAAAAACCCGTTGAGTCAAGAGCAGAATACGTTGCGCCCGTCGCTTCTTCCTTCGATGGTTAAATCCGTAGGCCACAATGTTGCCCACGGAAATCACGATTTACGCTTGTTCGAGATGGGTCGCGTATTTTCCGGGCGTTCGGACGCGTCTGAGGAGCACTATGAGACTTGTATAGTGTTAACGGGGCGCACACATCCCGAACGGTTTTCTGAGGATAAGGAAACGATGCAGGACTTTTACGACCTGAAAGGAATGGTCGAAGATCTTATGGAGGCAACGGGGATTACCGACCTGAAAATTTCAGAGTCGGAACACCCCGAATTCGAATCCGGAGCGTGTGTCGATATAAGCGCCGGCTCAGTGACGTTAGGGTTCTTTGGCCGACTCGCCAAGGGTTTTTCCGATGAAATCAGGACGAAAAATCCGATTTTCTCAGCGATAATTGACATTGACGCGATGTTAAAGTGTCAAGCGCCCCCTGCGGTATTTCAAGCGCTGCCATTATATCCCGCGGTCACCCGCGACGTCGCTTTTGCGGCCGACGAAAATCTCACTCATCAGACGATTGAATCTGCTATAGCAGAAGCCGGGGTACAGTTTGTGGAACGAATTGAGCTGGTCGATATTTATCGTGACGAAGTTACGCTTGGTAAAAACAAGAAGAGTATGGTGTATACGCTAACCTATCGCTCGGATTCGAAAACGTTAACGGACGAGGAAGTGAACCAGGCGCAGGAGGAGATCCGTCTGCGACTGGTAAAGAAACTCAATATCGAGTTACGCTAGCAGATCGGTCGGGTTTGGCCCGACATCCTCATATTACAGGCAACGATTTCTCCTTACCTCTTTGAACACCTTATGCTATATTTATGTATACACAGATCATGAGGATATATATACATGCCATTAAGCATACGAGACAAAAGAACCGATCATCTTGCCCGAGAGCTGGCTCAAGCCACCGGCGAGAGCTTAACCCAGGCAATCAGTAAAGCGCTAGAGCAACGCCTAGATCGCATTCGTAATCAGAATAGTTTCGAAAATCGCAAGAGCGAGATTGAGACTATTACTAAACGTTTTCGTGATAACCTCACCGGTAACCTTCTTACCGACGATGATCTGTATAATAGGCTTGGTGTTCCTAAGTGATTGTCGACACCTCCGCGATCATCGCTATTTTCATGAATGAGCCGGAAGGCGAGAGTTTTCTATCGGGCATCTTGAGTACTGACAAGCCAATGATGTCGGCTGCGAGCTATTTGGCGACCTGTGTTATTGTCGACAGAGCGGTGAATGAAATTGGCCGGAGCGCATTCGATGACTTTTTCTCTGCACTTGGTTTGGCGATCATTCCCGTGACGCTTTCTCAAACCCAGATTGCCCGTCGAGCATATCAGCTGTATGGAAAGGGCTGAGGCTATAAAGCACAACTCAACTTCAGCGATTGTTTTTCCTACGCATTAGCGAAGGAAGACGGACAAGCGTTACTCTTTAAGGGTGACGATTTTCCACACACCGATATTCGTTGCGCCTGATCTTCAATACCCACAAAAAAATATCTGTTTAATTCGGATCCCTTATGCAAGATAACCTATTTTATCTTGCATCATTCCAAAATATACAGCATGCAGTACAGTTTCTTAATCCCGATTCAGAATGAGTTTACCTGCCTATGGCAGCGCCACAGGCGACCAAGGCAGTTAATCTTCTTCAAGTTTATTCCTCGCGCGTAGGTTTCGGTAATACCAACTCCTCCCCGACAGTCAAGTCATGGGGTGTGGTCAATACACTGCGATTTAGATCATAAATTTCGCTCCACCTATTGCTGTCCCCAAGAAATTGATTCGCAATGCTTGTCAGCGTATCTCCTGGTTGAATCGAATACCGTATTTCTTCCGGCTCTGCCAGCGGTATGCTCGTTGCGATTGCGGGCGTCGAGTCCGTTTCAGACTCGACTACAACTGGTTGTCCTTGACCGGTTTGGTTGTCGATACCGGACGGCTTTAGTTTCTGCCGGGTACCGCTTTGGTGTTCGCCCTGGTCAGTTATCAGGGGCGCAGATAGATACAATTCCTCGTCGGCCGCGCGATTCGATTTAACGCGATCCTTTCCTTCTGCTGGATGCCCGTAAACAACTTTTAGTATCTCGTAAAACTTCTTTTCGGCGCGAGTTTGCCATTTTCTCGCGACAGCCGCAGTCCCCGGTTCAGTTTCGGCCTCGAGATAAGTCTCATAGTGGGCTAACGCTCGTGGATAGTCTTGAAAATGATCTTCGTATATCAAGGCGAGTTCCAAATGGGCACGGTGCGAACCCGGACTGTGTTTGAGACAATTCTTGAACGCGTCGACGGCGTCTTCGTACTTTCCTTCCTGACGCAATTCTAAGCCACGGATAAAAAACGGATTTTCCTCGTTTACCTTCGCGCGCTGACTGGAGCAGCCGAACACGGTCAATACCACCAGTATTCCAACGAACGCCAGTAACCTGGTCTTACTTTGGTCGCTAAACAGCGAACAGTGAAATTTTCCGGAATCGGCGAACAAGCTTAGTTCCTGATTAAGAATAGGTTTTCGAAATATACCGCTTGCAGTATAGTCTAGCGCTTCTTATTCCAGCTGTCATTCCCGTACTTAATCGTGACTAAGGTCCGCGCGCCTTTCAACAGAGTCTCATCGGGAACATAGTGGCCTGACGTGCTGTTAAAACGATCTGCAAATTTGTCCGCAAGATCGTTCTTAAACTTCTCGAAATGTCTCGCGTCAAGATTCGAGGCTTTAATGCTCCCCTGATGAAGCAGCCCGAATCGGTTACGCTTCTGTGCCGCCCCGGCAACTTTCCGACCAGCAACCACAACATCGTTCATAACCGGCGAGTCGAAGCACCGGCTCGTCTCTGGTTTCCCGATGGAATCACAATTGCAGCGGGCGATCTCGCCGGGAATGTCGAAGCCTGCCAGAGCGGAAACGATGACCTCCGTGATGATCCGATAACTCCTGGACCGACCGACCTGGTATAGCTGATGGTTTGACGGAACGATCAGTGAGTACGTGATGTCATTCTCGTGAAAGACAGTTCCGCCCCCGGTACATCGGCGAACAATTACAGTTCGTTCCGCCAGAGCAGCGTCGTAGCGTTGAAAATATCCGATTGAAATCGCTGGATTTGTCCATCCATAGAATCGGACGATAGCCGAACTTCTCTCGCAACATTGTCGGTAGAGTAGTTCATCAATTGCCATGTTCTCACCGGCCAGCCGCTCGTGATCGAACCAATTTAACCAGATACCGGTATTCTCTTGCTTTGGATTCATAAAGGGGAAGGTATCAGCCCGTACCGGTCCATGCAATCTTGACACTTACAGGGTATTCGCCAACTGAGACAGCACACGAGCGCTAAAATAAGCGAACATTCCGATTCTCAATCTTAATCCTAATCGTAATCTTTCCGGTTTTTCGGGGTGAAATTTGAAAAGAGATTCCAATTATGAAGAAGATCCGACGAAATGTTTGCTGGATTTGGGGCTAGCCTGATCTATGCATCAATTTCGTTACGAGAGCACTTAGCTGGCCTGAGGTCAATGAGTTGCGAAGGTTGTACGGCTGAAGAAATATTGAAATATTTTAAGGGCGTGCGTTCTTTGTAACCCATTTAGATCAGGTCTGATACCTGCTCGCAGTAGAAACTTTATGCTTAGATAAGGCTAGCCTGATCTAATCGCAATAGGCCCCGAAGGAGATTGCGAGAACTCGAGGGCTAACGGCGTGGTGAAGCATCGTATTCGTGCCCAAAAAGCGAAAAATCGCGGAACGAGGGTGGCGTCCTAGAGATTGGGGCGGATAGCCGTCAATAAGGAACGCCAAGGGACGAATTCTCCCAGCCCGCACGTGTGTTCCAGGGAATGGTGTCGGTATCGGAATCCTGAACACGACTTTGATCAACGACCTTGCAACTCGTGACAAGGAGCATGATCACAGTCGCAATTAAACCGAGACTGAGGTACTTGAGAATGGTATATTTGAATAACAATTTCACGATAACAGGCGGGTTATTCCGGTTCACTGCGGAAACAGGATGACTGTGAGAGAAAAGGTAGACGCATTCAAGAATTACAGAACTGCAATTACCTGAAGAGGTCAAGGGGGGTTATCGAATAGTAGGACGCCTCCATAAACTGAAGCGCCACGACTGCGGCAAACGCAATTGCCGTCACCAGATTAATAACGAATACTAGTTTAGAAGATAACACGATCGCCCTCAATAACGCTTCCGATCTTCATTTTAGGCAATATTTCAGCTACCGAGTGCTTTTCGAAGACCTTGGTAACCAGAACCTTGCAAATATACTCTTTTTCACGCGCAACGGTCATTTCCAAGTCTTCCGGGAGATTGTCATTACGACCCAAATTAATAATAATATAGTTCCAATCGTAATTGACGTTTAAGACGGTACCCTCAAGTTTCTTAAGTTGACTTGGCTGCGCCTTATTTGCGGATCCAGCGAGCTGATTGTAGTTCTTATTCAAGGACGCGTAATCCGCTTCAAGATTTGCCAGCTTGCTCTCGAGCGTAGCTAGGTTGTCATTGGATGTCTCCAGTGCTTCTATTGTTTTTTCAAGCGTATCTTTTGCCTCAAGAAACTCGACTTTATACCGCTCGTAGTCCGTTAGTTTCTCGTTAATATTAGCGAAATCATTAAGTAGCGACGTCAACTCGCCGGCATAGGCATTATCATCCTTTAATAGTTGCGCATCAACTTCAAATTCATGTGCGCTGATCTTATCCACAACTTGGGCGAGGGTGTCTACATAGTTGACGACTCTTTCTTTGAGTTTCCCAACGTGAAATCCAAAACTGATTAAAGGCTCATCGTAAGTGTCGGTACTGGTCAGTAGATCTTTGTCGATCGGTTGACCGATCTTAGTAGCGGTTTCATCAATTTTGGTAATAATGGCGTCGTCACGTTTGCGGATATCCTCTAGTCCCGCATAAAGGTCCTTTAGTGACTCCTCGTAACTGGCGACTTCCTGGAAAGCTTCGATTTCGAAGCCTTCCTGCTCGAATAACCCCGCGTGCTGTGAAAGGCCATCAGCAAGAAGATCGCGTTGTCCACGGATGTCCTGAGCTTGTTTCTTTACCTCCTCAAGGACGTTTTCGAATTTCGCATGAGATTGCGTTTCCGAGTCATAACTCGCATGAAAATACGCCCAACCGAGAGGCCCGCCTGCAAGTGTCTCGCCGTTGGCGCCCCCGGAGAAATCGTTGCGATTAATCTCCGCCGAGTAGGTGGTGCCACTTTTGACATCCAAGTCCTTAACCGTTGAAGCAATCGCATCCGCGAGTTTCTCGCCACGGTCGCGCAACTCCGTTCTGCGCTCGAATAATAGGTAAGAGTACGCACATGATAACAGCGCGCCAACCAGAATCAGAATGTTCAAAACTTTGTTTACTAAAACCAAAATTAACTCCAAGACTGCGTCTTAATTATAGTTACCCGTAATTCAACGATTCGGGGGAAAGCTACATTCAAACATTGCCGATGTCAAATAATCTTTCACACATATTCAA
This sequence comes from Verrucomicrobiota bacterium, assembly GCA_021772635.1. Taxonomy (GTDB): domain Bacteria; phylum Verrucomicrobiota; class Lentisphaeria; order JABSQK01; family JAJFLO01; genus JAJFLP01. Next base: position 97,743 of record JAJFLP010000016.1, on the reverse strand, counting down.
TCCGATCCGCCACGGTAGTGAAGATTTTACTGCAGGCATAGAATATATGAAGACGGCAGGCCGTCCAATTTTCGAACATTGTCCGTAATAGCAATCGGGTTATGCCGCCTTGTCGAGACGTCGAAAATTCCGCAATTGTCGGCGAATATAACAAACAGGCACCACCAGTCTCGGGTTGTCCGGACCGCTGGAGCGGAGAGCGAAACGGCTCAGAATGTGAATCGCGTCGTATGCCAAATAATATTCAATACCCGGTGCCATAACAGAAGATAAGAAACGGTCGCAACTGCGATAAACGGCCCGAATGGCAAAGTATCCGGGATACTTCCTGTTCGCCGCAAAAACAATGCCACCCCACGGAATACACCATACATCGTACCTAATATCGACGATAACGACAGTATAATAAGAGCGGCGCCGGGCCCGAGGAATGCCCCGACCATCGCCATTAATTTTATATCCCCCATCCCCATTACCTCTCTCGGTTCGATCCACTCAACGGTTTCAATACGTAACCGCTCGAGATCCGATATCGGACGGCTGGTCCCGCGGATGACTATTAGGCTATCCGTAACTACAATTTTCTCATTGGTCACGTTTGCTTGGTCAACGAAAGCTGGATCCTGTCTGAGTATCGATAAGTCGAGGATCCGACCACTGATCTGCAAACGATCATGGTGGTCTCTGAAGAAATCGTTTAGTCTGACCATCGGCGCACTATTGATTTGTATCGCCGTCGGCGTGATCTCAATGACAACCGCCGTGTCGGTTTTTACGTGACGTTTGCCAACGACGAATTTCATTGATTTCGCGAAAAAAAACAGTAATCCGCCACCGCTGAACACTCCGAGAAAGACATTGAGCGCTGCCAGAAAACGCGGTGTTAAGTCGAATCCGATAACCCACCGCTGGATCGCGTCAATCGCGATATACATAATCGGATCATGCCGAAAGATTTCGCCGCTGTGTATGGTCCCGATACCAACACGAAAATGGGTATATGGAAATGAGATGCACCAGGTAGCGGCGATGATTATTCCGGTAAAAGTGATTACGTTGGGAATTCGCTGATGCTCAATGTCTATCACCGTGATCGCGATCAAAGAAGCGACGACGAACGCATATGGTACGACCGATGACAGAGGCAACGCGTTCGTCCAAATATGATTCCAGAAAAGCAAAAAGAGTATCGCGGTAATGAGTTCGATGATTATATATCGGCCGGAAATACTGGTCTTGCAGCTACTGCATTTACCGCCAAGCAACAACCAACTTATGATTGGAATGTTCTGATAACATTTGATCGTCTGATTGCATTTCGGACAGTGTGACGGTGGGGAGATTACCGACTCGTTCCTCGGGATCCTCCAAATGCAAACATTGAGAAAGCTACCAATACATGCGCCAATACAGAATGCAGAAATATTAAATATGAGACTTAACTGTTCAGGCATGGTTGCGATTGTAATTGATCCTCAGAAGGTACTGTGCAAAAGTCTATCGTTATTCGGTGTCGTAATCGTAATCGTAATCGCTATTCGGTATTGCCATCGCATTCAAACCCTGAACAACGCAAAAACGACCTGAGATCCGGTGGGTACTCCGCAGAGACAGTCGTACGCTTTTCAGTAGACGGATGTCGATACGTTAATTGAGCAGCGTGCAACGCCTGTGTCTTCAGTTTTAGCGCGCGGTAGTCAGTGTCCTCCAGCGACCCACAACTTTGGCGAATATAAAGTTGATCATCTACTCCGTATAATTTGTCCCCAACAACCGGAAAACCGAGTGAGCTGAGCGTCGCGCGAATTTGATGAAACTTCCCGGTCTTCGGAATCGCCTGCACCAAGCTGAATCCGGCACATTTAGAAAGCAACGTGAAATGAGTCAACGCATAGTCATCGGAGGAATCTCCATTCGTATCGAAGCATTGCTTTTTCCTGACAGAGCTATCCTGGTCGCACCTCAAATATCCTTCAGCCGATAGAGTCGGCGGAAAGTCTCCTTCGACAAGTACATGATACTCCTTTTTCACAGATCGCGATGAAAATTGATGAGACAAATGCCGGGCAGATGCCTTCGTTTTCGCGACCATGACAACACCTGAAGTTTCTCGATCTAAGCGGTTTACTAGCCAGAATTCATCGAGTCGGCATTTCAGCAGCTGCCAAAGCGTGTTGTGGAAATACTTTCCTGCCGGATGACACGGCAGGTTTCCGGGCTTATTAATCACAAGTACATCACCGTCCTCTAAGATGACTTCGAAACGTGGGTCAACCGCTGGCTCAGGGTGGGAAGGGAATTCATAATTGATTCGGTCACCGATGCAAAGTTTGCGGGATGATTTCGCCCGTTCTGAGTTTATCTGAACTCGACCGCGGCGGATTTCCTGTTGCCAATAGTGCCTCGAATGGTAGGTAAACCGCCTGGCGAGCCAATAATCCAGGCGAAGCGCCTCTTCTGATTGGGAAATTGTTACTTGCGCATGTCGCGTACTCGGTTGCATATGCGGACGGGGCTGTATTTCTTAGGGGTAGACTCATTATTCGCGTTCGCCGGTATTCCGAATGTCATGGAGTTTTCGACCCGGCGTTCTGCTGGCCAATAGAATGCCGGTTAAAAATTATCGTTCGGAATCTCTTTGGTGAATCAACTGCCCCGCCGCAGAGCAGACGGGGTATCGGCTTTGGAAATAGTTTTGCGCGGGAAACCGCGGGAAATGAAATCCCACTATATGGGTTCAACTGCTTGCAGTTTACTCAATATTCTGTGTTTGCTCTCTTATCCTTTCGAGCTCGGTCTTAAAATCAATGACGATCTTCGATATATCAACGTTATTCGCTTTGGACCCGACGGTATTGATCTCTCGAAATAGCTCTTGTATAAGAAAATCCATTTTTCGTCCGACCGGCTCGTCTTCGGAAAGCAGTTCATTCAATAACCCAAGATGCGATGATATTCGAGTTGTCTCCTCGGCGATATCGCATCGATCGGAATAGACGGCGATTTCCTTCGCGATTCGGTCGTCGTCAAAATCAATATCATCAATGATCTCACGAACTTTTGAAAGTAGCCGTTCTCGATATTGAATCGCTGATTGCGGAGCGAGGCCGGAAATCTCATCCGCGTAGTTCACGAGAATCTTGTGGCGTAGGCGAAGATCGTCGCAAATAGACTTCCCTTCTGCCGTCTTGGTGGCAATTAATTCCTCAAGCGCCTGGGCTAATGCCGATTCGATCATACTCGAAAGTTCGTCGGGTGAGAGCGGCGCTGCCTGGGTACCCATCAACCCTGGAACGCTTAAAAGATCTTGAATGCTGATGTCGCCAGGTATCTCAAGAGTTTTCTGTAGCGAAATCAGCTCTTCCCAAGCCGCACGGGCGCGCGTTGCGTCAAGATATAGCTGGCCGTCGCCGGGCGATTTACACGTAAAATCAACCCGCACCGTTACAGCACCCCGAGTAATTGTGGCACCCACCCGGTCCCGGATCTTCTTCTCAAATCCGGTGAGATCCTTCGGAACCGAGATTCGAATGTCCGTTTGTTTCCGGTTAACGGAATTTATGTAGACGTCGACCTTACACGACGTTTGGGTTGCCTGCCCGCTCCCATAACCTGTCATACTAAGCATTCGATTGGACCTTATTTTCTTGAATGAGAGAATTCGAATCGCGAAGATGTTCGGTATAACTCGAAAAGGGTCAGTATGTACGGGATAACCGGTGTTTCCGCGATAAAACGCCTTGCCGGTAATCGCCGCAGAAAAATCAACTGCCTCGGGGCATGCCCGCGAGGTATGAAAGACTCTTAGAGCTTTACTACGTTCGTGCTGAACAGCAGAACGGGGAATTAAACCCACTGGTGGGATTAAGATTGCCCATCCAGAGAAGAATTTAATCCGGAAATCACTGCGCGTACCGCTGCCTGGTCAATATTTTTCCCGATTCCGACACCTATCTGAACCCGGTCCGATTCGGTGAATTCCAAGCGCACGAAACATATCGCCTCCGCATCCGCGGAAATGCCCATTGTTTCTTCGGCATATTCATTTAGGATAAATTTAGGGAGCCCATCTATCTGTTTCAAAGCGTGGACGAACGCCGAGATTGGACCGTTTCCCGTGCTGCGGAGTACCATTTTCTCGTCGTTATACGTGAGATGAACCTCACCCTGTATGATTTCCGGGTCATCATCCGAGGGCCTTGGCCAATACTTTTCCAAGGTCAACGGAGCATCATGGCCCGTATAAACCTTATTAAATATCTCCCAGACTTCCTCGCTGGATATCTCCTTAGCTGCCTCATCCGCGTAAGCCTGTACGTGCCGTGCGAAATCTATTTGCACCCATCGCGGTAACTTCACGTGGTAGTCAGTTTCCATTACATGTGCGACGCCGCCTTTCCCTGACTGGCTGTTTATTCGAATAAAACGATCATAAACGCGTCCGAACGAGCCGGGATCAACGTGCAGATAGGGTATCTTCCAACCGTCGAAATGCTCAGTCAATTCGTCCTTGCGGTTTAACCCCTTTCGTATCGCATCCTGATGGGATCCGGAAAACGCCGTAAAGACAAGGTCCCCGGCGTATGGATGTCTGGGATGAATCGCGATCCCCGTGATTTCTTCGACTTCCTTACTAATCTCCGGCAACCGCGCAAAATCCAGGCCCGTATCGATCTCTAAGTACTCCAAGTCCAACGCCAACGTCACTAAATCGACGTTCCCTGTGCGTTCGCCATGTCCGAACAATGTACCCTCCACGCGCTGAGCACCTGCAAGCAACGTCTGCAAAGATGCGGCGACTGCACAGCCCATATCGTTGTGGTTGTGTACCGAGACGATCGTACGGTCGGGATATTTCTGTCGTCGGCAAAATTCCTCGATCATATCAGCATAGTGATTTGGTAATCGGCGTTCGACCGTCTGTGGAAGATTTAATATGACCTTCTCGCCATTAACTGGATTCCACTCGGCCACGACCGCGTCGCAGATTTCCACCGTGAAATCCAGATCAGTATCGGTGAACTCTTCCGGTGAAAACTGTAAACCGATCTTACTCTCGGCCATTGCATTTACGCCGTCCCGAATCTGTCGCGTGGCGGCCACAGCTGTCGATACAACCTCTCCCTGTTCCAAGCCGAAAACGAATCGGGCATGGAGTTCGCTAGTCGCGATGTAGAAATGGATAACGGCTTTCTTTACCCCGGCGAGTACCTTTATTGTCTTGTCTATCAAATGTGGTCGCGCTTGCGTCAATACGGAAATCGTCACATCGTCGGGGATCAATTCCTCTTCAATGAGATCCCGGCAAAACTGGTAATCGTCAGAAGACGCCGACGGGAATCCCACTTCAATTTCCTTGAATCCGATTTCCGTCAGCAACCGGAAATAACGCCTTTTCTGATCCGGCGTCATAGGATTTGGCAACGCTTGATTCCCATCGCGCAAATCGACGGCGCACCATGTCGGTGATTCCGTTAACGTTTTCGACGGCCAAATTCGCTCCGAAATCGGAATTGGCGGCATGCTTGCATATTTACTTTTCTTCATGATTTAACCTAAAGGTTAGAACTTTAAAGGTTAGTAGTATCGCGCAGTGACGATAATAGTCAAACAATTCGGCTATTCTCTTTGGCTTGTTTTTGCCGTACACACGCTATATTAAAGTCATCTAATCGCGGAAGAAAAGTCGCTATTGTTAACTAAATCTCACCCGGAAAATATCATCCCGGAACCTGGTAGAACTCAATATTTCTCCTAGTCAAATGAACAAAATACCATCACAAGTCGAATGTAGGTCGGCAAGAGTTCGGCAGTTCGAATACTGCTCAACAATGACGATGATCGAATTACTGATGGTTATCGCGATTATTCTGACGCTGGCGGCGCTGCTACTGCCTGCAGGTATGAGGGCGCAAGCAGCCACGCGACGCGTCGCTTGCACGAACAACCTTAAACAGATCGGCATGGCATCCTTCGGGTATTCAGAAGAGTACGACCAATACGTTATGCCCGGAAAATTCGGCGACACCAGCATTGACGGAAACTACAACCACTGGATCAATTATATGTTCGCAGAGCTGATCCCTGACAAGAAAGTTTTTCGTTGCCCAGCGTTAGGCGATTCAGATAATTTCAACCCAGCCGGCGGCGATAATTCGATAAGAGATGCGAGTTACATCAGGAATATGATCGAACCGGACAACTGGGGAGGTGCAGCAATTAGCAGTGATCCGTCGCGGTCACTGGGTTGGGGAACACCGACGAAACACGTAAGACTCCAACAGATCTTAGATCCATCAAGCAAGATCAATATTATGGATGTCGCGTCGGGGGGAATCCACTTCAACCACAGCGGGGTACTAAAATTCCAGGAAACCGATTACGGCGCGATCAACGCTGTCCCGACAGTTGGATTCCGTAGGGTGGGCTATCATCACCAACTCGGATTTAACGCGTTAATGGGCGATTATCACACAGAGTTCATAAAACAGAGCGAGCCGGATCAGTGGGTGGTTGTGATTGAATAGACTGCAAGCAGTGGAATTTTGGACGACTTCGAATTTATCAGCTATAGGGTACCGAACAATATATTCTCACCCGGCATTCTGCTGGCCAACAGAACGCCTGGTCGAAAACTCGAAGATGCTCAGTATAGTTCGCAACGCGACCTCGGCTGGTCAGTTTAGCCCAGCAGTCAATCCCGGAGAAAAAGCGCTAATGTCCAATATAAGGTTCGACCTGGGGGCCCTCGCTACGCTCGCACATGACGTGACTCATCTAAGTCGCTAGCGGGAAATGGATACCAATTCACCGGACTTAATTTCGTTTAGAGCTGAAAGACAGGAAGGGATCAGAGGTTTTATATCGTCATACCGATTAGAGGAGACGATGAGAACAACGATTGCAATCTTTGATTGGGTGAGATTTTGTTGATATTGAAGATTTTGATCAACGGTTAAGAAGACATCAAATTGATCCTCGATTTCTTTGAGTAAGTCTCCGTTATCCAGGCCGGCAAGTTTTAATTGACGAACCGTCGACACGTCATGAGGGAGATCCTTAGCGACTCGTCGCGGAACGCATTCATCCAGGATAATTTTCACGCTGTCAACTGGGCTTTAAGAAGATGTTCTTTTGCTTTCTCAAGCGTTGCGATGACCTGCTTGCGTGAGACGGTCGGAAAATCGTCAAGAAATGTTTCGATAGAATCGCCTGCTTCCAGATAGTCGATCAAGGCTTGGAAGGGAACACGCGTACCGGCGAAAACCGGGGTTCCACCCAATATATTTTTTGAAGAAGTAATTAGATTTTTCATAATACTAATAATATACGCTAACAAAGCGATTCACTCAACCTTTAACGCTACCGCTTCATAAAGATGAGTGATCTTAAGAACATTCGCTCAAATACACATTGACACCTGCCTGAATATTGTATATACCATATATAAACAGTGTGGGGCTAGCTATGATTGCACAAATTAAGGAATGGGCCAATAGCCAAGGCTTAAGGCTGAACAAGCATATCTTATCTGATGCGGGAATTTCCGTCGGGGACAAGGTCGATGTGGAGGCTAATGCCGGAATAATAATGATATCGCCGGTGAAATCGCATAGGAGAAAGTATAATCTTCAAGAATTAGTTGATAGAATTCCCGAAGATTATGACGTGTCCGAGGTCGACTGGGGTGAGTCTGTCGGAAAGGAGGCCTGGTAAGTGCCTCCTTATATTCCCCGGCAGGGAGATTTAGTAATCCTAACCTTTGATCTGTAGTCGGGGCATGAGCAACGGGGCCGACGGTCGGCGATTGTTGTAAGTAAATTTCTGTTCAATCAGAAGACCGGTCTCGCGATCGTTTGCCCAATTACCAACACCGATCGTGACTTCCCATTACATATTCCAGTCCCACCGGATACGAGTTTGACTGGATACATTATGGTCGAACAGATCAAGTCGATAGATTTTCGTACACTCAAGGCAAAATGTGTCGGCACCGCCTCAGAGGAGTTTCTGTCGGAGGTATTGGCTATTCTCGATGCTTCCATCTACCCATAAAGGAACAAACGGATATACTCTAATCTCTATTCCGCTTGGCTCGATAGGAGCAAATCATGAAGCAGACCGAAAACGACCTAAAGTGCGTTTATAGACTTGATTCGGAGTACAAAATCATCTTCGTGAATGAGTTTTGGACCCTCTTCGCATCAGACAATCACGCTGACAACCTGTGCGATCAGGAGGTGCTGGGCAATTCCATATGGGACTACATTACTGACCGGGAAACCGTGGAGCTGTACAAAGCTATTCTGGTAAAAGTAGCGCAAGAGAACACCGTAATTCGGTTTCCGTTCCGGTGTGATGCTCCTACTGCGAGACGATTCATGGAAATGCAAGTGTCCCGCCTCCCGAACGGATCCTATGAGTTTGCTTCCGTGATACTTCGCACGGAGAGCCGGGGTTTCCAGCCGCTGCTTTCTGCCTTTGGGAAGAAGGGGGATGACTTCATTCGGAGTTGCGGTTGGTGCAAGAAAATAGCTGTGCCACCAGAGCGATGGGTGGAGGTCGAGGAAGCTGTGCAGGTACTCAAATTATTTAACCAGTCTGTTTTGCCACAGATCACTCACGGCATCTGTCCCCACTGCCAAGGTAAGCTATTGGCCAAGCTGGGAACAATCAAATGCCAACCAAACACTTGAGACTAGTCCTAAAATAAGCGAACATTCCGATTCGTAATCTTACTCTTTCTAGTTTTTCGAGGTGAGATTTGGAAAGGGAGTACGATTATGATTACGAGTACGATTACGAAGAAAATCCAACGAAAAGTTCGCTGGATTTGGGACTAGCATTTATTCTACAAAAGAATACTTGCCCCTGATTTTGCCTCTGGCACAGGAATTGAACCAAAGCACTCCGGAGCCTGTGCTGAAAGATTGCTTGTGAGAGATATCAACTCAGAATTACCAGTGCCTTGTAGCGATAGACGAAGAAGAAATTGTAGGAAACTGTGGTTTCTTGGTCACGACAAGATTTTATTGTGGGAATGCAAACCCTCCGGCACATCCTGTGATCGCTACTAATTGGCTAAAGCCTTTTCTAAGGCGCGCGAGTATTCGCTCGCAGGATAAACACCAACGAGCGTTTTTTGCACACTCCCGGACTTAAATATTTTTATCGTCGGAATAGACGTTATTTGGAAGTTGCGTGCGAGATTCCCGAATTTATCAACGTCAAGCGCAATCACCTTAACATCGTCTTTGTATTGCTCAGCCAGTCCCGCAATCGTGGGTTTTAGTTTCCGACAAGGACCACACCAGTCGGCATAAAAATCAACGAGTACAACGGGGTGCTGTTTAAGTAAAGAACTGAATTCAGATTCGGACTTTAATTTAGACACAGTACCGGCACTGGAACCGCCGACTTGACCGGAATCGCTGTTACTTCCTCCATCGCGTTTCGAGTTGTCATCACTCCGACTACCGCAACCTTGAAAAATAAACACTGCGGCAGCCAGTAAAATCAATCCAGTAAATTTTCGTTGGTACGCAACTTTTTTACTCATAATACTTCGTGTTGTTGTCGAATTTCTAATGCCTTGCCGTAGTGGCTACCCGTCCCCCAGTTTCGACGGCTGAGATTACGAACGCTCCGGTACACGCGACGGGAGCTCACTCGGAACGGGACACCAAGTATGCAACTTCGACTTCCTTAGTGAGTGGAATTATCCACCGTTCATAAATTGAAGCTATCGTCGCGGGATCGATTTTAAACTGGTTCGACGGATTTTCGTTGTCATTGTCACGGCCGTAAGTCTTCGCTTTTTCTGCGACTCGCAGCAATAATTCATTTTCAACCGCCCGGTTCGTCAACTTCTCTAATAGACCCGCGTTATCCTGGGAAGTTCGGAGTCGATTATAAACGGCAGCGTCATCGAGGTATTTCGCCTCTGCAATATACTTCCCGTAGTGGATCCTTTTTGACAACGCTTGCAGACATGCGACGTCGCACGTCGCACTAGACCCGTAATTCCGGTCATCTCCTTCCTCACAGATAATGGGAATGAGACTAGCCTTATAAATCTGATGAATCTTGTGATTAAAATTTATTGTATTCGGTACTATCTGCCGCGGAGTTTCAAGCGGTGGAAGTATAGGCGCCGGCAGGTCCCCGTGAAACGGGTGTTCATCAGAACTCGTGTATCGGCGGACGCGGGCATGAACTTTTTCTGTCTCCCAAAGTAAATAATCGGAGAAACATTTGGCGAAATCGTGGATCTGGATTCCGCCTTCCTGGTAGATCACATCGTTCCGCTTGAACTGCGCGCGTTCGATTAACGCGAAAATAATGGTCTCCTCCTGGCGTATCAAAACTTCACGGAGATTATCCAGTTTGAGAGTTTCCATGTACTGAGCCCTTACAAAAGTATATCTGCCACGTCATTGCACCCACTTCGCGGAGCCGTCTCGTTCGTCTATCACGACAGACCTCGGCTGCGCGCTTGCTACCTACCAAATCGTTTCGATGGATGAGTTCTTTACCCATCCTTCCGCTTGATCGATTCGTATTCGGCTCCATTCCGGGCGTTGCTCGACAAGTGATACGTACTCGCCCGAGTCCAGAACGGACTTTGCTTTATCCTCTCCGTTTTGGGCCGGGAGACGATATAACGGCGTGTCCTGAGTAACGACTACAGCCTGGTTGGATCGATACGTACTCCTGAATTGATCAAAATAGCACCATATAGACGCGATAAACATGACGATAACGACAATCGGGACGATTCGCTGGGAACGCCCCCGCCAACGGCTGACACACAGAACTATCCAAAATAAACCCCAATTGCCGGCCCCTAAAAGTAACCACTGATCCGGACGCAGTTGATCGCGAACCGATTGAAAAACAGCTGTTGGCGTGTCTCTCAGCGGCACAGGGGGAAGGCTGAGTTGACCACGTACGAAATTCAGGTTCTCCAGAATATCGGAGTCTCGCGGAGCGAGGCGGCGTGCGCGCTCGTAGTATACGATAGCCTGCCCGTATTCACCTTTTCGATACGAGCAGTTACCGAGATTATAAAGGGTATTCGCGTTACCGAATCCGGACTTCCATAGACTCTTATATATTTCCTCAGCCTCGTCAAGTCGACCGTCGTCATATGCCGCGGCAGCTTGGTCGAAGGGCTCTTGACTGTACGCAAATCCACAAACAAAAAATGAAATTAATACCAGCGCGAGTTTCTTAACTTTCTTTATCAAAGTTCCGGCGTCGATCCGGGCAGAATTCATGGGCATAAACCCGCCCGCCTCTGCCTGCTTCAGCATATCCGCGAGTTCTGGGTCGTTGAGTTTGTCTAAAAGCTCCGCCAGCGTCGCACCGGGCGGTAGGTCCATCATCGCGAAGAGGTATGGATTCAACTCATCACGAATTACATTCGGGAGTTCATCCGGTGATGCGCTGCTTAGTGCCTTGAAAACCCGGGCACGATTCCGGCCGGCGTCACGCCGCCGTCGAACCAAGACGTTGCCATGCAATTTCTTCCTGCGAATTGTTAATAGAAGTACGCAGACGTAGGCAACCGGCCCGGCGACACCGACGACCGAGAGCGTTGCCCCGATATTCTTCCACAGCGGCAATTGGATATATCTCCCCGATTTTTTCTTAATATAAAGAATATCACTTGCTCGATGAAGCTCGCGCGACGGTTGCAACTGATCAATTTGGCGAGTCCCGTAATCCTCCACAATCACACCCGCTTCGGTTGCAGTCTCCGCAGGTTTAATGACCAGGTCCGGCTTGAATTCGTTGGAAAGAAACACGCCTGCGTCGGCATCAAATGTCTTAAAAACCAGCTTCGGTAATTGCGCGTCGGCATTTAGCGGAATGATGACCCAACTAACCACACCTCGTGAATTCCCGGCGCTTTCGCGCGTGATTTCAGGTGGATAAATTCTGAACCCGGGCAGTTCCAAATCCGGTGCGGACAATGTCGCAATATTCCCCTTCCCCGTTACCTCAAGGGTTAAAGTCGCGTCCTCGCCGACCTTAACGACCGGCTTATCTAGTTTTAGCGTCGTTGCCCAGCTTCCAATTAAACCCAGATAGTGTCCTTCTGTGCTGGTGTCATTCGGGATGGAAGTAACCGCGATTGCAGGGATGCTGGTTTGCACGGTATGGGTAAATATTTTCTTCCCTCGTCCGCGCCCGGTCATTCTGAAAAAGTCGTCGTTGAAAAAATCGTCCATTGCGCTGCGACGCCGTCGGCTCTCGCGGCTGGCGTCAACGATTGGGACGGTGTGTTCTATAACCCCGTCCAGCAAACCAACCTCGACGCCAGCGACGCTTGTCCAGTAGGAATAAACCTGGTATCTCTTCCCGTCGATGATCTGTGACTGCCCATCACGGTAATAGAACTTATTATTATACTTGTTCTGCTCGGAGTAATCGTGGAATACAGCATTCTCAATACTGACCTCCGGAAAATAATTCTCGGGGTTCGTGAAGCTTTGTGCCTGGTTAAATTTATCGGTATAGAGCTGCAGCCTTTGATCGACGAACAAAGTGATATTTATCGTAATTTCCTGCCCAAGGTAAATCGTTTCGGGAGGGGCGGGCTGTTCGTCGTAGGTCACCTTCAGAAAGATCAGATCGTCCAGAGTTGCCGTATTGTTATTATCCTGAAACTGGCGTTGTTGTACGGTTAATTGTATCGGTTTTGATCGAAGTACTCTGTCATCGACCTTTATCTGGGCCGATGGAATCGTAATCGTTCCGGGTTTTGTGGGGGTGAAGAAGTAGGAAAGTTTATCTGTCCGATCAAAGTTTCTGATTTGAATACTGGTTTGCGGGGCCCCTTTAATCCACGTGACCCCGTCGACCTCCGGATACGACAGTAATTCGGGCTTTCCATCCGACGATACGATTTCGAATGCCCCGCGCTCTCCAACGAAAATGGGATTAGGCGACACAGCCACGGTTACACCGGCTGACGATATCAACGGTAATAACCCCACGATTAAATAAGTTGTCCAAAATTTTGTCTTCATAAGAATCACTTTCGACTGCCAGCAGTCCAATTTTCTAAAGATCCGGGTCACCAGTTTTTATCGACATCCCTGGCAGGGGTACGCTGTTTGCTGAGCTCCTTGAGCTCTTTCTTCAAATCTCGCTCCTGATCCTGAAGCGCCTCTAAAATACTAAGGGCCTGTAATTTATCTAGATTTTCTAAACTGTTTCCGTTATCCTGGCTTTCACCCTTTTGCCCATCTTTGGCGGCGTCAGCCGTGTTTTCCTGATCCGGTGTAGGATCATCGTCCTTTTTTTCCTCGTCGCCGGGGTCTTTCTCTGAATCATCTTGTGCCGCCTGCGCCTGTTGCTGCTCGCCTGAATCGCTTTCCTCGTTTTCTTTCTCTTGCGGCTTTCCCCCCAGCTGCTCCAGCGCCTGGCGTATCAGTTCTTCGGCGCTCTTACCGTGATCATCCTGTTCGCCATTTTTGTCTTCACCTGCGGGTGACATTGCCTGTTCCTGTTCTTTCTGGGCCTCATCTAATTTATCTGCAGCCTGCTTAACCCAATCCGCGGCCTGTTCCTGGCCAAGATCACGAGCGGCCTGTTCCAAGTCACGTGCAGCAGATTCGGCCTGTTGCGTTTTTGACTGCGCCTCTTTTTGTTGTTCTTGTTTCCCGGTAGAATCCTCAGTCTGATTTGCCTCAGCCTGTTGTTCATGCGCCTCCTCAGCCGCTTCGCTCGCCTGATCCTGCAGGTTTTTGAGTTGCTCTTTTAATTTTTTCATCTCTTCAATCAACTCCATATCACGAAGCGCCAATTCCTGATTGATCCCGATTTTCTCTAGCTCCGGGTACGCTCGCATCGCCTCCCTGTAATACCCGCGGGCCTCATTCAAGTCGCCGAGGGCACTGTCGGGGTCAGACGATATTTTCTCTCTTGATGCCTCATGTTTAAGCACACCCAAATTCTGATAGGTTACACCCTGGAGCTCGGGTGAATCGTGGCCGGCATCCAGGGCATCATTATACTCCTGCAACGCCTTTTCCCGTTGCCCGAGCAACTGGTAATTGACACCAAGGTTATAACGTAAGTACGCCTCTTCCGAACGGTCGTCAGTGCTCTCAAGTCTATTCTGAATGCTCTCGATCGATTCGCGTATCATCTTTGATTTCTCATCGCTGACACCTCCTGTATCAAGGAAGCTTCCGGGCCCGCCGGGTGATGGACCTGCGGCGTTGTGAGAACTATCGGCCGGTCCGAACAACCGAGGATCAATGGAATAAGATTGCTCAGCTTGGGGATCCTGATTTTCGGATCGTTCAACATCGTTATCGGAGACGCCTCCTTGTCCGAGAGCTGGAGAAATTGTCGCTTGCGATACGGATAAGAAAACGATCACGAAAGGCATTACTGCATTGGCCGCGGCTATCTTTCGTTTCGGTACGGCAGCGTCGGAATACTGGCGCGGTTTTCTCTCGCCCAACACCATTCGGATAAGGAAACAGATGACTCCAAGAAAAAGTGGAATTTGATAGCGCTCAATCGGCCGTGAAACCGAATTCTCTTCCTGATCTTCGGGCACGAGCGACTTTACTTTGTCAACGATATGCTTAAGCCCGTCATGAACAACTGTTGAGTGAACATAAGTTCCGCCGACAGACTCCGCGATTCTGCGAAGAGATGATTCGTTGAGCTTGCTCTTTATACGGTTTCCGCTCCTGTCGGTCACAAATTTGTTCCCCTCGATTTGAATAAAACTCCCGATCTTAGGATCTCCGATCCCGACAACGAACACCGGTATATTCCGCGTCCGTAGCTCCCCGAGTACAGCACTCGAATCACCCTGTAGTTCGTCACCATCGGTAATGAGTACGATCGCGCGATGGCTGCCTTCTGCTGCCTTGAATGCGGACAGCGCCGTTTCGAGCGCCAGCTCGATATTAGTTCCGCCTACGGGGATTGTATCCGTATTCACGTCATTAAGAAACAACAAAAACCCATTACGATCCTGAGTTAACGGACATTCGAGAAACGCGTCCCCGGCGAATGCAATTAGTCCGTATCGATCTCCGGGGGTTTGTTCCAAGAGGTTGCGTACGAACCATTTCGCGTGCTTTAAGCGAGACGGCGAGATATCGGCAGCCAACATACTGCGCGACGTGTCCATTACGACCAAAACATCGCGGCTGCTGATCGGACGCTTTACCAGTTTACTTCCCCAGTACGGCCCGGCGAGGGCAACGATCAACGAAAAACACCCAACGAGTAAAAGCGATTCGCGGATTCGTCTACGGACATGCGACACGTTTTCAGTCAGAATTGCCGCCAATTTCGCGTCCGACGCGAACATAGCGACCTTTTTCCGGCGTAAGACCTTCCCGAGATACATGACGGAAACGAGCGCCGGGAAGAGCCATAGTAGATGTAAAAATAAATCAGGATTGAGAAAACGCATGATGTAAACTGCAAGCAGTTAAATTTTTTGAATGTCTTTAGATTAGTCACCCAAGTCATTCCGAACAAAATTTCGAAATCCTGAGTGCGTTGGGTATATCTTCTTAATTTTAGGTCGTCCGATCGAACAAAGAGAGTGCTCCCTAACGGTCCAAAAGGACCGCAGACAGTCCAAATAGATAGGGTGGTTAAGGCACCCTAAGGCAGATTGTATGCTCCAAAATTGCGCCGAGAGCAATCAAGCTGAGTCCCCAAGTTAACCAGTTTCTATATAATTCTTTGTAATCGATATACGTTGGTTGTTCGATATTTGTTTTTTCGAGGCTATCGATTTCGGTCATTACCTGCCGCAATCCATCGCCGTCCCTCGCGGCGAAATACCGACCTTTCGTTTCGGCTGAGATATCCTCCAGTAACTCACGATTAAAATTATCCTGGACATTAAGCATTTGGTTTCCGAAAAACCCTTTGCGAACGACGAATGCCCGGTCACTCCCTATGCCGACAGTATGAATTATCACATCAAACATCCGGGCAATCTTAGAGGCTTGCTGCGGAGTTATCTTTGCATCAACATTGTTGTCACCGTCCGTAAACAGTACGAGTACCCTTCGTTTAGCCTTGGAATCCTTAAGACGGGTGGTTGAGTTGGCGATCGGCGCAGCTATTCCTGTGCCGTCAGGGAGTATCCCAGCCTCGAGTCGATCGAGATGGCTCTTTAGAAACTCATGGTCCAGTGTGGGAGGACAAACCGTATACGTATTAGCGGCAAACCCAAGTACCCCGATACGATCATTCGGGCGCTTGTCAATGAAGTTCTTCACCTCCTCTTTGGCAACGTCGATTCGGGGCTTCAGCTGCCCGGAGTTCAGTAATCTGACGACCGTGTTCTTGTCCGAGACCGCGCTCGGGATATCATACGCTTGCATACTGCCGGAAACATCAAGGGCCAGCATAATATCAATCCCCTCAGTCCGCCGAATCGTTTCCTCCACTCCATGCTGCGGTCTTATTAGTGCGATGATTAGACATAACATTCCGATGCCTTCCAAGAGTAAAGGGATCCTCACCGGCGAGAAAATCATCTGTTTCTGGGAAATCGACAGGGCATACGGCCTGAGGGCACCTATGACCAGTGACGGAGGCCGCTTCATCACGCCTCTGATCAGAACAATTATCAGTATCGGCAACAGGATTAGAAACCACGGCGTTTCAATATAGACTGACGTTTTCTCGAATATTCTATGTATCATGGTACTAGCCTGACTAATTCATCCGGTTTCTACTGCAAGCGTATATCTTGCTTCACCTAAATGAGTTATAAAGAACCTGAGACCTTGTATTAGTTCACTATTACGTCGCCCTCAAAACCTTCACAACTCGTTGATCTAAAGCAAGCTATCCACTCTCGCAACGAAACCGGATGAATGAATCAGGCCAATGCTGTGCTTTCGGCTTGTCCGGGGGACGTTGCATTCGATTTTATGATCTCGTCTGAGGTTTCGATTACGAAACGCTTGGCTTTGTTGAGGGCATCTTCGATTTGACCATGACTCGCATCGAGCCGAGCGAATTTTACCATATCCGCCGCGGTCAAAAAGTCTGTCAAGAGTAAACCGTGACTCGCTGTCAACGCACTATGATGATCACGCTTGATCTGCAGCAGAAACTCTTGAGTCGTGGTCTCGGTCGCAGGGAGGTCGTAGACCGCTTCAATATACTGCCTGACTATGTCTGTTAGATGTACAAACACCGTCGCCGCCGGTAACGGAAGTTTCTCCTGGAGCTCAAATAATTCCTTCTCCGCAACGACCCATGGTTTCGGCGCCTCCGGTTCCCGCACTGTTTGGCGGCGTCTCATCATCCAGAGCGTGAACGCGACAATCGCGGCGAGAATACCGGCTATCAGCCACCACCGTGGCATCGGCCGCGAACGGTTCAAAAAATCCTCTGTAAGCTCCGATGCCATCGCGAGGCTCGACTCACTGTCATCAAGCTGAGAAGTAGGCGAAATATCTGGGAGTTCGACTGTAAGTGTCCCATTCTCGTTGTTGCGGTCTGGCGTTAATTCGATTGTCGCGGTCAGATCTTTGAACGGGCCCAGATCGTACGCCTGAAGCTCTAGAACAGAGACCCACCGCCATTTACCGAAGCGTAAGCGCGAAAACCGTGGTTTCATGCTGGTCAGTACTTGAAGCCCGTCCGGGGGCTCGAACGCTAACGGGCCGGTTACTCGACGATACCACGGTAGCTCTAATACAACTTCAAGACCGATCACGTCGCCAATGTGAATCGTTTCGGGCGAAGATTTTCGATCTGCGATCACAACTTTCGGGTCTGTCTTCCATGTGTACCAGAAAGCACCGGCGACTCCGAGAATAAGTATAACGGTAAGTGCGACGGCGATCAGTGCGAGTCTGTTGTTATTCTTCGTCATGAGTGTCGTATTAGACTGCATGCAGTCCTTTGCTCTAAGATTAGCTTTCGCGGTAGAGAGGATCGAAATTTTCGTGTTTGATGGCAGACTGCTTGCCGTCGCTATCTCCGCTTTTCCCGTTTGCGGAAAAATTGCATCAACGGTTGCACGTAGTCCTCGCCGTTAGAGATATCGATAAGATCGACGCCGGCTCTACTACAGATGTCTGTCACCTGCTGATGCTGCGACCAGCTGTTGACGGCAAAACTCCGTCGATTCGATTGACGTAAGGAGGGGAATGTGAGAGATTCGCCGGTCTCGGCGTCCTCAAGTTCGATGTATCCGGCGGACGGTATTCCCAGTTCCAGTTTATCCAAAATCCGAATTGCAATTAGATCATGCTTCTTATTCGCGATCGCCATCGCCTGATAAAATCCTTCGTCAATGAAATCACTTATAACAAATACAACCGTGCGTCTATGCGTAACTCGCATGAATGTTTCCAAGGCCTTCCGGATGTCGGTTTTCTTGCTTTGTCGATCGTATGCGAGAAGTTCCCTGATCAATCGCAGTACGTGACCTCGACCTTTTCGGGGAGGCAAATGCAGTTCATCCTGATCGGAAAACAGAAGTAAACCAACCTGATCGTTATTCCGGATAGCGTTAAACGCGAGCAACGCCGCGAGCTCCGCCGCCAACTCATTTTTTCGCTGACCGATACTCCCGAAATCTCCGGAACCGGAGACATCAACCAAGAGAAAAACCGTCAACTCCCGTTCCTCTACGAACTTCTTTATGTGCGGCTGCCCAGTCCGCGCAGTGACATTCCAATCAATCGCCCGCACATCGTCACCTGGGATATACTCTCGAACTTCGTTGAACTCCATTCCTTTGCCCTTAAACACGCTGTGATACGCGCCGCCGGTGAGTTCGTCAACGATTCTGCGGGTACGAATCTCAATCTTTCGAACTTTCGCAATTAGATCTTTGGTTAGCATAAAACGTTTAGGGGTTCAAAGGTTTAGGGGTTCAAAGGTTCAAAGGTTCAGGGGTTCAGAAGTTCGAAACCTGAGCATCAGAAACCACGGCTAGGCTTTCTTTTTTAACCATTAAAGCACTGAACCTTACATGGTTACGGTGTTCTAAGTTCGTCTAACAGTTTCTTAATTAAATCTGAAGTTGTTAAGTTCTCGGCTTCCGCCTCGTACGTGGGAACAATACGGTGACGAAGAATATCAGGCGTTATTTCCTTTACGTCCTGCGGAACCACATAGGCCCTACCCTCGAGGAACGCAACTGCCTTGGCAGCGATCGCCATACTGATAGTTGCACGCGGGGATGCTCCGTATTGAATCAAACTGGAGAACTCGTCGAGTTGTGCTTCTGATTGGCGCGACGACATTTGGTCGCGTTTGTCGTTCCGTGTGGCAAATACGATATCGAGTATATAGTCCGCGATTTTTTCGTCGAGATAGACCTTATCGACCCAGTCTCGTGCCTTCACGATTTCATCCACGGATATCACAGCAGTAGCCCGCGCTGTGACCTCTGGATGTGCCATACGCTCAAGTATGACCCGCTCCTCTGCACGAGATGGGTAATCAAGCTCGAGCTTCAGCATAAATCGGTCAACCTGCGCTTCGGGAAGCGGGTATGTTCCTTCCTGCTCCATCGGATTCTGAGTCGCCATCACGAGAAATGGGTGCGGCAACGTCAATGTATTGCCGCCAATTGTCACTTGACGTTCCTGCATAGCCTCCAGCAGGGCGCTTTGGACTTTTGCAGGGGCTCTATTTATTTCATCTGCGAGTACGACATTGGCAAAGACCGGGCCTTTCTTCACGGAAAACGTGTGCTCTTTCGGGTTATAAATTGTCGTACCGATTACGTCCGCCGGTAAAAGATCAGGTGTAAACTGAATTCGAGAGAAATCGCAACCAATCGCTTGCGACAAAATATTGATCGCCATAGTCTTCGCCAATCCGGGGACACCTTCAACCAGGATGTGTCCGTTCGCGACCAGCCCGACGAGTAACCGATCAATCAAATGATCTTGGCCGACAATAAAACGGCCGATTTCTATCTTTAGGGTTTGGACGAATGAAGATGCTGCTTTTATTTCGTTCTGAAGTTCCTGAATATCCGCGTGCTGCATAATCCTAACTTCCTCTATTTATTTTTAGCCTAAAAAAAAATCGTTCTATTGAATTTGCTCAACTCCCCTTGCTGTGGGTATGCCCGGTTGGACTGCACTTTTCGGCGTGTTTCGTTGAGATCAGGACCAATAACACACCGGAGCGCGAAGTCCAACGCCGTACCAAATCGACACGCCCAAATTACGACAAATACTAGGACACACAAGTCAACTTTTGGTTCCAGAAGGAGCGTGCAGAGTGCAAACTGAAATCGACTCTTTCGCCGTCTTCGTAGGTCAATGACATTGTCGCACTGATAGACAATCAGCAAGTTTCTCTTGTGAGAATTATTATTTGACATAGGGTCTAACCCGAACTAATTATTCGGCTGACTATATAACCAGAATCGATCCAGTCAGTGAGAGTTAGCCAAGGGAATGAATTAGTCGATTATGACATTTGAGGACCAAACAGATAAATTATTCGCATCGCTCGTTGAGGTTATCGGAAAGATCATGTTCTACCCGATTCCTTTGGCGCCGGGCTTCGACCTTCCGCTACTACTGGTCATTATTGTTGGTGGCGGAATCTTTTTTACATTCCGCTACAGGTTTATAAACCTCCGGTTGCTGACGCACAGTATCGGCGTTATTCGCGGTAAGTATGATAACCCGGAAGATAAGGGAGAGATCTCCCATTTTCAGGCGTTAACCTCGGCGTTATCTGCGACCGTGGGATTGGGGAATATCGCCGGAGTTGCGGTTGCGATCGCATGGGGCGGTCCGGGCGCTGTATTCTGGATGTGGATCATCGCGTTCTTCGGAATGAGCTTAAAGTTTTCATCCTGCACATTCGCCCAACTCTATCGTCGAGTAGATAAAGACGGTCACGTGCTTGGCGGGCCGATGGTATACCTTGAAGAGGGGTTGACTGAAAAGTTCCCGTCGATGCCTGCCATAGGAAAGCTATTCGGCGGGTTGTTCGCCTTTCTCACAATTTGGGCATCGTTCGGCGGCGGTAACCTGTTCCAATCTAATCAAACCTACGAGTTGTTATCCGGTCAATTCGCGATACTAAAGTCATATCCGATATTGGTGGGGATCGTATTGGCTTTTGCTGCCGGGATCGTAATCATAGGCGGTATCAAAAGAATCGGAGAGGTTACATGCCGGCTTGTTCCAGCCATGTGTATCTTCTACTGCTCCGTATGCCTCATCATTATCTTTACGAACCTAACTGAAGTCCCAGGCCTGATTAAAAGTATTTTCGCACAGGCGTTTTCACCAGAAGCAACGTTCGGTGGTTTTGCAGGTGTATTGATTCAGGGGATAAAGCGTGCTTCGTTCTCGAACGAAGCCGGTCTGGGCTCTGCGGCGATCGCGCACTCCGCGGCGAGGACAGATGAGCCTGTCAGAGAAGGTGTCGTTGCGATGATAGGTCCGTTTATCGACACCCATCTGGTATGCACGATGACGGCATTGTCCATCCTTATTACCGGCGCACATCTAGATCCGGCGCTGGCTGGGAAAGGCGCAATGATCACCGCCAAAGCGTTTAGTTCGGTCGGGTCGTTTATGCCGATGCTATTGACGATTGCGGCGACAATCTTTGCCTACTCAACGGTCATTTCCTGGTGTTATTATGGTGAACGTGGAAGCGAGTATTTATTCGGTCGGAAATCGATTCCGATTTATCGTGTTATTTACGTTCTGATTATAGCGATCGGTCCGGTTTTAAGCCTGACCAACGTAGTAAACTTCGCAGATCTAATGTTATTGAGTATGGCTTTCCCCAACATCATCGGGATGGTGATCCTGTCAGGTAAGGTAAAAACTCTGGCCGATGACTACGTGAGGCGCCTCAAATCGGGAGAGATAAAGCCGAAGGATGCCTGCCAAGTAGAAGACGATATGGAAGTCGCTGGGCAGTAAATGAGCGGAATGCGATGATCGGGCGTATCTCACCGACGCGGTCATCTCGTCATTCAAGTTACCGCATTAGAGACTAATTTTGGTACACGAGGACAATCAGGCGGGAGAATAGGCAATGGATACAGAATTCTCTATAAATATTAGCCCTGAAAAGCACCCGAAAAGGAATTTCAGTAAGGAATCAATTTTTTGTTTAGCAAGCACTAAAGTCGCTCATGCCAATAGTCCGGTTTGCGCTTGAGATGCATAACGGCAGCAATAAATATTCCATCTTCATCAACTGAATAAATGATGCCGTAGAGAAATCTTTTGAGTAAGATACGCCGGAATGGATGGCGTATTTTCCGCCATGCAGTTGGGTATAAGGTAAGTCTTTGCACTGCCGATTATATAGCGATCAGGTAAGCTTTTCCGAGGCCTTCGTGGCAACTCTCGTAATACACTGCGGTTACTCGGATCTCTATTTTTGCTTCAGGATGGTAAATCAGTTCTGCCATCCAAGTTCCTGCCGAATTTCATTAAACACTCGATCCCCAGGAATACCTTTGATATTACCGTCCTTATATTCTTTATATCTTCTTTCTGCTTCCTGTATCCATGCTTCATTAATATGGGTTAAGGGTTCGGAATCAAGACTCGACAAGAGCCGATCTGCTAGAATCTCCCGTTCCTTCGGCGGTAACAAAAGAGCCCGCTCTTCTACCTCTTTCAATGGGATAGTCATAGTAGTTATTATTCCTGGATAACACTTAGGCTTGTTGATATCCAGACAGGCTGCTGGAATACCGTCGTGCTGTATGGTGCGATGATTAGTTTCGATTCAAACACGACAAATGCTAATCGCAGATGTGACACCAAGCCTATTCTCGTTTCCGGAATTCAGATCTATTCCGATCCGAAATGGGTTAGACAAGAGCGTTATCTAAGATCGCCTCCACTACGCTTGGATCTGCTAGCGTAGATATATCTCCAATCTGATCTGATTGTTTTTCCACGATCTTTCTAAGTATACGGCGCATGATCTTACCGGAACGCGTTTTCGGCAGTCCCGGGGTGAACTGGATATAATCAGGTGTTGCGATAGGACCGATCTCTTTCCGAACCAGATCAATCAGTTCATCACGGAGCGCATCTGAAATCTGCACCCGTTCATTTACCGTAACGAAAGCGTAGATTCCCTGCCCCTTGACTTCGTGCGGAACTCCGACTACCGCCGCTTCCGCAACATCCGTGTGAAGGACAAGCGCGCTTTCGACTTCAGCTGTGCCCAAGCGGTGTCCTGATATATTAATAACATCATCGACACGCCCCGTAATCCAATAATATCCGTCCACATCTCGTCGACACCCGTCGCCGGTGAAATAGTATCCGGGGTACTGGACGAAATACGTCTCCTTAAAACGTGATGCATCGCCGTAGACACCGCGCATCTGCCCGGGCCAAGGTTCCTTTATAGCCAGAACGCCTTCACACGGACCGCTTAGTTCCTGCCCTGTTTCGGGATCTAATATAGCCGGTTTAATTCCAAAGAACGGCAAAGTTGCGGACCCGGGTTTTTGCGGTGTTGCGCCGGGCAGCGGCGTGATCAGAATGCCGCCAGTTTCCGTCTGCCACCAGGTATCCACGACCGGGCAGTTCTTGTTGCCGATATGTTCCCAGTACCATAACCATGCCTCCGGGTTTATCGGTTCACCGACGGTGCCGAGCAGTTTGAGGCTATCCAGATCGTAAGGTGTGACATGGTCGAGACCCAAACGGGCTAACGCACGAATCGCGGTCGGTGCTGTATAGAACGAATTAACCTTCCATTTCTCAACAATCGCCCAGAAACGACCCGGATCGGGATACGTCGGGATCCCCTCGAACATTATCGTCGTAGCACCGTTTGTCAGCGGCCCGTATATAATGTAGGAGTGCCCGGTGACCCAACCAATATCCGCAGTGCACCAGTAAATATCGTCCTCATGGTAGTCGAATATCATTTTGTGCGTATATGCGACATACGCGTTGTATCCGCCGGTTGTGTGCATCACCCCTTTCGGCTTACCCGTCGATCCGGACGTGTACAGTAGGAACAACGGGTCCTCTGAATCCATTTCTTCGCACGGACAGTCAGCGTCAACTTTACTCATTTCGTCTCGCCACCAGGTATCGCGCCTTGAATCCCACGGCACTTTCGCCCCGGTTCGTTCGAACACGATTACCCGCTCGACAAAATCCAAATTGGAAATCGCCTCGTCCACTGTGCTTTTCATGGGAATTCGCTTATTCCCCCGTAATAACTCATCGGAAGTAACGACGAATCGAGA
Organism: Verrucomicrobiota bacterium; assembly: GCA_021772635.1. Classification (GTDB taxonomy): domain Bacteria; phylum Verrucomicrobiota; class Lentisphaeria; order JABSQK01; family JAJFLO01; genus JAJFLP01. The sequence continues at coordinate 73,499 of JAJFLP010000016.1, read as the reverse complement.
GCGGCAGTCCTCCATACGACCACCTAAAGAATCTGCTGAAAATCCGCCGAATACAATTGAATGTATTGCGCCGATTCGTGCGCAGGCCAGCATCGCAATCGCTAGTTCTGGAATCATCGGCATATAAATCGTCACTCGGTCACCTTTTTCAACACCGTTCGCTTTTAGAACGTTAGCGAATTTGCAAACACGAGTGTGCAATTCCCGATAGGAAAGCGTTGTCTCATCATCGATTTCATTGCCTTCCCAGATAATTGCCGTCTGGTCGCCACGCGAGTCAAGATGACGGTCTACACAGTTGTAGCAGACATTGGTTCTTCCGCCTATAAAGAATTTAATTTCGGCCTCGTGATAATTATATTCCCGAGCCTTGCTGAACGGGTGAAACCAAGAGATATACTCCCGACCGATTCGTGCCCAAAATGCATCGGTGTCACGACAGCTCTCATCATAAATTTCACGATACTGCTCCAGGCTGCCTATATAGGCGTTCTCCCGAAAACCATCGTCCGCCATATACGTTTTTTCATCCACAGTGGGTCTCCTGAATTCTTATCGACGTCTTGCAGCGCACATCGCAAGGAGGGCGTCATCTTCTTTGGTGCGCACCTTGGAAAACGCTTCCACAAGAGGCTCTATAGTTTAACCTAAATCCGTGAAAAAATCCGGTGAATCAACGTAACCTATTGGTCATAAAGATATTACAAGGAGACTCGACAGACCTACGGGTATGCCTCCGTATCCTTGCAACAATTTCTGTTCCAAAGTGTTGCACTGCTTCACTCGTATTTTTTCACGGATTTAGGTTAAAGTCTCTTGATCAATAAATAAATTTTAGAATATTATGTTATAGCTCGGGTCTTACAAGCGTATATACCTATTTATAGATTCTCGCACGCGACCGGCTCAAATAATGCACGAAAGAGCAAGCTCGCGCGGTAAATGCACTGGAATTTGGTGTGCATCTCTGAAAGGTAATATCCGTGAAGATTCGTGTCGTGCGCCGACTCCGGCCGCCGCACTCGGTCTTCACGACATGTGTCCGTAAAATTAGCCAAGATAATCTTGATATCTACATAAACGCGGTATAATATTACGGTAGTTTTATTAGTCAGTAGACTATGGTTACATTCCGGGTTTGCGATATCGGCTGGTACGTCTGTGCTATTGTAGCCTGGACATCCGAGTCCGGTCTGATTGCGAAATTTTTGTACGAGCTTTTGAATCTTTGTTAACAAAGACTTTTCACACGAATCCAGCTTTCTATTATGGCCTATATAGTTATTGAAAACGGTGCGTTACAAGGGCAGAAATACGAAGTGGATGGTGACTTGGTAATCGGTCGGCATTCGTCGTGCACGGTGGTCTTGCGTTCCCCGGGTATCTCTCGTCGTCATTGTAAGATTTCTCGCACTAATGGCAAATACATGATCGAGGACCTAAATAGCCGTAACGGGAGTTATATAAACGGACAACCAGTAAAAAATAATAAGTTGGCGAACAACGACCTTATCAATCTCAGCAATTATATCGTTCGCTTCCTTGCTCCGGAGCAAAAGGAAGCAGTAAAACAATCGGTGGTGTTCGAAGACGACGAAGCGAAGAAGTATAGCAAAGCGATGTCAATGGATTCACCGTTTTCAACAGACTTGGCCAGTGCTATCGGCCCTGGAAGTGTCGGAGACATCGGGATATCGCTTGCGGCGCCAGGCGATGAAACAGACCAACTTGTCAACGACCTGCAAAAGAGAATTGATAATTTATATCAGGTGACGTACGCCTTATCTTCAACAACGGACGAAGATGAATTATTCGATACGATACTTGAATGCCTTTTGACCGTGTTCCCTCAAGCACACCGGGCCTTGTTGCTCACTGGTGACAAAATTGACACGGTTGAAGTCAAAATTGTTCGATATCGTGATCCCAAGAAAAAACAAGGGGCGATCAAAGTAAGTAAATCTATTGTCCAAGACGTTCTGAATCGCCGCGAGGCGTTATTGGTATCTGATACGGCTGCGGACGAGCAATTCGGCACGGCCGTAAGTATTATCGCCCAGAATATATGTTCGATAATAGTCGCGCCGCTGATCTCGCAAGGAGAAATTTACGGGATTCTGCAGGTCGAGAATATTAATATAATTAATCCATTCACGGCGAAGGACCTGAACGATTTAGTCGGGGTTGCGGTTCAGTCTGCTCTCTTTATGCGGAATTCTAAGTTGGCCCGCGATGTTCTGCTTGAGGGTAATCGCCGCGCTCAGCTCCAACGCTTTTTCTCGCCTGCGGTCGCTAACGAAGTGATGAATGGCAAAGTACAGCTGGGAGGCGAGCTAAAAACTGGCTGTACCATGTTCTGTGACATTGTAGGATTTACAGCGCGGAGCGAAAAGAACAGCGCTGAAGAGATAATCAAGCAATTAAATCAGTACTTCGGAATCATGGTTGGGATCATTCTAGCCGAAAAAGGGACTATAGATAAATTCGGTGGCGACGCGATTATGGCAATATGGGGAGCGCCTATTGCGGTAGAAAATGATACAGGCCATTCGCTTTCGTGCAGTCTGCAGATGCAGAATGCGATTGTTCGCTTCAATCGGGAACTGGAGGAGCAAGGCTCGGATCCGGTAGAAATGGGAATCGGAATCCACGCGGGCGAGTTTGTAGCTGGTAATATCGGGTCTCAAGACCGGATGGAATATACAGTTATTGGTGACGATGTTAATATTGCGGCTCGGATCGAGTCGAAAGCGCTTGGAAACATGGTTATGGGAAGCGAATCATTAGTGACCAAGAATTCGAAGTTGCGCATATTGGGTTCCGCTTTTAATCCAATCCCCTTAAAAGGCAAAGCTGAACCGCTACCAATATTCAGTATTCGAGGGATGAAAACCGGAGAAGGATATCTAGTGAGCATCCCAGCCTATATAAATGACCAATTCGGTAAGATTACATTTTGCACAACGGATACGAAAAAATTTAAATTCGTCGGTAGTGGCCATCTGGAAATGGGGGAAGCGTCCCTGAAGCTTGATACAATTGAGATGGTAGATGAGAAACTCTATCCGATCGAACTGACAGCTAATAGCGAGGGAATTTTCTACGATTTCGAGTTTAAGGAAATGCCGCCATATCTGGAGAAAATGTTAAAGATCGGTATCATTGAAACGGGTGAAGACATATCCTGGAATAGATAAGTCGGCTTTACCACGAGTGCGTTTTTCTGGCCAAAATATCACCTCGCATCTATCTGTGCCGCGCGACGTGAACTATAATACCTCTAAATTCGCTTTTCGGACAATTCCCAGTAAATCTATTCCTCTTCCTATACCTCCACGAATTCCCCTTTGATATTTGAAATTCTCCTAGCTACAGCTAGCTTCTTCATTGTATTTCTATGGTAATATCGTGATTATCGCCATAATGAAATCTCCCTGTCCGAGAGTGCCATATACAAAATTATTATAAATTGCTTTGTGCCTATTTTTGATGCAGGAGTCCGATGCGAGGCTTCGGCTCAGTGTGGTTATACCGCAAGCGGTACAATTTTCAGACGACTTCAAACCAAATACGCAAGAAATATCGAACGATTTTTCGAAAACTCGAAGACGTTCGATATACATCAAAGCCAATTTAGTCACCGGCACGATACCGAGCCTGATCTATGCATAAACTTTCTATTGCGAATACGTATCTTATTTCATCTAAAAGAGTTATAAAGAACGTCGGATCTCGAAATATTTCAATATTTCTTCACCCCGACAACCTCCATAACTCATTAACCTAAAACAAGCTATGTATTCTCATGACGAAATTCGTGCATAATGCAGGCTAGTGATTAACTATTATTTTAGTTAGATAAAATCATGATTTGTCCGAAATGCCAAGAAGAACTCAGCGGGGAACAAAAGTCGTGCGAGAAGTGTGGATGGGATTCGGCCGCGGATGTACCAACGCTTTTGGTAGATCGCGCGCCCGCTGTCGAAGACGAAGCCAGCGATTTTGTTGACACTATAATAGAATCAACCAGCCATTCTGCGACCGAAGACGAAGATAGCGAAAAGGGTAGTGAGGAACCTGGTTCGCCCAAGGTGATCGGCGAACGCTATGAAGTTATAAAGGAACTGGGCCGCGGCGGATTCGCGGCGGTCTTTCAAGCACTGGATAAGAAACTCAATCGCAAGGTCGCGCTCAAACGACTTTTATCACAAAATTTTGCCGATGATATCGCTGAAGAAGTGCTGAGTCGGTTCAAGAATGAAGCGATCTCCATCGCACGGTTAAAACACGTAAACATCGTCGAAGTTTACGATTACGATTATGATAGCGACGGCTATTACATCGTCATGGAATACATTGACGGTGGCTCACTAAGCGATTACGTGAAGAAAGTCGGTAAACTTCCCCCCATGGAAGCCATCGAGCTAACGAAAGGAATCGCGCAGGGACTCTACTACGCGCACCGAAATAAATTAATTCATCGCGACATCAAACCCGACAACGTGATGATCGTTTCGGACCTTGGAAAAGCTGTCCCGAAGATCGTGGATTTCGGGCTTGCTCGGGCCGGCATGGAATCGGATATATCGGTTACGGGCTATGCGATGGGAACGCCGGGATATATGGCCCCGGAACAGCGGCAGGATGCGAAAAACGTAGACCATCGCGCTGATATCTACTCGATGGGGAAGGTATTGTACAAACTTCTCACCGGGGAAAAACCGACGGACGTAATGCCCTCCCTCATCCCCGAACCTGAAGCCCTTTCCGATATTATCTTCAAATGTATCCACCCCAAACCGGAAGAACGTTATTTCAGTATCGACGGCCTAATTAAGGACTTGGATAACATAACCGTCCAAGAGTCGAAAAAACGCGATACGGTCGCCTTGATTCTGGAGAATATTTGCCCCTTCTGCGACACATCAAACGATCGCGACGACAATTTCTGCGCAAGTTGCGGACGGCAGCTTACGATAAATTGCCCGGAATGCGACAAGGAAAACTCTATCCACAGAGGCTTTTGCACGGGGTGCGGCACGGATATGCCGTTATTCAAGCGCGTGCTCGAGACCTACGAGCGGATGTGTATGTCGCGTGATGCCAAGAAATGGGGTGGCGTCATGGAAGCATTCGCGAACCTTCCGAAAAATCTTGATCTCCCGAAAACGAAGGGATTGGAGTTGGTCGATAAAGTCGGGCAACTCCACAAAGATGCTACGGAAATGATCAAGGTCCGCGATGACCTGAAAACGAAACTTGAAAGTTCGCTTGAAGGCAATGATTACCAGTCGGCGTTGAATCTCATCACTCGCTACAAAGAAATCGATCCAGAAGATCCAACCATTGGGAATCTTCCGGAACAGCTTCGACATAAATTGTTCGGATCCGAATTCGATGAGAAATTAGAGCAGCTTTTTGACTTCAATCGTGATAAAAAGCTGGCGTCGGCCAGAGCCGAAATTGATCACCTTAAGAAAATTCAAGAAGAGGTCCTGCAGACAACGGATTCAAAGTCTGATCAATGGCAAGAACGGTTTAAGAAACTGGTGCGTTTCGAACAGGAACTTAGCGAGAACGAACAACGCCTAAAGCGGGTAGAAAGCGACGCGATAGAAGCCTTCGAATCTCACAACTATCAAAAGTGTTTCGAATTCTGCAAGCAGGCTGAATTAGTTTCTATTGAAGCCGACGTCTGCAACGATTTACGGGATAAATCGATCCAACTTTCAGAGGAAATCGACGAACAATGGGAGCTTGCCGAAAGGTATAAGAACGAAAAGAATTGGGCGAAAACCGATGCCGTCTGTGGAGAAATTCTCAAGCTGCAGTCGACGCATGTAAAGGCCGGCCACCTGCAAGCACATGCTCGAAATAAAGTCCAATCGCGCACCGTCGCCAAGAACGCATCAAAAGTAGGCGCTGTGATCGGAATTCTTGTGGTCATCCTGTGGGTAATTTCCCATTTCAACAATCTCTACGATCAGAAGAAAATTGAAGCACTCACAGAGTATGATACGCATTTCGCATCGGCGGCAAGCTATCTGTCGGAAGCAAAGCGCCAAGTTGCTATCGATGAAGCGCAGGCACAAGAATTACTGGCGTATGCTGAATCGCAAATCGCCATGGCTTCGGGCGATAAATTGGCACAGTATATTGGCACCGAGAATAAGGAGTCCCTTGACGAGCTAACCGCCAAGATAGATAGCTATAAGAAGTCGATCTCCACAGCCCAGGTCATGTACGAGAAATCGATGAGCAACGTTCGGAACATACTCTCGGAGATCGCGGAGAAACCCAGCGGAGATCAAGAAGAAATTTATAAATTATATGTGCAGACGTTGGAGCTACTAGGCGGGTTGTCGAAAGAGAAACTTGGGAGCCGGTTGGAGACGAAGAAGATCATAACCGCAACCGCGCTTAACAAACAGACGGGAAAGAGCTTCTGGGAGTTTATGAACAAACTCGTAACATCGGCGAAACTAAACGCGGATCAGAATCTGGCAAGCGAGACGAAACCGTATCAAACCGCTTCGGCAGCGCTTGCCGAAGCGCAGGATGCGATCGCCAATGATTTATACATCCGCGGTGGGGAAGCCGCATTGAAAGCGTCAGAGCTTTTCGCCGTTTCAGCAGAAATCGCCACACGCAGCAGCCGATTGCAACGGGTAAGAGATCCATTTATTGCCAGATTGAACGAGTTCGATCGTAAGCTGCTTGAGCAATATACGCGCGAGAAGCATGCGCGCCTGAAGCAAACGAAAACTCTCGCGGAAGAAGCGGTTGAGAACCTCGACTACGATAGAGCAATTCTACAGTATGAGAACGCAGGATCTTTGCTTGATGGGGCGATCGACGATCTAACAGATCAAATGATCGCGGAGGGAGGTCCTGAGCCCCTTCAAATAACGCGTCTTAATGAGCGCAAATCTGCATTCACAGAATCGTACAGCGCAATCGACCGGACAGAATTGAAGAAACTTTTACCGGCGAAGGCTACTGAACTGGACGAACTCGCAGCGTCGGCTGAGAAAGATATAGCGGATAAGCATTACGTACGCGCTACAGATGGGTATCACGCCGGCACCAATTTAATAACAGAAATCAATCGAAATCTGGGTGAAATTCGAGGGAGAATCGCAAAATTTGACGCTGGGTTGAAGACCGCCGCCAGTTTGCTTGAGACGGCCTTTGAGACGATGAATGAGTCCCGAAGAAATGAAGTTTGCAAGCAGATTCTTGCTCTACTTACCGAGATAAACCTACTCAACTTAACCGCCTATGTTGACGTATACGATCAGAAGGCGTTCGAGGATATCTACGCACAAGCTGAACAGCTAATAGACGATCCCACAACAATTTACAGGAACGAGTTGGAGCAGGTCGATAATTACATAGAATCCGCGAAACTCGATCTAATAAAGCAGAAGTCTCCAAGGGAGAATATACTGGTTGCATTCGATTTCCTTAAGCGTGCTAGATCGAAGGGACTCCCGGATGCAGGCGCCAAGATATTTCGAATCGAAATTTTCACGCTGCAAATGGCTTACTTGATCGGTGAACAATCAGCAAAAGATCTCGCCGCATTGAAGAATCTCCGCGGCTGGACGTATGCAGCATTGGATGAATTGAATCTTTCGATCGAGGAATTGGAGAATTTGTTGTCACTGAAAAACCTGCGATCATACTTAATGCCGCCAGGCTTAAAAACCTCCGATGTACACGAGACCAGCAACGTGAAAGTCGACGACCGAACTTGGTTCCGAGTCTTCCCTCAGTCGATGAAGAATACGCTTGGAATAGAGTTGTGCCTGGTTCCGCCCGGGACCTTCGTAATGGGAAACAATTCATCCAAGTACGTAAACGAAAAACCAGAACACAGTGTTCAACTGGATACGCCGTTTTATATGGGAAGGTTCGAAGTTCTAGTCGGCCATTACCGAGAGTTCGCACAGAAACATGAAGACGTCACCCTCTTCCAGAATAACGATGCGCCCGTGTCCGGGATAAATTACGTGAACGCTGTAAGATACTGCAATTGGTTAAGCAAACGATATGACCTCACGACTGCATACGCCTGCAAAAAAGATAACGAAATTGACAGTAAACCTACCGACTGGACGTTCGTTAGTGACGCGACCGGGTATCGTCTCGCTACCGAGGCTGAGTGGGAGTACGCGTGTAAATATAATCCGAATACGGATAGTGATACGATGATTGACTCTCCATGGTTTGGAGATGCAGGGAAAGAGACAGTCCTTGCTTGCTCTCCGGCGGTGTTAGAAGCGAACAGGATTTCACCGAATCATCTCGGATTATACTTAATGCGCGGCAACCTATCTGAACTGGTTTCCGACTGGTTCGGAGAGTATAAGGACAAAGCGCTAATCAATCCAATCGCAGAGCTCGCTTCAGGATCGACGCCGCGGAATATAGCCCGGGGCGGCGATTTACGGTCCTCAGTAACCAAGCTCACTGCGACCTACCGCAAACGAATTCACCCCGACATGAAAAAACCCGAACTCGTCGGGATACGTCTAGTTCTTCCAATTCCACTTACGAAAATACACACCAAAAATTAGTGGAATCAACCAACCTTGATTGCAATTCTCAGGGCAACGTGATACCGTTTTGTTCCAGATACTTAGAAATATATTTCAAGTCGTATTGACAGACTCGTATAAATCCTCAGGGAGACTTCAATGAAAAATGACTCCAATACATCGTCGTATAAGCCGTTTATTCGGCCGCGTATAATCATTTATACATTACTATTCGCGGGGTTGTTCTGCGGAAATAGTTGCATCTCCCCGCCCAGCGCGCAGTTCAACCTTGGATTTGCCAGAAATGTATATCCTTTGACTGCAGATAGCCAATGGGCAGTTTTGACATGGCTACTTGAGAGTGACGAAGTGGAGTTGTTCATGAACGTAGATGCTGACGAAGTTGAAAAAGTCCGGTATCAAACAGGCCGAGTTATTTTCCGGAACTGGTGTAAAAAGAAATCCGGCCAGTTTTCGTTCTTCCGTCTACTCGACGGCGATCTGTTCTTCACGGGTGACGTTCCCAGCAAGGGCCAGATTTCCGAGGCAGTGGAGGCGCTCGAGAATCCGATTAAGATAAAACCGGAACTCCGCGAGTGCTTGGGGTTTTCCTGGGCTCGAAACCTTAGAAGTACAGGCTTCCCGGAATGGCTGGAAGAGTTCGGTGACGAACTTTTCTTGCCGGAAAACAAGTTTGGTGACCGTAGCGTGGCAACGACTAAGCTAAAAGCGAGTCAGGAAACGTATCTTGTTAAGGAAGTAATTCTTCACGCGAAGAACGAGGCGAAGAAAGGCAACTACGAGGAAGCCTATAAGAAGTTGCACGCGAGAGCAATGGACTACCCGACTAATCAAGATTTACTCGAAGTCATCGCCACTGTAAGCGTCGACTACCTTTCTAGTGAGATCAAGAAATTTAGAAAACACGAGTTAGTCCCCATTGAGAATCGACTGAAGAATCTGAAGGGAAAGTCCAAGAACAAAGCAGAACTCGAAAAATTAATCGCGGATACGGAAAGCGCGTTTGAAGTAAAAGTGAAGACTTGGTTGGACGATATCTACCTGTCACGCGCGTTGGGGCAGATTTCCGAAGAATTCAGTAACTTGCAGCGAGATGTGGGCCTGGCGAGAGCAAAGCTTTGGGTGGAAGAGTTACGCGAATTAACAGGAAAAAAGCGTTTCTGGAGTGCGTACCTGCTGTTTAAGTCCAAAACGGATGAGGCTAGCACATATACATCTCCGATTAAAGACGTCATTGCTGATGAGTTGTGGAAACTCTATTTGTCGACACTACCGGACGCAGCAAATCACTTCCTCGATTTTGGTTCTACGGAGATGGAAAACGCGGAGAGACACGGGGTCGCTTTGATTATTTCCGACATGTTACACGAGTTGATCTCGTTCGCGAAGGACAATGGCAAAGAACTACCGGCAGCGATGAACAAATCATTAAAGCGTTTGGACGATTTACAGAAACGGTCGACTGAGTTTTTCGAGACCTGGGTCCAGCGGAAACTCATTCTAGGAAAGTTCACATCAGGCCATGCAGGGCTGGGAACGACATTCCTGCGCGACTTGGAAGTCCTATTCCAAAACCGCCTCCGCAAGCATGACCTCGTTTATGGTGTAGAACTGAGTGACGCGCTCGATGATGCCAAGAAAATCGACTACGTTCTTTCGAAAGGTAACATCGGTTCATTTTCCGTTGACAAAGGACTGCCGGAGGAAAACCTTGAGCTTGCGACGAGGTTTGGAGAAGTCATTCAAGGGGACAATCCGGAGTTCCTGGATCGCGTGAGAAAGAACAAAGTTACAACTGGAATACCCGAGTTACTATTCACCCAAAAAATCTATCGCTATACCAAGCACACGACGGCTTTGGATATGGTGGTTCACGCGCGTCTCACCTTCACGGTGCTGCATCGGAATATAGAAGATTTCTTCGAAATCAATGAGTTCATGAAAAAGCGGTTCGTGCGTGAGAAGATTGACCCGCGTGAAACTATTGTTAAGATCGAGAAAGTATCCGGACCTGAGGCCAAGCAACCCGAGTTGCGAAACGACGTAATTTGGGTGTCCAGTCAGATGAAAGACTGGGCCCGTGTCGAGGCTGAGCAAATTCTGGTTATGAATGTTACGCGCGTAATTGCGGACTACCCCAATTGGCTGGCAGAAACTGCAGAAAACCACATTAGCCGTGGCCAACCGGAAGTTGCCGCTAATTTTTGGGGTTTCTGTCTGGAGTACTGTAATAAAATAAATCCGAACCCTGAAGGAATTAAAGCCCAGCTTGATTCTGGCGAGGTTGTGGAACACATGGTCGTCGAGATGAAAGAGAATTTACGCACAGCAAGAAAGCTTCAGAAATTGAAAGATTCGGTCCGTGATAAATCTATTGATACGGTTCTCTCGTTGTTGGAACCCTAACCTGAATAATTCATCAGTATTCTGCTACAAGCCCTAATCTCTGCTCAAATAAGCCGATTAGCTCAACTTTGCATCTCAGTGAATGAATATTCACTTTCGCCGTCAAGTTTTCTCTAATCGATTTATTATGAGCGAGTTAAGCGCTCTCGCGACGAATCGCATGAATTAATCAGGCTAAGACCCCACTGGTTTTACTTGTCTGCTAAACGCGTATTCGCGTCACTCAAACGGTCAGCCAGTGCTACAATCGTCTTTTCCATCCAAGACGGTAGCTTTTCCAGGTTATGAGTAAAAAGGCGCTTGTCCAGTTCAAGTGCTTCTGTCGCTTCCAGGGCGACTGCACTTGCCGTTCTCGGGGCGTCGGTAATGAGCGCCATCTCGCCGACGGAATCTCCTTCGTTCAGCTGTCCCAGCGAAAATATTTTCCCACGTATATCCTTGTGTACATCCACACGTCCCTTTAGAATTATAAACGAGTTTACGCCAAGTTCCCCTTCACGCACAAGATATTCACCAGGCTCGAATGTGCGTGTATTAAACTCCATCTTGCCGTGGATAAGATCATCAAGATCGCTTGACATTTCTTGCACAGACTGATAGCGATCCCCTTTCTCCGCCGCCATTGATTTGCTAATGATCCGGCATAGTTCCTTTGACAGCTGTTGATTCTTGAAGCACAACTCTTCCGGCGGTACCATGTCGTGTCCTTGGGCTTTCTTGATAATCCCTAATACTTCGGTACCGCTATACGGAGGCTGGTACGTGAAGAGATGGTAAAGTGTTGCACCAAGAAGAAAGATATCGCTATAGTAATCAATGTTCTTTGTATCGCCAATCGCCTGCTCTGGCGCCATATAGGCAGGAGTTCCTTTTATTATCCCGAAGCGTGTCGCATCTCCTCTATGACTCCCCGGCGACGCGACGTCGAGATTTCTCGGAGTGATTTCAGAAACTTGTTTCGATGCGTTCTTCGCCAGCCCCCAGTCCATCAACAACGCCTCTCCGTAATTTCCGACCATGATATTTGCAGGTTTAATATCTCTATGGATGATCTTCTTCGAATGGGAGAACGATACGGCGTCGCAAATTTTACGAAATATATTCAGCAATGTGTAAAAATCGTAGCGGTCGTGATAATCTCGGTTTCCCCGTTCGAGTTGCCGGATGATATCGAGGAGGGACTCCCCTTCGACATACTTCATTGTGAAATAGATCCCGAAATTCGGGAGGTAACCGAGGTCGTGCACTGGCACGATGTTCGGATGTTCCAATTGCCCCGTTATCCGCGCTTCTCGAATAAAGCTTCTAATCAGAACTGAGTTCTGCTTATGTTCCGGCAGGATCATTTTCAAGATTGTATGCCTCCGGAAATCCTTGTCGAAGACGTAGAAAATATTCCCCATCCCGCCTGCAGAGACCTTTTTCTTGATTTCGTATTTTTCCTCGTTCTCCTTTCGAGCTAGGATGGAACTAAACAGCCTCAGTTCCTTTGCCGTAAGATCGGATCTATCAGCCCCACTTCCGTATCGCTTCCTGCTGACGTTCTTTATCAAACTGATGATGGATCGCTTTCTAACCATCTTCTTCGGGTACATAACTATGGAAGAGATTAGGTTGTCTTCGGAGATTGTATTAGGCTCCTCGATCTTGTCGTGTTTTCCCATCAGGATTCTTCAGATTATCGGCGATTTTGCTTGATTAAAGTTCAAAGGCAGGTGTCTGGTTGCATAAATAAGCGATGTTTTATTGAACCTCTTTGGGCTTTCAGCAATGCCAACGATGCAATAACTGCGTCTTACCCGCGTCGGCACACTAGTCGCGTTCGTGTATCGCCTTAGCGAAAGCGCGGGTTGTTCGACCCAATGCGTCTTTATATTCGGAGCCATTTGCGATCAATAAATCCATTAAAGCACTGCCGATCACGAGCCCGTCAACTGGAGATTTTACGGACCGTATCTGCTCCACTGACGAAATTCCGAATCCGAGTGCGACTGGAAGATCAGTATACTTTCGAATCAGCTCCGTCTGGTCGGCCGTACTTGTTTTGACTTCGTCGCGCATACCGGTAACGCCGCGCAGCGAAATTTGATAGATGAATCCGGACGCGCATTCGAGGATTCTCTGCAATCGATTAGCCGGCGTGGTAGGTGCAACGAGCTGAATCAAAGGAAGGTCGTATTTATTAAGGACGGTGAGTACGTCATTTTGTTCCTCAAGCGGGAGATCAACGATTAATGCTGCATCTCCACCAACTTCGTGAACTCGTTTGATGAAGTTATCAGTACCGTACTGATAGATCGGGTTGAAGTAGCTAAATACGACGATTGGAGTATCCGGGTGAGTTTGGCGAAATTTCTTCATGATCATAAAGTAATCGTCGCGCTTAAATCCACGATCCAGTGCGAACTGAGACGTCGCTTGAATTACTTTGCCGTCCGCAGTCGGATCAGAGAACGGGAACCCGAGTTCCACAATATCCGCGCCGTTATCAACGACGATATCGAGCACGTCTAATGTTTCCGAGACAGACGGATAACCCGCAGTGACAAACGCGATAAACACCTTGTTGTCCTTCGCAAATATTTGTTCAATTCGATTCATCTTTTCGCTACCTCAGCCTTATCTTTCAAATACTGATTCACTGTTGCCATATCTTTGTCGCCTCGACCGCTAAGATTAAGTATCACAATATCGGAGGTTGAAAGAGTGGGGGCCGCTTTCATCACGTACGCGACGGCGTGACTGCATTCCAAGGCGGGCAGCAATCCTTCCAAGCGGGTTAACTCCAAGAACGCTTCGACAGCATGGTCGTCGGTAACAGCCTTGTACTCAACTCTCCCCGACCGATGCAACCAAGCGTGCTCTGGGCCGATACCCGGGTAATCCAGACCTGCACTAATTGAATGGGCGCTGCGAATTTGCCCGTCGTCTGTTTGCAGAACATAACTCTTGCTTCCGTGAAGGATCCCGATCTCTCCGCCCGTTATACTTGCAGCGTGTTTATCCGTAGCCATCCCACATCCAGCTGCCTCGATTCCAATTAGTTTCACGCCAGGATCATTCAGAAAAGCCGCGAAAATACCAATCGCGTTACTTCCCCCCCCGACACATGCGACAACGACGTCCGGCAATCGCCCTTCTTTAGCTTGAATCTGTTCTCGTGTTTCCTTCCCGATAACGCTCTGGAATTCTCGAACCATCAGTGGATACGGGTGCGGTCCGGCAACCGAGCCGATAACGTAAAAGGTATGATCGACCGTCCCGATCCAGTTTCGCATCGCCTCGTTCATTGCGTCCTTTAGGGTTCTCGTGCCGCTGGTTACGGAGGTAACCTGCGCACCGAGAAGTTTCATACGCTTGACGTTCTCCTGCTGGCGGCGAATATCTTCCTCGCCCATAAAAATCTCGCATTCCAGTCCGAACAACGCGGCAGCGGTCGCGGTTGCGACGCCATGCTGCCCCGCACCGGTTTCTGCGATAATACGTCGCTTATTCATTCGCCGAGCGAGCAAAACCTGGCCGAGCGTATTATTTACCTTGTGAGCACCGGTATGATTGAGATCTTCGCGCTTGAAATAGATCTTCGCACCGCCTAGATGACGAGTCAAACGATCGGCGAAGTATAGCGGGGAGGGACGCCCCACGTAGTCTTTCAAATACATGTTCAATTCATCGAGAAAACGTGGATCTCGAATCGCAGTGTTAAAGGCGGTCGTTAGTTCACTTAATGCGGGCATCAAAGTCTCCGCGACATATTGACCGCCGAACTCACCAAATCTTCCGTCAAACGTTGCTATATCTATTTCAGGATAGTTCATAATTCATCGATATTAGTGTTACGCTGATCGTATTAAGGGTACAGACCAGACGCGTTGTGCTGTCTAACTGCCAGTTCGAATTCCAGCGAACTTTTCGTTGGATTTTCTTCGTAATTATAATCGTAATCCCTTTCCAAATTTCACCTCAACAAACCAGAAAGATTACGAATCGGAATGTTCGTTTATTTTAGGCCTGGTTACGTTCCACGAACGAACGAACCGTTTCTTCAGGATTGCTACTTCTTATAAACGCTTCTCCGACTAAAAACTTGTTTATCCCGCGCTCATATAGGTTGCTAATATCCACGGCGCTGCTTAAACCAGATTCGGCGACAAGGTAGGTTTGATCGCCAACAAGATTTGCCAGCTCCAACACAGTATTCAGAGATGTTTCGAACGTGCTGAGATTCCGATTATTAACACCGATTAGGTCAAAGTCGATGTTATCAAGGACGCGCTGCAGTTCTGTAGATGAATGAACTTCCACCAGAACGTCCATACTAAGTTCATGCGCCAATTGGCTCAGTGTCTGAGCGCAATGATCCTTGAGAATAGTCATTATCAACAGTATGCAATCGGCTCCCATCGCTTTGCTTTCGACGACTTGGTATTCATCGATTATAAACTCCTTGCGCAGGATCGGAAGTGTGGTGGAATTGTGCACCTCCGGGAAATCATGTTCATCTGCGTAAAAAAAATCTGAATCCGTCAGAACGGATAAGGCGCTCGCACCGCCTCGATCATACGCCGCTGCTTGAAATTTTACGTCCATTTCTGGACGAATACAGCCCAACGATGGTGATCCGCGTTTGATCTCCGCGATTATCGCGGGTTTACGTCGAGAGTTCTCGCGAAGAGACGCCGCGAATCCTCGGGTTTCATCACTAAACTTTGTACTGCGTTCGAGCGAAATCGCTGATGCTACTCTCTTTTTTTCGCGGACTTCGATTTTCTTGCGATCTACTATTTTGCTAAGTATCGACTCCATTATCCTTCTCGAACGTATTATACTGCAAGCAGTACAATTTTGGGACGACTTCGAATTCATTACCTAAGATGATCTATGTTGAGCCTAGCGAAATCCGCCGCGGCGGAAACAATAATTCGGCCCGCATGGGATGAAGACGTTCGCTATAACTAATCACCAAGAGGTTCCGAGCAATCTTTTTAAACCGGCATAGTTCCGCTGGACAGCAGAACACCTGGTTGCTGAAAAGCGGGGTTTGCCGAACTCCCTAATCTCTCTCGGTCGGGAGGAGCTGTTCCATAGCCACCCCACGGGAACCTTTCAAGGCGACAGTGTCGCCAGGCTGTAATCGATCCGATTGAAACAGCCACTTCCGCAGATTCTCTATTTTTTCGAAAGCTTGGACTTCCAGCCCTGCAGCCGCGGCAACCATCCTTTCGCCGACTGCAATAACGACCATACCCGGGAGTTTGGACTTGGTCTTGACGAGAATATCATGGTGAAGTTGGCACTCATTCTTACCGAGTTCCAACATATCACCGAGGATTATGTATTTCGAGCCGGATTCCTGATCTGTCCAGTTCAAACATCGCAACCAATCGATGAAAGCCATCACGCTCTCCGGATTCGCGTTATAGGCGTCGTTAACCCAACAAATTCCCTGGTTTCTAAATACTTCCATACGCATAGGAGGCAGTCGGCAAGAGCGCAACGCTGAAGTAGCCGCGGAACGGTCGATATCCAAAAGATCCGCGACGGCTAGGCCGACGGTAGCATTTAACGCCATATGTACCCCGGGAATGCGCCATTTCACCTCGATGGGCTGCAAATCTCGCGGACCGGTATAACGAAATTGTGAACCGTCCAGACCTCCACCTTCATAACTGACACGATAATCCGCCCCGCTTTCGGTACCGAAGGTTACCGACTTAATTTCTGCAACTAATTCCCTCAGTTCCAGAGAATCACGCAGCGAATACGGGTAGATAGCGACTCCATTCGCGGTGGCGGATAAGGTAGAGAATATCGCCGTTTTCTCCCGCAGCACCCCGTCAAGGTCCATCAGTCCTTCCAAGTGTACACGACCGATATTAGTAAGTATAGAAATATTCGGGTGAACCAAATCGACGAGGATACCAATCTCCCCGGGTGAATTTGTCCCCAACTCGAGGACCGCAGCGGTGTGACGATGAGTTAACTTGAGCAGATTCGATGGTACGCCAATTTGATTATTGGTATTCCCTTCGGTCGCTAAAATATGGGCGGAAGCGTGTGCCCTCAAAATCGCAGCGACGATCTCCTTGGTACTCGTCTTCCCGGAACTACCCGTAACGGCAACAACAATTAATTTGTCGAATCGCATTCGGTGGTAACGGGCAAGCTGCTGGTAGGCTCGAAGCGTATCCGCTACAATCAGGGTTGGAATACCACGCGCGCTGAGTAGATTCTGCCGGTGCCGTGAAATCTCTGAGGCGCATACCGCGGCGGCACCGGAATTGATCGAATCGTCGATGAAGTCATGACCGTTGAATCGTTCTCCTTCCAATGCCAGAAATAGCGCATTCTCGGAGATTGCCCGCGAGTCGGTTGAGATTCGATCAATTCCCGGATAGTCCGGCCCCTGCGGGGGCGCAATGAGCCATTCCCCGTTCGTCACCTGGATTAATTCTTTCCACGTAAAAAGCGGGGTGTTTGTCGATTTTGCGGATTGGGTCACTATCTTAGTCGGTTATGCGGTGAGTTTGACTCATAACGATTGGAGGTTCGCGCCAACGTCTACTTGGGTCTGGCAGTACAGCGAATCGGCTTCGTATATATACTGAACGCCTTCGAGTTTTCGACCAGGCGTCGCCTAGGTGGCTATGCCGGTTAAAAATATATCATTCGGAAAATCTTGGCTGATAAATTCGAAGCCATCCAAAAATTGTACTGCTTGCAGTATAATATCCCCGCGTTACCTGCGGGGTCAAAACAGTATACGCACGACTAAAGAGACCTTTAACAGAACCTCGAAACCTTTAGAAACATTAGTCCATTACGAAATGTTTCAGGCGATAACACGAGCGAAATGCTGGGTAATTTTAAATCTTCTCTGAATAAATATCTTTCCGCGACGCGAACCGCTACCTATGGTTTTCTCGCCGCGTTACCACTGTTTGTCGCCTACGAATTGATCGTCCTGAGAGCGAATCCCGTTCGGGGGCCGGCGATTAGAGTTGGCGCTGATATCTGGATTAAACAGATTCTGTCTACGATCGGTGGCAGAGAACACCTTTCCCTTGGGCTTATGGCGTTTCTGCTCGGGGTTATTATCTGCCTTTTTGAGCGCAAGAAAAAAATTAAGATTACACCGCATTATTTCTATTGGATGTTCCTTGAAAGCTTCCTTTACAGCGTCTTTCTAGCCGTCGTAATCTCTGGCATAGTTTCGAAATTATTTGTTACAAATATCTGGTTGGTACTCGTCGAGTTAGAAACTAATCCGTTGCAGTCCGGAGAAAACATGTGGCTTAACGTCGCGTTGTCTTTGGGTGCCGGATTGTATGAAGAACTCTTTTTTCGTGTGCTCTTAGTAAGCGGTTTGTTCCTGGGACTAAAGAAGTTCCTGTTTGCAAAGGAAGTAACCAGTAACGTGATAGCCGTGATTATTGGCGCGCTGATATTTAGCTGGGTTCATTATATCGGGCCGTTTGGTGACGTCCTTACTCTCCCAAGCTTCACATTTCGGTTTCTATTCGGCGTGGCATTGAACGTACTTTACGTTGTGCGCGGATTCGGTATCGCAGCCTGGTCACACGCGATTTATGACCTGTTGGTCATGGTCGTATTGCCTAGATAGAATACGGGGATCCTTTGGATTGGACAGCGAAATGGTTACGTGCGTTTCATCGGGCGTCGTGATTCGATTGCCATAGCCATGGTGGCTGCATCGGCGAAAGCTAAATCCACCCCCAACGGTACGCCTAAAGCGATACGTGTCACTTCAAGATCAAACGCTCGCGCTAGTTCGTTGGCGAGGTAGACAGCGGTTGCCTCTCCCTCAACATCCGGACTCGTCGAAATGATAACCTCTTTCACATGCCGCTCCGAGATACGTCGGAACAGGGCGTCTATGTTCAAGTCGCTGTGACAAATATTATCGAGTGGTGAAAGGCGTCCTCCCAGAACGTGAAAAACGCCGATGTATCGGCCGCATTTATTAATAATAGGTATTTGCCTCGCGTTTTCCACAACACAAACCAGCGTGTGATCCCGGGTCGGGTCAGCGCAGATTCGACACGTTTCCGATTCCGCAAAGTTTCCGCAAGTTGTACATTCCGTAATACGATCGTTCAACACTGCGATTATTTCGCCTAAATCCCGCTGGCGCTCACTGTCCCATTCGAGCAATGCTAACGCCATGCGCTCCGCGGATCGCTTACCTACGCCGGGTAAACCGCTTAATGCGTAGATTAGTCGCTCCAGCGTTTCCGGGTAGATGTTAGTCATAGGTTCAAGTGTTAAATCGACTGGTCGGCTCTTCTAAAATTCAGGCAGGATAAAATCGAAAGTCGTAAGATCCATTCGAGTTCCTCGCAACAATTGTGATCATCCAAATACAGATTACACGAATATAGTTTATATTAACCGCTTTTTGTAACCAGCCTGATTAATTATACCGAACGTCTTCAGGTTAATGCTAGGTTAATTTCGGAGAGGCACTCCTCGGTCGTTTCTCGCCGCATGTACGCATCGAAGGCGACTCAAATGAGCAAATATTGGACCTGACTCGGATTCGAGTGCCCGAAAAAACGATTAAACGCAACAATTTAACTATTTAGGCGTCATATAGGTCGTCGCTTTGCCGGACTCTGGCGATCTCACACCCAATACGCTGACAATCCTGGAGTCTTTTATACCGAACGTCATGGTCCCACATGCGGGACGAAATATCGTTCGAAAATTCTTGGCTGATAAAATCAAAGCTATCCAAAAATTATACTGCGTGCAGTATAATTTCCATAACGTCTAGCCGAGCTTTCCGCGTGAGCGGAGTCCGTCGATACGAACCGGATAACCGCGACTCAAGAAGGGACGAGATAGCGGTGAATCATACCAGTGGTATCCCATGTACAGTTACATTAGCGTTATTCGGAGACTCGACTGCTTGCAGTCTACCCGCTTAGGATAATTCATTGAAGAACATTAAACTAAATTTAATCCGAGGGTCCATAATCTCACTACTGATGGTTCCTCTCGGTTACGCGCGATTAGATGCGGAGTTCGTACGAAAGAGCTTAGTCCGAATCCTTGTTACGAGCCAAACTCTAGATTACCACGCACCGTGGAACCCTGGGAGAATTGGGCGCAGCGTCGGAAGTGGCTTTATTATTTCGGAGACCCAAATTCTGACGAACGCGCATGTCGTGAGTAACGCTAAGTTTATCATCGTGGACAAAGACGGTGATCCCAAGAAATACGCTGCCCGAGTGTTGCATATAGCGCACGATTGTGATCTGGCGGTGCTTACCGTAGATGATCCCGCTTTCTTCATCGGAACGAACTCCCTCGAATTCGGACCAATTCCGGAATTACACTCCACGGTGACCGCATGCGGGTACCCGATCGGTGGCCAGCGAATGTCGGTAACGCGTGGTGTGGTCTCGCGCGTCGAGTTCAGAACCTATAGTCACTCGGGCCTGGATTCGCACTTGACGATTCAAATAGACGCTGCCATTAATCCCGGTAATAGCGGCGGCCCGGTAATGCAAGACGGCAAGGTCGTCGGCGTCGCTTTCCAGGGATACAGTGGAAGTGTAGCACAAAACACAGGGTATATGATTCCGACACCAGTTATCGGACGTTTCCTCGACGATATCAGGGACACCACTTACGATGGCTACGTGGAACTAGGCGTTAACTACCACAACCTGCTCAACCCGAGTTACCGTGCCCGCCTGAAGCTGCCAGAAGGACCTGGGGGCGTTGTCGTCACTACCGTATTGAAGGCTGGCTCTGCTTACGGCGTATTAGAACCTGGCGACGTACTTTTAAGTATCGACGGACATCCGATCAATGCCGATGGTCACATCCGAATCGGCGGAAAATACGTGCAACTTGAGGAGGTAGTCGAGCGAAAGTTTCACGGCGACGAGGTTAAATTCGAGATTATTCGTAACAATGAAAAACTCGAACGCAATGTCCCCTTAAAAGGCGCGTGGCCCTTTGCTATCTTCGCGCGCGACTATGACAGAAAACCGGAGTTCGTTCTATTCGCCGGGTTACTGTTTCAACCGCTGTCACACAATTTATTAACTGCCTATAAGAATACCGACCTAGACTTAAATCACTATTATAGTCGTTTCGTATCGGACGAAATTTATCGTGATCACCCTGAAATAATCGTCTTAAGTGCCATTTTGCGCGATCCCGTGAATACCCACTGCGAGGATTTGGTAAATGCGATGGTTGACGAAGTAAATGGCAGAAAAATTAAAACTCTTAAAGACCTCGCAAATGCTTTCGATAGAAAACCTGATCGATACGTCATAAAGATGATCGGGAAGGGTAAGCCAATCGTGTTGGAACTTAACGAAGTTGAAATCGCGCAAAATAACATAAAACAACGTTACGGGATAGTCTCTGAACAATTCGTGGAATAACGTTCGTTAGGCTGTAATCAATCGGCTTTTCGATCTTGTTAGAGTTCTTAATCAGGCACGCGGTCCATGTGACCCGGCCCGTATCGACGGACTCCCCACGGGCGGGGAGCTCGGCGAGAGATGATACTTGCTATACCGAACGTCTTCAGGTTTTCGAATTATCGTTCGATATCCCTTAGGTAATGAATTCAAAGGCGTCCAAAAATTGTACTGCTTGCAGTATAAATAAATCGCTCGGGATCTCTTGCGTGATTAATATAATATCGTTCAGGAATTGAACTACTTGCAGTTATGGAGAATTAGATTGAGTACGATACGTCACACCGGAATTCGAGTCGTCACACTGGTACTCGGGCTGTTGATAGGCATGAATTCAATGACTTCGACAGCTACAGAAGCAAACAAGAGAATAATCAATGGTCTGGTACGGATAAAAGTAACCAGCCAACGATACGACTTTTTTCGTCCCTGGAAGAAAAAGAGTCCGGAATCGAGAGAAGGAATTGGCACCGTAATCAGTAGGAATCGGATACTCGCCACCGCTGCTCTCATCGAGAATTCCAACTATATCGAACTCAACCGGATTGGAGACGGCGAGAAGTGTCCTGCCGTGGTTGAGCAGGTCGATTACTCTGCTAATCTCGCGGTCCTAGTTCCGACGGATCCCGAATTCCTTCGACAAACGCGTCCGCTCAGCGTGTTCTCAAGGAAAATCAAGGTGGGGGATTCGTTTCTCGCGTGGCAATTCGAGGCGAACGGAACGCCACTCATCGCGGACGCTGAACTTAAGGAAATCGAAGTAAAACCTTATCCCTATGATTTCGTTCCCCACCTCGTATTCCGGGTAAAAACAGTACTATCGCAGGTAAGCGGAAGTTATACCCTCCCGGTAACGAAGGGAAACAAACTGATCGGCTTGATGATGGGGCATAACCAGGGTGGTCAGACAATGACTCTGATTCCTCCTCCGATTATTACCCACTTTCTTAATGATCTGGACGACGGCGACTATGACGGTTTTCCGTTAGCCGGATTCAGCTTCTCGCCGCTTGAAAACAAGCAGCTCAGGCGATTTTTGGAGGTTCACGACGAGGATGGTGGCATATTTATAGATAAAGTCCGCCCCGGCGGTCCGGCAGATAACGCGGGCTTACGAGCAGGAGACGTTTTACTAGCGATCGACCAACATAATATTGATAAATCGGGGCAGTATATCGACCGTGATTATGGGAAATTGCTGATTGCGCACTTGATAACAACCCGGTCATACGAGGGTGATTTCCGTAGATTCCGGATTTTCAGGGATAAGAAAGAAACTGTCTTCGATGTGCACCTTAACTCGCTGAACTCGGAAGATTACCCGATACCCCCGTTCGTTATAGACCAAGCCCCGGAATATATGATCGTCGGAGGGTTAGTATTACGTGAACTATCGGTTCAGTTTCTCAAGGAGTGGGGAGCCAATTGGCGTACGACAGCTCCGAGGAATTTTCAGTTCTACGCGCACCACCAATGGGATCTATATTCGCCTGAGCGGAAAATTGTTATTCTAAGCGAGGTGCTGGCGTCCGAAGGAAACATCGGTTATCAGGGGCTGCACAGTTTAGTCGTCACTGATATCAACGGAAAAAAGATAACGCGTTTGCGGGATATCCCCACGGCGTTGGGACACCCAATGGATGGATTTCACAAAATAGAATTCGCAGATGATCCGAAAACGATTTATCTTGATTCTTCGTCGCTCGAAAGAGAGAATCGCATTATTCAAAAACGCTTTGAACTCCCGGCCTTAGCTCGATTCAACCAGCCCGAATAAAGAAGGAAAACTCCTGCTCCATATAGGATAGACCCGAACGAAAGTCGCGTAAACGCATCCCACGTCGGCCCCGGTTTCAAATAGGATTCGGCCGGATCTTCCGGGTT
Source organism: Verrucomicrobiota bacterium (assembly GCA_021772635.1). Taxonomy (GTDB): domain Bacteria; phylum Verrucomicrobiota; class Lentisphaeria; order JABSQK01; family JAJFLO01; genus JAJFLP01. The sequence continues at coordinate 50,179 of JAJFLP010000016.1, read as the reverse complement.
ATAGTAAACGACCACTGGTTTATGTGTTTCGAAACCAGAAGTGATTTTATGTGCGACTTCCTTTCGTGTACTCGACATACCAAGATACGGGAAGTGATAGTCTGTCTCGTCCTTTAAATCTTGATGTCCTACCTTGTAAGCATACTTGATCCGCGGCCTGATTCCGCCGCTCTGTAAGACGTTGATCGACGTAATCCTCCCCTGTACAGTTGGCCACCGCTTCGTTGCCATCGCGTGTGTCACATTTTTTGATTCGACGACTATTAGGATGATACCAGCTGATAACAGGAGCAATGAAAGACTATATTTCCGGCACGAAAGACCGCGTCGAGAATTGATACTTGCGCCGACCATTCGATGGATCAATACCGCCGTCACGGCGCCCAAGATAATTATTACAATCGGCAGGAAATAGGTATCCACAGTAAATCCGAGCTAGTTTTACGTTACAGTGATAGATATACCGAACGCCTTCGAGTTTTCGAAAAATCGTTCGATATCTCTTACGTATTTGGTTTGAAGTCATCCGAAAATTATACTGCTTGCAGTATAGAACTTGGTATTGCGGTTTAATATGTTTCTGTGTTAGTCGATTTGATAGTATTTCCTCTGAGGTTCGTGAACAAAATAATTAACTGATCGCGGCGGTTTTTTCGGCCGGGCTACATGTCGCTCTCCAGTGCAAGCTTCCGCCTTCCTTCATACTGGTCAAGCAGAACTATGGCGAGACACGGTCCCGGTTACAACCCGTCCGGAATCTCTGGCGAAAATAGCTATACTGCCCGCGATCTCTCCGCATAAGCGCGAGTCTCGGACATTCTGAATCCGGATTTATCAACAAGCAGGACAATTTTTGACTTACGACCTAAGGGATTCCGAACGATATATTTTTAACCGGCATAGCCACCTGGGCGACGCCTGGTCGGAAACCCAATGACGATGGGTATATAAGCCATCGATACAAACCGAATATTGGACTTCGTCGGTTGCCAATACTTGCAAACCTTCCATTTGGGTATGCCGTACAGTGAGTGAATCGAGAAATACGATAAAGCAGGAGGGGGATTCCGGCAAAACCGAAAAACGCGGGTACTGGCGTAAAACCTGGCTCTCCGGCCCAGCAATTTCTTTCGTTCTTCATCTACTTGCGATATGCCTGCTGATCTTCTTCGTAAAAGAAAAATTCGAAGAAAAATCCTCTGAGATCGAAATTACAGTCGGAGAGATGAACGCAGAGAGAGTCGAACATAAAAGTGTGCAGAACACAGACGTTGTTACTGATGAGTTGATTAATGATATTCCGGTGATGGAAATCGAACCGCCTTTTCCGGAGCCCGAAAGCGACGATACCCCTCAAGAGTTTTCCGACGCCTTGACGGACGCTGCGATGGAAGACGATAGTGACATCGATCTTGAGAATCTGTTCGGGGCGGATACGGAGGCCAAACCGGTCAAGCTATCTGAATCTTACCAAGGTCGCTCGGCTAAAAAACGTAGTGAACTGGTTCGTAAATATGGCGGAACGTCAGATGGCCAGGACGCGGTCCTGAACGCGTTGAAGTGGTTAAAGCAGATTCAGTCGGAAGACGGATCGTGGGTAGGTCACCCGGCACATACAAGTTTAGCGTTGTTATGCTTCCTGGCGTACGGCGCGACTCCAGCATCGCAGGACTTTGGCGGAACCGTGCAGAGTGCTCTTGGCTTCCTCGTTGAGGTTATGAATGCAGATAAGAAGAACAAGGGCAAGACGGCATATATAAACGGAATTGTTACGTATTCGCTGGCTGAGGCGTATGGAATGACGAAGATTCCATTCCTGCGGCGCGCGGCCGAAGATGGCGTGACCCGCATTATAAATGGACAGCAAACGGGCGGTGGCTTCGATTATAAGTACAAATCAGGGAAACGCTGGGATCTATCTATCGCCGGATGGCAGATCCAGGCGTTGAAAGCAGCGTCGCGGGCGCGGTTAACTGTCCCCGGACTTAAAGAAGCTTTAGTTAAATCGATCGGTTTTGTAAAATCCACTTATAAGAATGGCAAATTCGGTTATTCCGCACCCGGTTCCGGAGGAAATATGACTGGCGTAGGAACGTTGTGCCTCCAGCTACTCGGAGAAGCCGACGGCAAGGAAGTGTCCGGCGGCGTGAAAAGCATCGTGACCGATAGACTGCAGAAGTTTAATCGGGTTCTAACCGACGACTCGTGGGCAGATACTGCTGGGAAGTACTTGTACGGCTGGTATTACGATACACAAGCGATGAAGCATAGAGGCGGAAAAGAGTGGAAACAATGGAACAAGGTTTTCCAGCCGGCGTTGGTTAAGAACCAATCAAAACACGGTTACTGGGCTGTAAAAAAAACCGGCTACGGCTTCACGGACGATCTTAAAGGCAAGGTTTACTGTACCGTATTATGTTGTCTTCAGCTTGAGGTGTACTATCGATACTTGCCGTCCTACAACTCCCTCGAACCCCCGCCCTTTAGCAACTCAAAATCAAAGGGACTTAAGGGCTCTGGGAACGTGGACTTTGAGCTTTAAATAGGGCGGGTAGAGATTCAAGTGTATTTTCGAATTTTGATTGCCGATTTGCGATTTTCTTCTGCAGGAATTCCACCAGAAGATTATAGAGAATACAGCAATGATCTCAAGAACATCGGAGTATAACCGCGTCTGACTAAGCCGAAGCCGATCACGGTCGGGAATTTAGATATTCGAGCGGTATCCTATTTTTTTCTACTTCGACCGATTACTCGATCATAGACGCCCCATCGCCCCGTACAAAAACGGAATGCCATTTAATATAAGATGATCACTGCAGTAATAAGAGATAAGATCAGTAAAACCTTCCTTTGAAGTTTATTACGCATAATTGGTAGCCGTAAAATTCATATTGTAAAACAGGAGGTATAACGGTCTCCTAATCTTGGTTAGGAGATGCACACTATGTCACCCCGAGCTATAGAAATTTTTCGTCGTGGAAGACCGTAGTGTATTCGAAATTAACGGGTTGGACTGCTTGTTTCTTAATCCCGATTAAGAATATTATGGGAGCTATCCAGCTCAAGCGATATATTACCGTCCAAAAATATTCAGCAGGCCGTCGAGCTCCGACTTAACAGGTGCGTCCTCTTTCTCGACATCTTCCTGTCCCTCTTTTTCCTCGGTCGATTTACGTTCTTTCTGATTCTTCGATCCGAACAACCTGACTCCATCACGGATCACATTGCGAAACGCGTCTTTATCGCCCGAGAGAATGCTTTCAATTCCTTTAGCACCCAGTATGACGCCCTGTTCATCTAACGTTAAATCGAACAGTTTCGATGAAATCGACGGAATCCACTCCTTAAGAAATACAGACGGTTCCCATGAATCAATCTTCAAAGGCAGCGTTTCCGTGAAGTGGTATCCGTCTTCTTCCGTCACGAGCTTAATTTTATTCTTCTTCGCCAGGTCTTTCATTCGGCCGGCATAGCCAAGCCTGAAATTGAGGTCTGGCAACCATTTTCCGCCGAACTCGACTCGCCCGTTTGAAGTAAGTAGTAATCCGGAATTGCTCAAGCCCAGTTCTGCGATTTCGACGAAGCCGTTCGTTACGGCACCTGAAAAAGACGTGGTCTCGAATATTAAATCTGTCTCCAATATTCCCAGTAATTTCAGAATTTGACGGTATTTTCCCGCTATATTCGCGCCGTTAATATCTGAAAAAGACGTGGTCGCCGTTACCTGAAGATTCTCCGTCAGCATGGGCATAGTCAGTCCTTTCCCGGAAAACGTAGTCTCTAATTTGTCGAGCGTCCCACTGGCGAAACTTTGATAGTTTGGTAGGACTCCGGCAATAATTGGCTCTATAATGACTCCTTGCGCTCCAAGCTTACCCCGGTAACTCGGTTGCTTGGAGTCACGATAGTCATACCCCCCCTCGCCCGTCACAGTTCCCTCATTAAGGCGGAAACTAAATGGTTCAACTACGGCTGCGCTATCCCGCAAACGCGCCGTGAATCGAGCCTCTTTGATTGTTATGTCGTCATAATTAAGCTCAGGAACGGAAATATGTGCAGTTAAATTTAGTGACCCGGATTCTAAGTCTGGCTCGGTCAGAGCGTTGGCAACTTTTTCTCCAGCACTTGTTTGCTCCGTGCTCACATTCGTCGGTTTACCCGTCATCTCTGTGAAGATCAAGTGCAATCGCTTAGCATCGACAGGACCGACCGTTGCGAATGAAACTTCCGTCGGGGTTCCCGTCAGGGCAATATCTATTTGGCCGTCAATCGTGGCGCGAAAGACAGTGGTATCGGCACTGTTCAAGGAAATTCGTGTATCCTTGCTCGTGAGCATACCGTCATTGGAATAGCGGATACCCACCGCGATGTCTATATCAATCGGGCCGTCTTCGCTGGGACCGGTTTGATTTAACCCTGAGAAATTCATCTGGCTGAATTGAATGCCGCCGTTGCAGGCGAGCTGCTGTGCCGAATCAGATATGTCGATTTTAAGATCACAGCCGAAGATACCGGTCGGAAACTCCAGCCCATAGTTGCTCGGCACCATTGCTCGAAATGGTTCAAGTTGCATCCCGTCGACTTCTAATTTGATCGTCGCCGGAGAGTGCAGTGCGCCTTCGGATCCCGAACCAGCATCGAATCGAAGGGTTAGTGGACGTTCCAGGTTTATTTTCACGATCCGTGTATCCGGGTCGTCAATGTTGACCGATACAGTGTCAAGTCTCAAATGGCCCAGCTCCACGTCGTAGCTTCCGACTTGGGATAAGACAATCTTCAATGGCTTCAGCGCCGGAGTCGGGACAGTTGATGACGTCGTCACGAAGTTGTCAAACGTCGATACTCCTTCGAAGCTAATCTCTTTCGCGCGCGGCCCGACCTCGACAGTGCCTTCATAGGTATAAGAAGTGTTATCAAATTTAAAGTCGCTATTCGCTAACCGGGCAGCCAAATCCAGCAACGGCGCGCCTATATCCGCGACCTTCACATCGAACTTTCCCATTAAATCATTGGTATCAAATTCCCCGCGGACGTTACCTGAAGCCATTAGATCTTTGCCACTTAGGACTTCTAGATCAACCCGTTGGATGTCGATGGAGCCACGTAGGTTTCCGATCGTCGCGGCCTTAAAATTTACATTAATATCATCTAAGCTAAGCGTAGGATATGATAGATTAGATACCCCGACTTCTGCGGCCAATGTAAATGTTTCGCGATCTTGAGCCAAACGTAGTAGTGCCTCTCCGTTGGTGACGCCGTTACTGATGCATGAACTTAGGTCCTCGGGTATTAACGACTGAAAAACGCCGAGCTCGAAATCCGAAATACGGACGTGAATCTCTGCGGGGCTATCTACCTTTACGTTCGCGCCCGCAAAGGATACTTCGATGGGGTTGGTCAGGGTCAGGGTAACTCGATCTTGGGAGTCTGCGGTCACCAATAATTTTAAGGTTTGTACGCCGACTTTCTTTAACCCTGTCTCAAATGAAAGCGCGTGGTTGAATCGGATGTCTACGGGGGATAAATCCCTTAGTTCGGCGCGCCTGGATAAGATCGTTAAATCTTTAATCATCAAATCGCCAGCCAGTTCCGTGCGGGAAAAATTGTCCGTACTTAGTAACTCGCCTGAATACTTGAGCGTCGTCTTACCGAAGGAATAGTCCCCGATGAGTCCGCCGATCGCGTTAATAAAATCAGGATTATTTATGTCCACCTGCAACCTGAGGGCCGCAGATGACGTGGTAAGCGAAAACTCGCCTTCCAAGGCTAACAGCCCTTCTATACTGCCAAGATTCGACTCCGATAGCGTACACACCGGGATTCTAAATGTATCCCCGTCTCGTTCGCTCTTAACTTTCATATTTATTTCGCGACCGGCCAATCCAACGACACCTGAATTGCCTGTAAACCCAGCGATATCCATTGAAAGATCCAGGGCATCGGGAAGAAGATCGCGTCCAAGAGCGCCAACCAAACTGAGTTTAATTTTCTTGGCCTCTATATTCTCACGGCCTGCCCGAACGACCTTGAGAGCGGCGGTTGATTTAACCTCGAATGGGTTCCCTGGTGAAATATTGCTGACCGACATGTTCACATCGGATACAGTGACTGCTATCTCATCGGAAATGTTACCTGGATTACGATGAAAAGAAACGGTAAGATCTTCTATCGTTATAGCGCCAATCTCGAAGTTCGAGAAGCTTTTGGTCCGCGATTCCGTGGCCGAACTCGCCTCATTCTTGCGCACTGGCAGGTTCAGCCGTCCATCGGCACCCTCCACTAACCGAAGTTCGGCGCCCTGCAGATGAATTTCATCGATACTAATCTTACCTCTGAAAAACGCCAGGGCATTATAAGAGACCCGAAATCTCGATGCAATAAACAGCGGGTCGTTACGCCCCCCAGCGCGTATATCGGTAAGATCGAATCCGCGGAAAAGAGAAAAGTCGACGTCCTTCACTTCGATTTCAATACCCAGCGCGCGGCTTGCAACTGGAAAAGCGACATACTTAACGAACATCCCCGAGTTTATCGCAAAGAACGCGCAGCACAGCAGTGTAAACGCGATAAGTGTGAAGATTAGAATTTTGCGATAACGGTCTATGAACATGAAATCCTATACTATCGTTTCGGAGTTCTCGAAATCTTATGCGCAGTGAGATTGAAGTCATTCAAATTTTCAACTGCTTGCAGTTTTATATGAAGCTGTCTGCCTATTGGACTGACGTGCAGTCTACACTTGCCTGTTTCAGTACACAGCCATACTCCTGTGACCCGCAGCTGGCTAATAAGTTCTCTTGCTGAAGCTTAAACGTATCAAAATCAGGATCGCTATCAAATCACTCCGTCATTCGAAAATTGGACTGCTTGCTGTTCACGCCTCAACTAACGAGTACTTGATGTTACTCGGAAATCAAATTGCATGACACCCCTCTATTGCCCGAATTAAAACTCCTGCGAAACCATTTCGAAATGCAGATCACAAGATGTTTAAACTATCACAAGTATAGCCGCTAGGTGGAAAGGCTTTGGTTGTCGTAGTCTTGAGACTTTGAAATCGTTTTGTGGTGCTTTAAATTTTAATGTCTGGGTTGTTGCCTTTCACTAAGAAAAACGTGTACCTGGCTGTGACAACAATGTACCAATAGCGCCAGGTTACACCTGCCAACTTTAAGGCACCGACACTTGACTAAAGGGTATTTCTGTAACATTTTCATAGCCGTTCATCGCACCACGCATATTCTACAAACATAGAGCCACTTGCAAAAGTCTATTTTAGCCTCGTTGCGAACGCATGATCGGGAGATACTTTTGCAAGCGGCTCATAGTTTTCTACTTCTTCAATCCACTAATTTATCCCAACCCGCTACCAACAATGAAGAAATCTAAACGCATACTTGTTATCGCGGATTTTAAGGACGAGGATCCGAAGTCGATACACGTATCTCAAAGAATGTGGGTAAAAGGGTTAACTCGGTTGGGTCACGACGTACAGCGATTTAGCTATCGCAACATTATGATGCAACTCAGCCCCTTTGCCAGCAAGAACTTCGGTCGACAGCGCGGTAAGAGAAAAGCCGATGAATGTTTGTTGCGACACGTAAAAGCGTATCACCCGGATATCGTCTTTGTTTTGAGTATGAAGTACATAGACGAGGTGTCTTTGCGACTCATCCGAGAAGCCGCACCGGACGCTATATTCGTAAGTCGCGACGATGATCCGTACCCGGACAAAAATCCGGATCGAATCGCGATTGCCAAAGAAACGGATATCATCTTATTAACATCTGCCGGCGATTTCTTGAATGTTTACAAGGCCGCCGGGATTCCGAAATGCGCATTCGTACCGAACATGTGCGACCCGGATATCCAATACAGATACGACGTTGGAAGTCAATGGAAGACAGATTTGATATTCACCGGTAAACCGGAGCACACGAGATTGGATCGAGACAATGTGCGTTTCGATCTCGTCGAGCGTTTCTCGAAACTTCCTAACATGAGAATCTATGGTGCGTTCGGCATACCGAGGGTTGAAGGCCTTGATTACTTTTACGCTCTCTGCGGTGCGAAAATCGGACTGAGCATAAACATCGCGAATGATGAACGATTATATCATTCAGACCGATTAATTAACTATTTGTCCTGTGGTTTATTTACTCTGGCGAAGAGAGTTCCGGACTCTGATCTAATGTTCGAGGACGGCGTTCATTTAAAGTATTTCGACTCTGCTGATGAATTCTTCGAACTAGCCAAATGGTACCTCGAAAACGACACCGAGCGGGAGAGTATCGCGCTCGCAGGCATGCATCACGCTCACCAGAATTTTAATTGCGTCACGATTGCTCAGCTCATGCTGGATGTTATCGAAAACGGCACCTACGACGCGCCGTGGGCCGGTGTTGCGTAAAATCCTCTAACCTATGCATTCTTCAAATTGATAAAAACTAACCTGATTTCTTGCGATCTTTGCGGCAGCGATGAGCACCGATTTCTTTCCAACGGAAGGGATCGTCTGCACGGAAATGACGGAATCTTTTCTTATGTCATTTGCTCTCAGTGCGGTCTTGTATACATGAATCCTCAGATCGCCGTAGAAGACGTTAATAAATATTATCCGAGCGAGTATTCCCCGTATCATTCCAATTCGAAATCGCTAAGGAAATCGAACAACCTCCCCGGGCCCAGGACGAGAAGAAGTCAGATAATGGCGTTTATCAAAAAAAGATTATCTGCGGAGAAAAAATTGCTGGATATCGGTTGCGGCAGCGGAAAATTCTTGAACGAAATGAGAACGTTAACTGATTGCGAGATCCATGGAGTCGATCTTTCCGAACTGGCAGTCGAGTCTGCACGTCGAAACTTTGAAATCGACATTTTCCACGGCGAAATTGGTCAGATTCCGATTCGGAATAGCTATTTCGATGTTATAACGGCATGGGAGTACCTGGAACACGTGCACAAACCGACGGAAGTGTTACGGAAGATCTATGATCTACTTAAACCACACGGGGACTTCGTAATCAGCTGCCCGAATTTCGACGGCGTGAATGCAAGGATCTTCGGAAGTAAATGGTACAACCTAGACTGCCCACGACACCTTCATCTATATACGCCTAAAACCATTACACGACTACTGCAGGAAAGCGGTTTTACCGTAACCAGCATTACCTACAATTCATCTTCCAAAAGCCTTCTTGGCTCACTCCAGTACTGGCTTTATGCCGATAACGTAAATCCGAGGTATAGAAATAGGATTAGAAAATCCTCTTTGATTAAAGCCTTGGTGTCGCCAATCAGTAGAATCTCAGCGCTCGTAAAGAAATCGGACTCAATGACGGTATTCGCGCGGAAGAATGGAGCTGTCGTTCGATAAGCCAAGAAACCCTTAGCACCTGACAGCCTGGCCATTTTAACGAGATTAGTTTTAAGTCGTCTCTCTCCTTACTCTCGGTTCGGATTGCTCGAGACTGTTGCCTATGGGGAGAGTCCGTTTGTGCGAACTGCATTAGCGAGAGTCCCTTCCACCGGGAGCGAAAATCGGGCTGCTTGTAGTCACAGGCCTGTTGGTATATCTATGAAACGGCAATCCACCTCGAACCGCTGCTCCAGGTGGTCGAGAACGGCAACGATGCCTGGGACCTCGGTTTTATAATGGCCGGCGGCTATCACTACCATGTTTAATTCTTTAATCTGGTGATAGTGCGTATGGTCTGATTCGCCGGTAATAAGACAATCGATACCGAGCGCGTGACACTCGTGGATTGCATTTGCTCCGGCGCCGGAAATAACGCCAACTCGAGTGACTGGATGACCAAAGAAATCGTAGATTACAGAGTCAGTCTCAAGAGTTTGGTTAACGCGGCTTGAGAGCTCCTCAATGGTGACCGGATCGGGAAGATCTCCATACAATCCAATATCGCTGCCGGCATATCTAGCGAACGGTATTGGCTTCAGAATGCCCAGCTTCGCGGCTATTAGCGCGTTGTGCCCTAGATCCTGGTGAGCATCAAGGGGTAGGTGCGCCGCGTATAATGAAAGGTCATTTTCAAATACAAAACGAAACCGCCGCGCGCAGACCCCGGTAAAATATTTTAGTCCATCTCCCCAGCTTTCCCCGTGATGTACGAACAAGAAGTCCGCACGCGCCTCCATGGCTTTCTGATACAGCTCCAGACACGCATCGACTCCTCCGATGATTCGTCTGACTTCACTATTTCCTTCGATCTGAAGACCGTTATTGGACTTGTCTCCGGGGATCGATCTGATATCGAGCAACTCGTCGAGGTAGATAGTAAGTTCAGTCAGCTCCATCATCTATATACCCTGAGGCCCTCTTAACCAAGTTTCTTATGAAGATGAGTAATTCCGTCGTCGCCGAGTTTAGCGCGGATACTATCGGTGAGGTAACCTGGGTCTGGGGCATTTGGCGCGTGTTGATTCTGCCATAAACGGCGACTCGCTTTCAATACATCGCCTCTACTCACAATGCCAATCAATACCCCGTTCTCGACAACCGGCACTCTACGGAAGTGATGTCGGAGAAAAATCTCCGCAACAGCGAATACGTCTTTCCCTGGATCGACAGTGACAAGTTTGGTTGACATATAATCAGAGACCTTACCCGCCGGCAAATCGTAAAAAGCGCCGTTAACTAATATCGACATGCAGTCTTTTGCCGATAACATCCCAAGTAACGTCTTTGACTGATCATTTACTTCCACAACCGGCGCCCCTGAAATCTTGTGATCTAAAAGGAGGTTTATCGCCAGGTAAATATCGGTATCGGGTCTTACGAAAATAATACCCTTACTCATAAACTCGCGAACACTTGGAATCTTTTCCATGATCAATTACCTCCTCTCGGATCGTTAAACCTATTATCTCGAATATCGCGGGTGACAGTCGCGCCCCATAAACAGTCGTTTAACCCGTCAACTCGGTGGGTGTATTAATGCAATATAACGTCAACGAATGCTAATTTCCAGATTCACACGAAACTAGCCTGATCTATGCATAAAGTTTCTACTACGAGCATGTATCAGACCTAATCTAAATGAGTTACAAAGAACGCACGATCCCGCGGTCACGGGACTAGACTATGAGATCCAGCCGACATTTCAATATTTCTTTGGCCGTACAACCTTCGTAACTCATTGATCTCAGACCTGCTAAAAGCTCTCGTAACGAAATTGATGCATAGATCAGGCCAGGTTACCGGGTCTCAACCGACAACAGATTTAAGCAATGACGACGACCGGAATATGAACGATAAATCATTGTCTATAAACATCTAACACGATAACGTATCAGATCTGTCGTGTCCCAAAACTTGATAAATCGGGAGTTCCTGTTAATTTATAGCGCTTTGGTCGTAGAGTCAGATAAGCCGGATGTGAAGCGGAAGCAATAACAGAGTTGGAGTTCTTACTGTTGTGAATGTGAACGGGGAAAAAATATCTAAAATATTTACGTTGGAAAACAAGTTTGGCCTGCACGCACGCCCATCCTCGTTGTTCGTCAAGACCGTGTCTAACTTCAGTTCTGACGTCACGGTCACCAAAGACGATACGATAAGCAACGGTAAAAGCGTCATGGAATTGATGATACTGGCGGCTGGTCCCGGCGATCGGCTTAAAGTTGAGATTGATGGCGACGACGCCAGCCGGGCTATGACCGCGATTGAAGCATTGTTCGACTCGAATTTCGGAGAGGATTAGACTGCACAACAGTCCGAATTTTAACGATCCAGACCGAAAGTCATAGAGTTTTCGACCCGGCGTTCTGCTGGCCAGCAGAATGCCGGTTAAAAATTATCGTTCGGAAATTCTTGGCTGATAAACTCGAAGCTATCCCAAAATTGTACTGTTTGCAGTATAAATTAATCCCGCAAGAGATTCCGCAAGATTTTTACCGGCAACACTTCTCGCCGAGTTCTCCGCATATGCTGTCCCACCAATACTGATGCTGCTCTACCCGTGGAACGACTGTTTTTCTCTTTTTCGAAATCGCTATCGCTATCGGAATCGGGATCGATTGTCGTGCGATTTCGATAACGATCCCGACGTCTTTTACGGACAACCAGTGGGATGGTTGTGTTTCGAGATATATTTATACCGATATTCCGGCTAAAAATCTGGCCCTCAATCGTTTCATCGGCATTCGAGAAAATCGACTGCTAGCAGTCTAATCCTACAGGTACTGACGTGCAGGATGATCACGTGAAATTCGAGATATTGGATGGCTTCCGCTGGATGGTTACGAAAACTAAACCGCGATGTGAAAAGAAGTTTGCTGAATATTGTGAGAAACGACACATCAGCACCTATCTCCCCCTGCGACGAAGCATAAAGCGGTATGCGAAACGCGTGGTTGAATTCAAGGTCCCCGTATTTCAGGGATACGTCTTCACGCACACGCGCCTGGAAGAGAGAGTTATCTTACAGGAGTCCCGGCACTCGGCGCAGGTTATCGTGCCGGATACAACGATGGAGGAGACACTGGTTCAGGAGCTCAGTGCTCTTGAGATTTTAATTGGCGCTGTGGACGAAGGCAAGGTGCAGGTCCGTCCGGAAGTACAGACCGGGAACCGAGTCCAAATCAAGCGGGGTGTCCTCGCCGGGTTGACGGGTATGGTCGCCCGCCGCAGTCAAATGGCACGGGTGACTGTAAATGTTGAAATGATCGGCTACTCCGTTAGCGTAGATCTTGATGTTGATACACTCGAGATTGACGTCTAACCTGATTAATTCATCCGATTCGTCGCGAGAGCGCTTAACTCTCTCATAATAAATCGATTAGAGAAAACTTGACGGCGAAAGTGAATATTCATTCAGTGAGATGTAAAGTTGAGCTAATCGGCTTATTCGAGCAGAGATTAGGGCTTGTAGCAGAATACTGATGAATTACTCAGGCTAGAGTTTGGGGCTATGAAATCAATGGAGGTTGCGGGCAGCCCTAATTCCGGACGGCTTGGAACCTATCGCTCGAATGATCTTGATAGTTCGACCGGTAACCGAATACACGAGTTTTCCGGTATTCTTTGCTAAATCGGCTACTTGAACGCACAATTGTAACACGACAATTTCGGATGACGGCACGATAGCCAGCAACCCCAAAAAACGATAACCATGCAGGACTCCAATCACAATCGTTGCGTCTATGATTACTTGATTATCGGTAGCGGTATTTCAGGCCTTTTCGCGGCGTTGAAAGCGGCTAAGTTCGGATCGGTAGCCGTAATTACGAAGAAACAAATCGCGGATTGTAATACTATGTATGCGCAGGGTGGCATTGCGTGTGTATCCGATAAAAAAGACACTTTTGGCTCGCATATAAATGACACCATCATTGCCGGCGCGGGCTTATGTAAAGAGGATGTTGTCCGTTCAATCATTGAAGACGGACCGCTGCGGATAAGGGAGCTAATTGAAACCGGGCTTCATTTCACAAAACGTAAGGAAGTCGATCAATCAGGGCATGGGACCGATGCCGAGTTTGATCTTGGGAAGGAAGGCGGGCACACCCACCGGAGAGTTCTTCACTGTGGAGATTTTACCGGCAGAGAAATCATCGAGATTCTCTATGAGGCATGCCGAAAGAATCCCGCCGTTAAATTCTACGAAAATTTTCATGCGATCGATTTAATCGTGTCGAAAAAAGCCGGATTAAATGGTCCGAATCGCTGCCTTGGTGCTTATGTTTTAGACCGCGGTGGAAACAAGGTTGATACTTTTCTCAGTAAATTCACAATTTTAGCAACGGGTGGCGCCGGCAAAGTCTACTTGTACACGAGCAACCCGGACGTTGCCTGCGGCGAGGGTATCGCGATGGCATACCGCGCGTTCGCCGAAATCTCGAACATGGAATTTTTCCAATTCCATCCCACCTGTTTATATCACCCCTCCGCGAAATCATTCCTGATTAGCGAGGCTGTTCGTGGCGAAGGGGGAATCCTTAAGGTTCGTAAAGGAGACAAGTATGTCGAATTTATGGAAGGGTACCATCGGTCGGGAGGGCTTGCGCCCAGAGACATTGTTGCACGCGCCATTGATCAGGAGCTAAAACAGAGCGGGCACTCCTGTGCATATCTCGACATTCGACATCGCGATGCAAGTTTTATAATCAAGCGTTTCCCGAATATATACAAAACCTGTAGGCACTATGGCGTGGATATGACGGAGGATTTAATTCCCGTTGTTCCTGCGGCGCATTATTGTTGCGGCGGTATAAAAACCGATATTAACGGCAAAACTAGCGTTCAAAATTTATACGCCGCCGGGGAAGTCGGGTGTACGGGATTACACGGCGCCAATCGGCTAGCGAGCAATAGTTTGCTTGAATCATTGGTCGTCGCGCACAACGCAATTAAGGACAGCGAAACAGTTCTGAATGACGTTGATGCTGCACACCTGACTGATAAGACCGCGACAAGCATCCCGGATTGGAGCAGCGGTGACGCAGTTGATGCCGATGAGCTCATTGTCATCTATCATAATTGGGACGAGATCCGACGGTTTATGTGGGATTATGTGGGAATCTTTCGAACAACAAAACGACTGGAAAGAGCGAAATCAAGAATTCGAAATATTCGCAAGGAAATCGAACACTTCTACTGGGATTTCAAGCTCAGCGCCGATCTCGTCGAACTCCGAAATATGGCATCGATAGCTGAAATGATAATCGACTCGGCGTTGGCTCGCGAACATAGCGTCGGACTCCACTATAATGCTGACTGTAAGGCTCCTGATCCGTCCGTAACGTTAAATGATACGGTGCTGCGACACCCGGGGTTCGGCTGATACAGGTCATTAAGTATCCGTTAATCCTAGGTATACTGAACGTCTTCAGGTTTTTAACCGGCGTTCTGCTGGCCAGCAGAATGCCGGTTAAAAAATATTGTTCGATACCCCTTAGGTAATGAATTCAAAGTCGTCCAAAATTGTACTGCTTGCAGTATATGCTGACTGCCTTTGAGTTTTCGAAAACTTGTCTAATATCAGGCACTCAAGTTATTCACCGATCTCGGGGACATCAACTGCTCGCAATCTGACCCTGATCCGAAACAATAATCAACTGCCTCGGGCCAAGCGTCGGGGAATTTAACCCACTGGTGGGATTAAAATGAAATCACCAGCAAAATTATTATATGGGGATAGCGAGAGATGCCCAGACCTTCGCTATGTCACGGGCCTTTTTATCCCGGATCCGATATTATGGTTCGAAGTCGCGTCGACGCGGTTCATAATCGTAAGCCCTCTAGAGTTCAATCGCGCACGGCGTGAAGCGGATAAACGAACCACCGTTATGAGCTACGGCGACGCAAAGCAGAAGTTCGGCCTAAAAAGCGTCAGTTACGAATCACAAATTACCGGTGTCAGTAAGTACTACGGAATAAAGAAGTGGCACGTCCCGTACTACTTCCCGTACGGGCTGATCGACCTGTTGAAACGCCGGGGTCTAACATTCAAAGCAACTCGCGGCCCGTTTTTTCCGGAACGAGAATTTAAAATGAAATCGGAGATAAAGAAAATTTCGGACGGGGTTAAACTGGCCGAGGCAGGCTTAGAAAGAGCCCTGCAAATCATAAATGCCTCACGGATTAAAGGCAGAGGATTGCAATGGAATAATCAGGCGCTTACTTCAGAAATTATTAAAGGTGAGATAAATGCAACTATCTCATACTGTGGAGGAAGTGCGTCGGAAACGATTGTCGCTTGTGGAATCTCGGCTGCCGATCCACACGACAGCGGCTCAGGGAAAATTATGGCGAACCAGCCAATTATTATCGATATATTTCCGCGAGTTACGAATACGGGATATCACGGAGACCTGACGCGAACGGTCGTCAAAGGAACTGCTTCGGAAATCGTGAAGCGAGCGTTTGTAGCGGTGCAAACCGCTGTTAACAATACTATCGATGTCTTGAAATCGGACGTAGATAGTCGAGTAGTGCACCAAACCGCCTCGAAAACGTTAAGGCACCTTGGGTTCCGAACAGATATTAAAGCGAATATTCCTTATGGATTCATCCACAGTACGGGTCACGGCCTCGGTTTGGAAATTCATGAGGCGCCTCGAATCGGCAGGAAAAAATATATTCTGAAACAGGGCCATGTTGTTACCGTCGAGCCCGGTTTGTATTATCCGGAGTGGGGCGGAGTTAGAATAGAAGATGTCGTCGCCATAAAGAAGAATGGCTGTACAAACCTAACCACCACGCCGATTTACCTCGAGATACCGTAGCGGAATAGACGGGACCTAAAAACGAGGGGAGCCCTTCTCAGCCGGAAATATTAGATCTCCGCGGGCAGGAGACTGCCTACACCACCTGTCGGCCGAAGTATACCGAACGTCTTCAGGTTTTCGACCAGGCGTCGTCGGTGTGACTTCCGCCGTCGCCTGGGTCGGCTAAGGCGGGACATGATGCCGGTTAACAAATATTGTTCGATATCTCTTAGCTGACTAATTCAAAGTCGTCAAAAAATATACTGCTTGCAGTATAATAATGAACCTGAAACCCGGAACCTTACCAGTTGCAAGAGACCTTGATATCAACGACAAAAATTCCTGTGTGCCTCACAGTCGCAGGCAGTGACAGTGGAGGTGGTGCGGGTATTCAAGCCGACTTGAAGACGTTTTCTTTTTTCGGGACTTTCGGTGCCAGCGTTATTACTGCCGTTACGGCTCAAAATCCGTTACGCGTTGGCGCAATCCATCCGATCCCTAAGCACGTCGTTGTCGATCAGTTCAACGTCGTTACTGAAGCACTATCGGTGCGCGCGATAAAGACAGGGTTACTGAGTACACCGGAGACGATTACCGCAGTCGCCGGAGCTGTGCAAAACCTGCCGAAGAGATTGCCGCTCGTGATAGACCCGGTTATGACAGCATCAAGCGGTTCCCGACTCGCGACTCCGGAATGTCTCGACGCACTCACTCGGTATCTGATCCCAACTTCGACTCTCGTTACTCCGAACACTATCGAAGCAGAGTTATTACTCCAGAAAAACATTACCCAGTATGAAACTCCGGCGATGGCCGCTCAAGAGCTTGCCGCGACACTCGGCGTGAGTGTATTACTTAAAGGAGGGCACCTGAATATGGATGAGGCGGCGGTTGACTTTCTCGCGTGTGAAGGAAATTTGTACGAGTTAAAATCTCCCGTTGCGCCGACAACTCAGACCCACGGTACCGGATGCCTGTTGTCTGCCGCCATACTCGCAAACTTGGCGTTGGGTGAAAGTCTTCTCTCGGCCGTTACAATCGCTAAGGCCTACGTTTACGCTAGTCTACTCACCAGCCTCAGTATAGGCTCCGATATTTTCGCGATCGGAATCCCCGCTTCTATTGATAGGTCTGTTGTTAAAGTATCAACCTTGTAACAAGAATCTGGTCATCACCGCTTTGAAACACGTTCTATACTGATCGCCTTAGAGTTTCCGAAATATTGTTCGGAATCTCTTCCTTGATTAATTTTTACGTTATCCGGAAATTGGACTGTTTGCAGTCTAACATATGGGTTTTAGCGGCCAGTCCAGTCCAATATTAGATCGGTATTGAACGACTCTGCTGGTACTGCCAGCACTATTGGGATCCTTTTCGAATCAGTGTGGATCCGGTCAATACGGGACGCGTATGCAAGACGGAGAATCCGGACCGAGAAAACTGAGAGAAGCGGGTAAGGAAAAGCGTTCAGGAGGAGCGGAACTATATTGAATATGTGCGATTCTCAGGCTATAGTTAGGACTTACCAAATTCCTTAACTTCGGCGGCGACTTTCAGTCACGTTAAAGGTGTACCTCGAATGCACAATACTCCGACTAAGTCCATAGATAACAACCGTACCACGCAGTTACATGAGGCAGTTCTGCGAGGAGCGAAAAACGTTGTCGAGAAACTCCTCAAGGAACATGCAGATATAGAGGAAAAAAATAAAAGTGGAAATACTCCGCTTCACGAAGCGGCGTGGGAGGGGCATCTTGATATCGTGGAATTATTACTGGCCAATGGTGCTAAGGTAAATGCCAGGGATAATTACGGCGAAACACCTCTGCATGATGCGTCTTGGGAAGGACACTTAAAGGTTGTCGAAAAACTCGTCGCTGCTGGAGCTGACGTAAAGGCAAAAGATTACACTAGTGAGACGCCCCTGCATGAGGCTGCCGGCCGTGGCCATGTCGAAATTGTTAAATTACTCACTAAACACGGTGCGGATACAGCTGCCAAGGACAACCACGGATTCACTCCACTACATAACGCGGCGTGGAAAGAGCATACTGAAATAGCAGAGTTCTTGATTCAGAACGGCGCGGAGCTTGACGCGAAGAATAGTAACGGGAACACCCCCCTTCATAAAGCCGCGAAAAAAGGTCACATTTCCATAGCAAAACTCTTGGTTGACAACGGTGCTCTCACTGACATTAAAAATGAAGTCGGTGACACCCCGCTGAGAATGGCAGAGAAAGCCGACCAGGAAAACATTATTGCTCTCCTGAAGCAGCACAGCCCTGCGTGACCCCCTTGCCCAGTATCGGAGATCTTATGCTGATCCTTCCCGAGCCAGATCAAAACCCGAAGTAAAAACGACAGTGAATCTCCTGAATAACAGCGGCAAACCGTCGGCGCAGATGCATTAATGCAAATTATTTGCATTTAGGGTTGCTAAATTTTAGCGGCCAGCTATTCTATCGTGGTCGTCTTTGATTTTGCGATTAGACGCTTTGCCGACCAGCAGGAACTTCGCCTTGGACAAAGAGTTACGGCTACTGCAATGCGGGGCCGTCACCACGTGGGAGGACTTGGACCACACACGTGTCCATAGGGGATGAAATATTGTTCGACATCCGTTAGGTAATAAATTCAAAGTCGTCTCGACACGAGCGGAGCTCGTCCGTACAGACCAAAAATTGTACTGCTTGCAGTATATTTACTGTCTAACCATGAGTTTACTAGAATGCTTACGGTAACCAATACATTTCTGCGAAAACACTATTCCCGACTGGATATTCTCGGGGTATGCCTATCTTTTGCGTGCGCCGTGCATTGCCTGGCGATGCCGTTGCTCATCGTAGTTCTTCCGTTAGTTGGAATGGATTTCCTATTGAATCAAACAGCAGAGAGGGTTTTCGTAATCGCTACGATTTTGCTAGCGGCAAGCAATTTATGCTGGAGCTACAAATTACACCGGCACAGCCAAGCTTTGTTAGTATTCTTGGCTGCGGCAATCATGCTGATCTCCGCAATCTTTATTTTCCCGCACAGTCATACTGTTCACGGCGAATCGGGCCATAAAATTACCGCGGTCCATGGAGGAACGGGAGCGGCACCCGTCGGCGGAAAAGAACATATATCTCGCCCGCAAGACAATAAATTGAGTCTGATATTACTGGTATTCGGCGCGGGTTCAATTGCAGCGAGCCACTTACTAAATAGACGTCTGTGCAAATCGTGTTCCCGCTGCAAGGAACACCGCGGCGGCAACTAGCCTGATCTATCCGTCAATTTCGTTACGAGAGCTTTTAGCCGGCCTGAGATAAACGAGTTACGAAGTTTGCACGGCTTAAGAAATATTGAAATGTCGGCTGGATCTCTTAATCTAGTACCGTGACCGCGGGATCATACGTTCTTTGTAACTCATTTAGATTAGGTCTGAGACATGCTCACAGTAGAAATCTTTATGCATAGGTCAGGCTACCAGTAATCAGTTTTTCCAGATCACCGGGAAGAAATCGGGTTCTATGGGAAAATGACGACTAATCCAAGCAAATAATGCAAAATTTTTGCGTTATTTCGACACCACAATTCAGTCAATTATAATCTTATGATTAAGCCGAACGTAACGAACAGTGCAAACGATATTGACCTAAGCAGTTTTGAAGAGATATTGCGAGGGAAAGGGGCGAAACTGACTAAACCCCGGATCGCGGTTATGCGCTGCTTAACTGATGCCACAGTAAGCCTATCACCCCGAGAAATACTTGAAGCAATCACGAACGATAAGACTGCACCGGATATTGACCAGGTCTCTGTCTATCGAATCCTGGAGGCGTTTCTAAAATTCGGATTAGTCCATCAGGTTCATCCCTCGGGCGGATTCGTAAGTTGTACACACATCGGTTGCTCGGCAGAGTTCCATGTTCTGGTACGGTGTAAAATCTGCGATAAAACCGAAGAGCGCGATATCCCGAAGGAAATATTCGGCCCGACCCAGTGGTATTTGAGGGATAAATTTGGGGTTACTGTTGAGGATCAACTAATACAGGTCGATGGCACATGTGCTAATTGCTCCAATACTGAGCGGGATTAGGGTTTCCTGGTCAATCACAAGTGCGTTCTGCGAGTTTACGAATCTTGATTAGGTTAGACTGTAAGCGATCACCTTTTGAATGTCGGCGCGGAATTCGACTTTTAGGTTTTCAGCCGGATTTCGAGAACACCTCGACAACTGGTATAATCAGTCGATAAAACAAGTCTTACGTCATTTTACTGATAGCCCTCGCGTTTATTCCCCGGGGCCATTCTATACGGACTGAAAATTGGACTGCCCCGGTTGCCCAAACTTGCAGTCTAGAATCTGAAATTATCCTTGTTGCTGTGAACTTCACCGCCATTAGACAATATCGATCTATCGCTAAAAACGCTGCGAAGACCACCATCGGCGATCCGTTTTTTCTTGTCCTTCACCTGACAGTATTACTCCTGATAGTTCTGTTGGCAGCCCTCCCGGGATTTACCTACGGAGAACACATGAAACTCCTCCGGGATCAATCTCAGGCTTTGCTTTTTTTAATCGGTTGCCTCGGAATTATTTTCGGATATATCCGGGTTATAACTGACGATATAAGACGGGGTGCAGGCCCGATATTAATGAGCCGGCCAATCGGATCATTCTGTCTGATCGCCGGGAAATGGGCCGGCATCGCATCAAGCATAATTCTACTGCACGTATCGGGTCTGGTCAGCTACTTATTGGTCTCGGAAATTTCATATGACTCAGATTTCCTAAACACAAGCTGTTTAGTTCTGTACTTCGCGACAATCGGTGCGGGATTAATGCTGAGCGGAATACGACACTATGTATTAAGAGGATCGTACGTATTTTACGCGAATTTGATTTTGGTTTCCCTTCTTTGTCTTCTGCTTCTGGTACGCGTCAGCTCAAGCGGATCGGACTTTTTTGATTGGCGGGGTATTGAGAGTGGAATTATGATCGCCGGCGGGATTCTTGCGTTTTCTGCTGTCCTGCTGCCGGTCGCAGTTATCGCCGATTCAGCAGTCGTATTAACGATCGGGATAATAGTCTTTCTTTTCGGTCTGATTTCGGAATATCTAATCAGCACATCACTCGGCCCGGGTATTGTCACAAATGTAATCAAGTCTATTTTACCGAACTGGCAATATTATTGGGTTGCGGATCGCTTGGTGGACA
Source organism: Verrucomicrobiota bacterium (assembly GCA_021772635.1). GTDB lineage: Bacteria > Verrucomicrobiota > Lentisphaeria > JABSQK01 > JAJFLO01 > JAJFLP01. Next base: position 28,746 of record JAJFLP010000016.1, on the reverse strand, counting down.
ATCAGCATGTACCGCTAGGTTATTTCGGGATTTGCGGGATACAGTCATTCGCGTTCGTAATTATGTTCATCATAATCGCGACGGTCCTCTACGACAGGTTGGAGATCGGCAAAAACTGATTCGCGGTCGCGCGCCGGGGAGGGACAGATCCCGATTATCTGTTTTTTATCTCGCGAGCTCAACCTCGAAAGTGCAAGAAGTACGCTGCGCTACCATGGACAATATTGTATACTGACCACCTTCGAGTTTTCAAGATATCATTCGAATTCTCGTGCGTGACGGAACCTATAAGTCGGCTGAAAACAGGACTGCTTGCAGTCTATCACTGAGCTCAAGGTGCTTGAGAGATATGGATAAGAACCAGCAGAAAACCGCCATCGTATCTGCGTTTTTACTTACCGCTTTCGGTACGATTATGCACGTACTGGCACAGAAGTTCGGCCCGGATATTCCAACCCATTTTGTTAGCCAAGCAGGAAATATCTCGTTAATTGGCGCGCTTGTATCATACCTCGCCGCCTTTCACGCTCATCTTACGCGATTAGCGTTGATGGAGAAAAAAGAAGAAGAAATTATAGAAAAGAAGGAGCAGAAGCTCTTCGACAACGAAGTCGATGATTACGGGCGTTATCAGCAGTCACTCCATCAGTTTAAGCGTCCGATACTTCCGTGTATTTTGCTATTAATCAGTGTGTTCGAGATCGCTTTGGCTCTATGGGTAATACACATTGAGAACACTCACGTTCATGAAGTCTTACCAAAGAATTTGAGCCCCATGTTAGTAGTCGCATCGATCATGGCGACTTTTTCTATTCTAGCGTTCGTGACCGGAAAATTCTGTTCAGGCGCCGCGTTCGGAAATAATCAGCTATTCCTACGGCCGGTTAGCGCGATGGCGTTGCTTAGTGCTTTTGTTTATTGCGCCGGCGCACTAGCGTCGTTGATGCTTTATTGGGATTACCCGATTTACGGAACCTTTGCAACCTGGCTATTCTGTATCATCGGGTTATTTCTCGCCGGAGAACGAATCGTTACGTGGGTATTGGAGCTATACCGCCCACAATCCCAGTCGATTTGGGAGATTCCGGTATACGAAAGTCGGATCCTTGGCTTATTTAACCAGCCTCAGGGGATCTTGGTTAACCTTGCCGTTATCGTTGACTACCAGTTTGGAGTAAAATTATCGGAACGTTGGCTATATGCCTGGATCCGGCGAGCGGTGCTCCCCATAATACTCGTGCAGTTGATATCGCTTTCATTGCTCACAAGTATCGTTTATATACAACCGCATGAATCGGGTTTGAGCCAAAACTGGTGGTCTTCGAATCTGCAAACACTCGCCCCTGGACTACATTTTCAGTTACCCTGGCCAATGACAAAAGTTGAACGCATCCCGAACGGACGGGTTCAACATCTTTCTATCAATCCGGTAGAATTCGATCGTTCAAATAACGAGAAGCAGGTACTGCCGGAGCTAATACTGTGGCAGAATGCCAGGTTTAAACCGAATTTATTGATGGCGGGAAGCAGGAGCAGTTCCCGAGGGACGCGGGCGGGTAAGGAGTCGCAATCAGCGACGATCAGCCTGGTCAGCGCAGGAATCTCTATTCGATATTCGATCAACGATAACGAACTATTCTTTTCCGGAAATCGCGATGCCCGCGCCCTATTAAGTCATCTCGCGCGCCGCGAGTTGACTCGCTATATCATGTCCAATGAGTTTCCGTCAATACTCCAGGCTGAGCTGAATCTTGCCGAAGTAAAACTCCAAGAGGGTATCCAGAAAGCGTCCAACCTGCATCAGCTAGGCATAGAAATCCTCTATGTCGGGTTCGATTATTTGCAATCCCCTCCCCAGGTAGCGCCTGCGTTTACGGAAGTAATCTCAGCGCAGGAGGAAAGACAAAGTCTAGTTATTGAGGCACAGAAATTCGCGATTCAAGTCATATCGGAAGCTGAACAAGAGTCGAATAGCGTCATTAGAAAAGCCGAAGCAGAAACTTCATTGATTACGAATTTGGCGGAGGTGGAGAAAACCAATTTTATGAAACAGCGAAAGATATACAAGAAGTATCCCCGGCTCTATAAGACCAGGGTTACAATGAACGCACTGGAGGAGTGGCTCACGGATGTTCGCAAAGTTGTGACCACCAGTGAGGCGCCCAGGGAAGTGATTAACCTCGAACTCAGAAGAACCAAGGCAGACCTGCTATCTATACCGATCGACTGAAACCGCAAGCCGTTGAAATTTAGGAGAACCACCTGATATGGACAATCAGAATAAAAACCCAATCCTGCCATTGATCACGGCGGTTATCGTCGCAACTCTAGTGATCTTCGGAATTTGCACGTATCAACTGAGGGTGACAGACGTCGCGATAGTTACAACCTTTGGAAAATCTCAAGTAACTGATACGCCGGGCCTTCATTTTCGTTTCCCCTGGCCGGTTCAGAAGGTACACCGCTATGATCGGCGAAATCAGCTTCTGGTCGGTGCCATCAAGGAAACGGTTACGCGTGATAACATTAACATAATTACCCAGCACTTTACGACCTGGAACCTCAGTGACCCGCTTATGTTCTTCAGTAGAGTAGGAAACTTCGGTGAAGCGGAGTCGATACTAAAAAGCCTGATTGAAAGCAAAAAAGAGTCCGTATTCCGTAACTATAATTTATCTGATTTCATTTCCACAGACCCGGTAGGATTAAAACTGGACGCAATCGAGACGGAACTCCTAAGAAACGTAAAAAAACAAGCCGCTGACAGCTATGGAATCGCAATCCACACTATCGGTTTGTCACAGATCAGTTTACACGAGTCAAATACTGAGAGCGTGCTTAATCGAATGAAACAGGAACAATCGAAGATCGCCGCAGAAATTCGTTCGGAAGGAGAAAAGGAAGCTAAGATAATTCGTGACAACGCAAGCAGTCGAAAAGCGCAGGAACTAGCTAAAGCAGAGGCGGAGGCTAAGAAAATACGCGGCGATGCCGTGATTAAAGCAGCCGAGCAATATGACAAATTTCAGGAGGATCTGGATTTCGCGATTTTCCTCCGAAAACTCGATGCTCTTGAAGAAACGATGAAAACCAAAACGACAATTATTCTTGACCCTAAAACCGCACCTTACGACCTCTTGAAATTCGAGCAGTAGACTATGGATATACGCCGACCAGAAATTGAACCCCATCAGGGTCTCGATGCCGTAAAAGATGCTATCCGGACAATATTCTTTTTGTTCCGGGTCGGATTCGGACTTTTGGTGATCGGATTTTTCTTCAGTGGCGTCCGGTATCTTGAGCAATACGAGAAAGGCGTCATTCTACGTTTCGGCGCAGTCGACCATAACATAAGAGAAGAACCTGGCTTGATCGTTGCCTTGCCCTATCCAATTGACGAGGTAATCCGAGTTCCAGCGAAAAGAACACAGACGCTGGAGTCGACGACATTCTGGTATAAACTCTCCGACGCAGAGAGAGCAGGAGATTCCGCAGCGCCCGCTCCCGCAACGCTGAAGCCCGGGATTGATGGTCTACTCGTAACCGGTGATCGGAACATTCTTCATGCTCGCGGTATTCTCAAATATCGAGTTCGCAATCCAGTAAGCTTCTTATTCAAGTTCAACAAAGTCGAACTGATATTGAGTAAATTTATGGACAATGCGATACTAAAAGTGGCAAGTACGATGACCGCAGAGGAGATGCTCAAACAGAAGGACCTGCTGGCGCGACGAGTTACAGAGGTTCTTCAAAAAAGTATCGACGGCACCGGTATTGGAGTGGAAATCGATCCGGTAGACCTGCGTTTAAGTTGGCCGCGTCAACTATCAGGCGAACTAAATGCGGTGATAAAAGCGAATCAGCGATATCAGCAGAATATATCTGAGGCGAATCTGTACGCGCGATCTCAGGAAAATGAGTCTGCTAGCTATGCACCGCAGATTATCTCCGATGCAAGAACCTGGGCGACGCGTCGAATCAGCCGGACTCGTGCGGACGCTGAGACCTTCAGAAAGCTTTACCCATTGTACAAGAAGAATCCGGAAGTGATCAAGCGAACCATACATCAGGATCGTATGCAGCGAATACTCTCGAAAGTCGATGAAATCTTCATTATCGACCAGGATAATACTCGTGAGATCCGAATCAATCTTCCACGAAACGACAGCTCTCAACAACCAAAATAGACAGAGTATGAGCACGAAAGAACTACCGGACTGCATGGGAACCTGGGCGGTCGCCGGTCTAATATTCATAGTCAATTCGTTCGTCTTGACAATCGTCATTGATGACAGCGGTTTTATCTCGTCAGTTAGTGCGTTGATCGCCGTTGCAATACTTATTATCCCTGTGATTCGAACACTGATTTCCGATATCCGGAGCGGAAGCGTTCGGATGCATGAACTGGCGGTACTTGCTATACTTGCCAGCTGTATACAGGGGGACCTTAAGACGTCAGCGCTGATCGCATTTTTTATTCTGCTCTCAATTATCATCGAAACGAGAACTGCTACAGGCGCTAGAATTTCTCTGGAATCGCTCGCGAAACTATCTCCGGGAAAGGCGCGTCGTATCGGTCCGAACAAGGAGGAAGAAGAGGTCGACAGTCAGGAATTATGTCGTGACGATATTATCCGGGTTCGTCCAGGGGAAAGCCTACTTGCAGATGGCCTTATTGTTAAGGGTGATAGCTCAATAAACGAAGCGAATATAACGGGAGAATCATTGCCCGTGGACAAGACCGTGGATGATCAAGTATTTGCCGGGACGTCCAACCTAACCGGTGCACTGGATATTAAAGTTGTTAAAGCGGGGGAGGATACAACGATAGGTAAAGTCAAGGAACTTATACTTAAAGCCCAGTCCAGTCGACTACCGTTCGTCCGTATGATCGACGAGTACATCAAATACTATATGCCGCTGGTATTAATGATCGCGGCCACCGTTTTATTTTTCACCCGGCATCAAGCCGATGGCGTTAGTCGGGTGGTCGCGCTGCTCGTGGCCACCTGTCCGATCGCATTGATACTTGCAACGCCCGCTGCGGTCGTCGCCGCATTAGCCTCAGCCGCAAGACTAGGTGTCTTATTCAAGGATGTCAATGACATTGAGAGCATGGCCAGGATAGATACATTCGTATTCGACAAAACCGGGACCCTGACAACCGGAATTCTTGAGGTTGGCAGGCTGGCACCTGCAGATGGAGTGGAGACTACGGAATTACTGAAAGCCGCGATGATCGCGGAAGCCGGGAGTAATCATCCGGTAGCCATCGCGATCACGCTCCTGGCGAAAGAAGTCAATCTCACTCCGGTTAATCCGGATTCGCTCCACGAGGAACCGGGCCGGGGCGTTAAGGTACACATCAATGACGATGTTATCGTTGCTGGAAATCTCGCTTGGATGCAGGATAACGGTCTTGGACGTGAAAAATATACGAAACTGGAGCAGGCAGAGTCGAGCGGCATGAGCCTTCTCTTCGTCGCGAAGAACGAAATTCCGTTAGGCTGGATCGGCCTGACTGACAAACCGCGGGAAAACGCAGCTCGATGCTTGGCAGAGTTATCCAAACTGGGCATTGATCATTTGGCCATGGTTTCTGGCGATCGGAACCAGGTAGTAGACGCGATTGCCGATACTTTGTCCATAAGTGACAGTCGCGGCCAATGTACGCCCTCCGACAAAGTCGCCTACGTCAATGAGGTTCGACGCCAGGGACGCCGGGTCGTATTCGTTGGTGACGGTGTCAATGACGGCCCGGCGTTGGCAACAAGCCACGTTGGCATCGCAATGGGCGCTGCCGGTAGTGATGTCGCCTTAGGAAGTGCCACGGTCGCACTGATGAATAACAATCTGGATAGACTTCCATTTCTCCTCAAACTCGCGAAAAAAATGAAAACTACGATCCTGCAAAATTTCGTTGTCGGCGCTCTCATTATCGCTGGAGGCATTAGTTTGAGTGCCATGGGCCAGTTATCCCCAGTATCAGCTGCGGTTATTCAGGCGTTTGGAGCGTTGGTAGTAGCGATGAACAGCGCGAAGTTAATTCGCCACGGTGAAGAGATAGACTGCAGCCAGTCTGATATTGATCATAACCAGATAACTATCTAAGTGAAATGGGTACTGACACAGAAAAAAATCCAGTTATAGGCGGAATCGGACTAGAGAAAACGTTCAAGGACTTCTGGGGTAGAAAGAAGGTTGCCGCACTTAAAAACGTTGATATTACAGTAAAAGATGGCAGCGTTTTCGGGCTTCTAGGCCCGAATGGGGCAGGAAAATCAACGCTGATAAAGCTGATCCTCGGGCATCTTTACCCTACTCGCGGTCGATTGTCGGTACTTGGAAAGAGTCCGCGCGATGTCTCGATCAAACAGAGGATCGGTTACTTACCTGAGCGATCATACCTATACGCGAATCTTACCGCCGCGGAAACGCTTTCTTACTTCGGCGCAATACTCGATCTGAGTAAAGATCAAATAGCATCACGAAGCGCGCAGTTGCTGGAAATGGTAGGGCTTGAAACCGTGAGGAATCGCCGCATCGGTGAATTTTCGCACGGCATGACCCGACGCATGGGACTTGCCCAGGCGTTGCTGAATGATCCGGAGCTGCTTATCCTCGACGAGCCGACCGCTGGCCTTGACCCGGTCGGGTGCCGCGAAGTTAAGGATCTTATTGTTACCCTCGGTAAACGCGGGAAGACCATATTGCTGACTAGCCACCTGCTGGCAGATGTAGAAGATGTGTGTGACGAAATCTTGCTGCTCTACGGCGGCACGGTTCAATCATGCGGTTCCGTTACTGATTTACTGCAAGATCATGAGAAAACGTGCTTGGAATTTCCGAAGGTGAGCGAGCAGGCGCTGGCTAGCGCGATGAATATTTTGACCGAAGAGATCCCTAGGGACTCAGTAAGTGTATCCTCTCCGTCGGAAAGCTTGGAAGCCCATTTCCTAAAGGTTGTAGCGAAAAGCAACGCCGAGAATAGAGAGACCGCCGGTGCTCGAATGGGTAAGGGGGTGGCAGAGTATCTCCAAGATAATGATTATGAAACTCGCTATCACACGGACCCAGCGGCGGCCGCGGAAACGGCCGCGGTGACCAACCGAATAGACCCGAATTCTAAGCTTTCCGAACTGACCCGCGACGCAAAAGCGAAACATGAGAATTTAACCGGCGATCAAACAGAAACTCCTGATCATGAAGCGTTGCAGTACCTGGTGGAGCCAGGTCCAGAACCATCCGCTATCACAACGCATGAGGAAGGTATTCGGAAGAACGTCCTCGATAAGCTGGCAGATGACGGCGAGAATTAACCCATATTATTCTGATCGCCGTCGTGTTTTACGGAACATCGTTCGAAATCCCTTAAACGATCAGGTTTAAGACATCTCCACCCGAGCAGTCCGCGTGAGTGGACCAAAAATTTGACTGCGTGCAGTCTATAACGTTCCCGGCGGCCGTTGCTATTCCGGATCGCCAATCCCGCGGAAATATTATTGGCACTCGATTTTATGCGTAAGATACTTGTCATCGCTAGACTCACCTTCCTATTAGCGCTCCGTAACGGCATGGTTTGGGGGACGCTCGGACTTACCGCTGGAACGGCTGTATTTATCTTTTTCGCTTCAACAGGTGACAATGTTCTGCTGAACGAGCTGAAACTGAGGATACACTACAGTTACGCACTGAGTTATAGCTTATTGACGCTCATCGTAATCTCGATATCCTGCTTTACCGTGAGGTCACAGATTGACGCACGCCAGATCCATTTACTGACTGCCCTACCGATAAGCCGTAGGGACATCTGGATCGGGAAATGGCTGGGGTTAACGCTTATCGCGGCCCTCGCAGAATGCGTACTGATCGTCGTAATCTTCTTATCCTCTTCAGTCTATTGTCGCTCATACTCGGCCGAAGAGGCGAAAATCGCGAAAGACAATTTTTTATTCGCGAGATACGAGAATAAACCGGTTACCGTCGCGATAGAAGAAAAAATCTCTGAACGTATTGAAACGCTGGTTCGGGAGACTGATTTAGCTAGAAACGAAGTCAATGAAAAGATTTGGAACAGCATTGAACAGCAAGTGCGCAGGGAACATCAGTTGGTCCCGACGAACGGCGGGAAATCCTGGCATTTTAAAATTAAACGTGCCCCACGAGAAGGTGAAAAAGTTGATCTCGAATTTCGGTTTTACGCTGAGAATCGGCGGACGCCGATCCAAGGGACATGGACCCTGTCTGCACCTGGAAAAGTAGAAGCTTTTACCGCCGATTTTTCAGCCCTCCCATACGAATTTAACACGATCCGTATTCCTGCAGAGCAGATTCCTGCCTCTGGAGAGTTTGACCTGCGATTTAATGGAAAAGATAATCCGGAGGTTATTTTCGGAATCAAAACAGGCGTGCGAATCTATCAAACGGATGTTACCCTTCTCGTTAATATTATTAAGGCTTTTTGCGCCCAATTAATTCACCTCTCCGTGACAGCAGCCGTTGGGCTCACAGCCGGCGTCGCGTTCACGTTCTCGGTCGCATCGTTCTTCTCAATTGTCTTGTATCTGCTTTCGCTGTCGTCAGGATTCTTCGCCGGCGTCGCGAATGAGTTGACACATCGTTTTTCCTTTGACTTAATGGATCGAATCGGTATTGGAATTATTAATTTCGGAATTTGGCTTACGAAAGGATTGGATCCCCCGGATATTATCGCGTCATTGAGCTCTGGGATATCCATTCCGATTCATCAATTACTTCTACAATGGGGGCCAGGGATATTCATATACGGAGTGGTCGTTGCGTTGCTCGGAATTTGCCTATTAACGAGAAAGGAATTGGATAAAATCCTTATATGAAATTTCACACTTTAAGCAATGAATTAACCTTGTCCCACGTCCAGTAAGTCCCTGCTATGACCGGATCGCGAAAAAATTTTATCGCTTGCTTGTTTTCGCCCGGGTTACTTCTCTGCTGCATAATCGGCCTCTTCGGATGCGTGGCGATATTCAATGCCACATTTCATACGGGAAAACCATTTTACTTCGTCAGTCGCCAGCTGATTTGGTTATCCATCGGTATAGTGGTCCTTCTGGTTTGTACGCTGACGCCCCCTGATGTATACGAAAAATGGACGCTTCCAATCGCCGGAGTAATGCTGGCACTATTGTACTTCCTGACGTTCGCCGGCACGGAAGTAAACGGAATGCGCGGATGGTTTACGTTCGACTGTATGGGAATAGGAACTGTGTTTTTTCAACCCAGCGAATTTGCTAAGCCCGCATTCGTGCTATTCCTCGCTAAGGTGGCAAAACCCTCCTATGACCAGGAGCCGGTTTGCTGGAAGGGCTATATCCTTTATCTAGCGATGGCCTGCGTATGGTTCCTGCCGATACTACTCCAGCCGGATTTCGGAACTTTAGTACTATTCGTGATTGGTTTCGCCTGCATATATTGGCTCCAAGGTGGGCGCATTGCCCATTTAATCGCAACAGTCCTGGTTAGCGCGCCGTTTGCAGGACTGATAATCCATCACCACAGATATATTCAACGACGACTATTGGGCTTCTATGACCCGCTCGGACACGCTGACGAAGCGGGTTGGCACATTCTGCAACTGCGGACGACATTAGCCAGCGGTGGACCGTGGGGTCGTTCTATTGGCGATACGGTGTGGTCGCGTAACTACCTTCCACTAGGTCATAGCGATTCGATTTTCGCCACTGTCGCAGAATCGATCGGATTCTACGGGATGGTACCCATAATACTAACGATCGTGGCGTGGCTCATCTACTGCTGCCACATCGCGAAACAACAACGAATCTTGAAGAACGCACTCGTTGTCGCAGGCCTGTCGGCGATGATCGCCGCTCAGGCCTTTATCCACATTAGCGTGACCTTAGGCCTGCTCCCTCCTACAGGTATCACGTTACCCATGATCAGTTATGGCGGGAGTTCGTTGGTTTCGACCATGATTTCGATCGGTATAATTTCGAGTATAGCAAATCAGAAAACGTAACGTCACCTATTTCTTTGAATATTTGCATTTCAGGGAGGGGACGCTATGGTACTGGTTTTTCCTCACCGTGCACAGAAATTGAGTTCAGGTTAAGAGTCTTAGTCAGGTCGGAGGCTAGCCCAAATTCTCGTGTCCAGTGTGCGGTGGACGAGGATAATGATTGTGATCGTTGATAAGATGCTCCAATCCGAGACCGTATCCGGTCCCCCATTTTGGCGGAGGGGATAGAAACTATTCAGTACGCTAGCCTGATCTATACATCAATTTCGTTACGAGAGCACTTAGCTGACCTGAGATCAACGAGTTACGAAGGTTGTACGGCTGAAGAAATATTGAAATATCGGCTGGATCTCTTAGTCTAGTCCCGTGACCGCGGGATCTTACGTTCTTTGTAACCCATTTTAGATTAGGTCTGATACATGCTAGCAGTAGAAATTTTATGCATGGATCAGGGTAGCGATGCTAGTTTAGCAACCCGCTTTATTCTCTCCGGAACCGACGATGAATTTTGAAGGACGACGCATATGCCGACCTACCAGTATCGATGCTTAAAATGCGAACACGAGTTCGAGTTTGTACAGAAGATGACAGACTCGCCGTTGACCCAATGTCCAAGTTGCAAGGGTAAAGTAAAGCGTCTGATCGGCACGGGGGCAGGCATCATATTTAAGGGTAGCGGCTTTTACAGCACCGATTACCGAAGTGACGACTATAAGAAGAAGGCGCAGCAGGAAAACAAAAAAGGCGCGGCTTCCGAAAAATCGGACACACCGTCGAAAACCGATACGGCGAAAAGCGCAAAAGCGGAAGCAAGTTAAATGATAAATTGTCCCAAATGTGGTGAAGACAACCAAGTAGGCGCGATCTTTTGTCGCGGTTGTGGCGAAAAACTGGAACTTGATGATTTGCGTCCCGACGATCTGAAGTCGAAAACTAAGGCGTCCGCCGGAAAGACCATTGCGACCGTCGGGCGTAACTTGATCTTGCTGATTTTAATCGGTGGAGGTATAGTCGGCGGCGTTATGGCGTTCTTAAAGCCCGCGCTATCGACTCCTCCGGGATTAAATGAAGAAGAGACGAAAGTCGCGTTAAAACGATTCAGAAAACTGCGGAAGGGAAAGCCGGGAACCGAGTACCTGTTTAATGTCAGCGAAGTTAATATGTTAGCGGAGCTTGTACTCGAACTAACCGACGATGCTCGGATGGCAGCGCACGAGAAGAGAATTGCAGAGGGCGTGTCTCAGAAACTTGTCGTCGAAGGCATCTTTATCGAATGCTTACCGCCGACCGACATGAGGTTTGTGTTAGAGTGCCGGGTGATGGGTAAATTGAATTTTTATCCATCGGTGTCCGGAACCGTGACTGGGACCCCGAATGGTTTAACATTCAGAATAAACCAGGTACACGCCGGGAAACTACCGATTCCGACACCCCAGCTTCAAGAACCGCTCATTAAGATATTTACCGGTGTGATTGAACAAAACGTTAATTTCAAAAATGAAATCCAATTTAAGATAACGGAAATCACGATCGACTCGGACAAACTAACCGTCCGCAAGAAACCCGCTGACGAGAACTAGCCTGATCTATGCATCAATTTCATTACGAGAGCATTTAGCTGGCCTGAGATCAATGAATTACAAAGGTTGTACGGCTGAAGGGACATTGAAATATCGGCTGAATCTCTTAGTCTAGTCCCGTGACCGCGGGATCGTACGTTCTTTGTAACTCGTTTATATTAGGTCTGATACATGCTCGCAGTAGAAAGTTTATGCATAATGTAGGCTAGGCTCCGGGTTGGTTGGAAACTTTCCGCAACCGCGGTTTATACCAGCATGTTATCGCGGTGAATCACCTCATCGTAAATTCGCTTGTCAATCACACTCGCCAATTCTGACGTTTTCATCCCTTTAATCCGGCCTAAATCCGTTGAGCCGTAGTTTGATATTCCGATACCCACCGTCTTTCCCGCGGAATCGATTATCGTGATGGTATCGCCTTTATCGAACTCATCGATTACCTTGACTATCCCACTTGGCAACAAGCTTTTCCCGGCATCTATCAATGCGGCTACAGCGCCGTCATCAATTGCTACCGCGCCTCGAGGATCAGTAAAAAATGCCATCCAACGGTGGCGACCTTTGATTCTCTCACGCTCTGGATAAAACAGCGTTCCGACATCCTCAGCGTTCGAAATTCGCGATAAAATACCAAAATCCTTGCCGTTGGCAATCCATAAGCTCTCGCCTGACGCCATGCATATTTCCGCGGCTGCGATCTTGGTGATCATCCCACCAGTCGACAAATGATTGCCATCTGTTCCTTGGGCAAGACTACGTATTTCCTCATCTATTTCCCGCACTAATGGCAATCGATCTCGCGTTCCCGCTTCATCTACGCGTAGTAACCCGTCAACAGTTGTTAGAAGAACTGTTAGATCCGCCCGCGTCATAGTCGCAACTAAGGCGGCCAACTTATCGTTGTCGCCGAAACTGATCTCTTCTACGCTTACCGTATCGTTCTCATTTATTACGGGCAATATATTCTGGGCTAAAAGCGAGTTCAGACAGTTGCACAAATTCAAATGCTTTCGTCGACTCCGCAAGTCATCATAAGACAAGAGAATCTGGGCACAGTGGAAACCGAATTTCTGACTCGCAGTCTCGTATCTTGACATTAATAGGCTTTGGCCAATGGCAGCCAGAGCCTGTTGACCGGGAAGGTCACGGGGGCGCTTGTCTTTCCCTGAGATTTCCATTCCGGTGCTAATCGCACCAGAGGTCACTAAGATAACTTCGTATTTCAGTTTCCGTAGCTCATGAATCTGTGAAACCAATTGTTCGATCCTGGTCCCATCACGCACGTTTTCGACATCCGTGAGTAGGCGGGAGCCGACTTTAACAACGATGCGCCTGCTATCCTTAATTACTTGCGCACGATGGTTTATGTTAGTGATATCATTCATGATTACTGGTTGCATTCAAGATTCTTGAGGCGTTTCGGCCATGTGTGGATTAAATCCAATTAATTGGAATAAAAAACGGGAAAAGCCGGAAACACTTAGCCTGATTAGTTCACGCGATTCGTCGCGAAAGAACTTAACTCGTTCATAATTAGACGATTGGAGAAGGCGCCATGGTGAAAGTGAATTTTCATTCACTAAGATGTGAAGTCAAGCCAATCGGTTTATTTGAGTAGAGATTAGGACTCGCATGAAAATACTGGTGAATTATTCCGGTTAGACGTCCAGGGCAGGTGTTTTCCCGATGCCAGGTTGCGTAAATTTGAGTTTATGTGCCCCACTTACAAACGCATTTTTTGGTTCATTACCGAGAAAAGATTAAATGAATTAAGAAAGGGAATTCACCATAACCGATCATGCGACAGATGCTTCTGTACTCGGAAGAGGATGCGGGGACGCTACGAGGTGGGGCGATTGCTTATTTTTACGCTTAATCGCGGAGTTCTCGAATTCCGAGGAATGTGCGGTCCCGTAAATAACGTAGCAATGAATCCATCTATACCGAACGCCTTCGAGTTTTCGCCCAGGCGTCGCCCAGGTGGCTATGCCGGTTAAAAAATATCGTTCGATATTTCTTGCGTGGTTAGTTCAAAGGTGGCGAAAAATTGTACAGTGTACAGCTTGCAGTATATCTTGGATTGAATTGAGAGGAGAACGGGCATATCCGGGCATTCTCGGCATGGTCCGCTTCGAACAGCGATCCCTCTCTTCAGAAGAGAGGGATTTTCAACGATCAACGACACTGATGAAAGATAGTGGCGTGCCGCTTTACCATTCCCTCATGGCATAACGCGGTCATTCGACGTACGTGCGGTCGATGCAATATTACGTACGCAACGACGCAACGGATTAGCCTTGACTCTGAATTGCCTTATTGTAGACCTGCGTTAACCGTGATTTTTTCCGGTCAGCACGGTTTTGATGGAATGTATGGTTTTTGCCGGCTTTGTCGTAACACGAGATTACCTCGCTTAACATAAGGTTGGCGCCTTCGAGATCGTTTTCCGCGATCTTAGCATGAAATTTCTTCTCATACGTTCGTATTGCAGATTTCCGTACCTTGTTCCCTAACGTGCGTCCGACGTCCGTCTTAACTCGCTTTTTAGCAGATTTATTTGTGGGCATAAGTTGCGCTCTCCAGTATATGATATACTGATCATCTTCGAGTTTTCGTTCGGAATCTCTTGAGTGATCAATTTTGGGTCGTCCAAAAATTGGACTGCTTGCAGTCTATTTCCTATCCGGCACATTTAATACCACGAGTTTCACAGAATTCAAGAGTAAACACCAAATTCTTAGAGCCTTTTCCATTCGTCATAATTCAGGGATTATCCGTGATTAAACTACCTTGGCATAATTTGCATTTCATCGGGATCGGTGGTGCCGGAGTGGCAGGACTTGCCCTGATTGCCAAGGACCTAGGGGCCCGCGTTTCCGGTTCTGACCTCCTTCACTCAACCAATACCGTGATGCTGGAGAAACGAGGTATTCGTGTTCATATCGGGCATTCGAAAGACCACGTCGAAAATCCTGATATTGTCGTTTATTCCTCCGCGATCGCGAGTGATAATTCGGAGCTATGCGCAGCATCCGAGCGCGGAATCCCGATCATCCGGCGTGGAGACTTCCTATCCGAAATCGCCAGCAATTACACGCGTAGGATATCAATCGCGGGTTCCCACGGTAAAACAACGGTTGCCGCAATGTTAACCCACATATTCCTCGAAAATCGAAGGGCTCCCGGATATCTGGTTGGCGGTAGCATGAATGAATACAAAACACCGGCCGCTGCCGGTACTGAAGACATGCTCATTGCAGAAGTAGACGAAAGTGATGGGTCACAAACTGCAATGAGGAACACACATGCGATAGTCACGAATGTTGATGATGATCATTTTTGGAGTACTGGCGGAGTGGATGGCCTGATGCGGAGTTTTCGTGAATTTGGAAATCACTCCGACTATCTTCTGGCATGCGATAGTTCTACAACAAGACGCCTCTTCTCAATTCATAAAAATATCGACTTTCTTAGCCCGCTTGAAAACGAAATGAACCTCTCGCTGATCGTCCCTGGCTACCACAATCGTACGAACGCACACCTCGCCGTTGCGATGTCGGTTAAGCTTGGGATCGGAAGGAAAGAGGCTATCAAGAGCATTCAGAGATTTTCCGGTGTCGATCGCCGAATGTCGATCCGATACGACAACCAAGGAATTAAGGTCATTGAAGATTACGCGCACCATCCGGCAGAAGTGAACGCCACAATTAAAGCGGTATCAGAACACTATCGCTGGGAGCGTATGGTCGTCGTGTTTCAACCCCATCGGCGCGAACGGGTGTTGCACTACTCAGCCGATTTTGCGAAGGAACTTTCGAGAGCCGACGTTGTAGTCGTTGTCCCACATTTTGAAGCGTGGGCGAATGACGGTTCTCCAGGGAATGCCAAGGTTATCGTCGAACAGATGGGAACGACGATCAGCTCTTATTCAGAAGCGGCGTTCCCGATCCTCGCGAACGAACTCGCGAGCTCCGCTCGGGCCGGGGATCTATTCCTCATCATGGGCGCTGGAACGATCACAGACTTAGTTCCTTTACTCACTCGGTGTATAGCGAACGGAGCTTAGTCGGAGAGTTAGGAGTAAACCAACAATCATGGATTTTACGATCGCTTAGAATCTGCCATTGAAATATCCCGTAGGCGTCACCAACTGGCCAATCTTGATTGGATAAATTCGATGACGCGTTGATGCTCGTCTTTTCCCCGGGATTCTACAGAAAATGGTTCGCCGAATTCGACGTTCACATCGTTTTTCGGATCTATCGGGCCTATATCTTTAACGACTTTTCCTATCCCCCAAAGATTGGTCTTGACTGCGAAGGGAATAATCGGGCAATTGGATTTCTTCGCAAGCTTGATTCCGAGCGAATTAAATTGCTTGGGGTCGAAGTCCACGGTTCGTGTCCGCTGGGGGAAGACTATAATCGAACACCCTTTTTTAAGAAGCGCGTTGCCATCCGCAAGAACCCGCCGCAGGTCCTCTCTCGGATCGCTTCGGGAAACAGTAATTGGATTTAGCGCTGATGTGACCGGTCCGAATATGGGATAGCTAACCAGGCTTCGCTTCAGTATGTATGTCATTTCCTTGTACGGGAGGATTATTGCAGGGAACAAGATCGTCTCGAGTCCACTCATATGGTTGCCGATGAAGACTACAGCCCCGCTTGTGTTACGAATATGCTCGATACCGCCTAGCCTTAGCGCCGCCCCTGTTTCTTCGATCGCCGGGATAATGTGGAAGGCATCCTCCTTTAACTGAGAGGGTCCGTAATTCTCCTTTCTACTGCGTTTGTAAGCACGAAGGATTACCTGCATGACGCGGAAATAAAACAATAGTCCGATTACTCCTGGAATTTTGCTGGGATTTCCCTTACCGGGGACAGCGCTGCAGTACGAATTCTTTTCAGTCAGCGTGGAAACGAATTGGCTATAGGTCATTTTCGGTCTCTTGGGAGAGAAAATTATCTAATGAATGTTGTAAATTAATTTAACACTGTTAAAATAACTGCCCGTTGATTATAGACGGTGGGCGTAGCGTGAGCAAATACGCGAAATTCGGGTGAATACGTAGTTTCGGTGCCCGACCGATGCGATACCATGGATGCTGACGAAAATGAGATATTACGTCAGAACCTATATATACCAACAATCTAACAGCTAAGCATTGGTTTAATCATGGCAGTTCAACAACGTAAAGCTTCTAAGAAAAAATGTCGAGAGCGTAAGGCGGCAAACAGCTATAAAGGGTTGCAAACCAATTCGTGTCCCCGCTGTGGTGCGCCGAAGCTCACCCACTGCGCCTGCAAATCGTGCGGATTCTATAAGGATCGTCAAATCTTGACGATTGAGGCATAAGTAGATCTACACTCTTTCCACCCACGTGTCTGCGTACGCCGACCGTTATATTCTGACCATCTTCGGGTTTTATACCGCAAATCATGGTCCCGCATGCGGGACGAGATATCGTTCGGAAATTCTTGGCTGATAAATTCGAAGCCATCCCAAAATTGTACTGCTTGCACTAAAACCGCCATCATAACACGCAGTATTCCTGGTCCGAGCAAACGGACTCAGCAAATGCAGACCAGAATTTGGACTGCTTGCGGTGGTCTAATGAAGGAAACTATCGAAGGAATACTGAGCCGATTGACGTTTCGGATGGATCATGCCCGATAAGGGAAGTGTTACGCCGATCCGCGGCATTTCACTTTGTCTCAATGGAAGGCGTGTCGCTGTTACTCTCAGGTAAGGCTGGTGGCACGGGGGCTGGAGGGGTTGAATTCAAATTCTTTGAGGCTCTACCACTGACTGATCGTTGAAGTTTTTGTTTTCTGTCGTAGTGCTTTTTCATTTCTTCACGCAAAAGTCTCTGTTCTTCCAGTAATTTCGCGTATTCCTCATCTGTCGAAATAATTTCATTTACCCTCTGATGAAATTCGCTAATTTTCTTCTGTAACTCGTTAATTTCCTCATTTTCTTTATAAAGCGCCCGTCGTCGTGCACTTGTCTTCTTACTGATTTCGCGGATCTGCTTCTGTAATTCTGACGAGGACTTCTCTTTCGAACGCTTCTCGTCGGTAATTTGCTTACTCGGAGAAGACTTTTCGGCAGCTGTGCGATGATCGACTTCTTTAGAGCCCTGTTCTGCAATCGATTTCGGGGTGACAGCGAAAGCAGTGACCCAAATCGACAAAATTATCGGTAGCGTTTTCGTCAAATTACTCATCAGTTTTGCCCTTAAGTTATACCGAACGCCTTCGAGTTTTCGAAATACCGTTCGAAATCTTATACGCAGTTACCGTGACCCATGCTTAACGTTTCAACTGCTTTCAGTTTCGTACTGATTATTTCTCGTTGCTTGAAATCACCTCGAAAAGAGGGTGCGACTTCGAGAACCCTTTCAGTTCAATTTCTCCAAACGGTACAGTAGTAAACTCATCTTTTACCTTTTCATACGTCGCATTCGAAAGTAAAATCTGCCCGCCTCCGGCCTTGCTGCAAATTCGACAACTGAGATTCGTGACAACACCGATCGCCGCGTAATCAAGTCGCCCTTCAAACCCGATTGTTCCTAATGAAGCCTCGCCGGTGGCCACTCCGATTCCGAGCGCCAGGTCATACCCTTTCTCCGCCCACGACGAGCGTAATATCTCCACTTTGTCGCGGATCTCAATGCACATTTTCACCGACTGAGATGGATGGTCTTCCATAGGCTCCGGATCTCCCAAAAAGACCATGAGTCCGTCGCCGGTAAATCTTTCCAATGTGCCGCGATACCGAAAGATGATGGGACCGACCACTTTATGTAGGTCCCGGATCGTTGCGATTACTTCATGGGGTTCGGCTTTTTCCGAGAAACTGGTAAAATTCCGTAAATCCAGGAATACCACCGTTATCTCCCGGCGATGTTCGCCAAGAATTTGTTCGGAATTCTCGGACGTAATTGTATTAACAATTTGAGGCGAAAAAAATCGCCGAAGCCGATTTACTCGTTCGAGCTCGTGAACCTGTTCCGATACTTTCTTTTCCAAGGTCTGATTTAGTTCATCGAGAGTCTGATTTACCTTTACGAGTTCTCGTTGCGTGTCGCAAATACGAAGCATAGATCTTACACGTGCAAGCATTTCTAAATAATTATAGGGCTTGATTAGATAGTCGTCTGCCCCGACTTCGAAACCGCGGACGATATCGTCAACATTCGAATTCGCGGTGACAAGAATTATAGGGATCGATTCGGTTTCAGGATCTCCCTTCAACTTCTCGCACACCTCGAGACCATTCATTCGTGGCATGTTAATATCGAGCAGAATTAAATCGGGTTTTTCTTTATCAACAACCTCTATAGCTTCAATGCCATCGTTCGCCGAGGTCGTCTGATATCCACGCGTGCGCAAATGTGCTGTGAGCATAGTGACATTGTCAGGTATGTCGTCAACGACGAGAATAAGGTGATCAGTCGTATTTTTCATTGTAGTAATCGCTAGAACTCTATTAGTGGCCTGGTTACTGCCATTTTCCTACGGGCAGTTTTTGTATGACTCGAAAGGCTGAACCGAGCTTAGCCTTCCAGTATCTATACTGCAAGCAGTGCAATTTTGGGTCCGTATAGACGGAGTCCGCTCGAGCGGACTCCGAGAATGCGGTGCGGAGAGAGACGACTTTGAATTCATTAACCTAAGGGATATCGAACAATATTCAAAAACTTGAAGACGTTCGGTATACTATACTAACTTACTGTAGAGTTTTCGATGTACCGTTCAGAATCTCGTGCGCGATTATCTCGGCGTGGTCGCTTTCGCCGGATAACGGAGGCCTCGGTTATCCGCACCGCAGCAGCGTGGGTCCAGTCAATACGGATTATTCGGGACGGATAATCCCAAACAGAAAATTCGAATTCTTGCAGTCTAAGTATCCGTAGATACCTCCAGCGGTTTTTCATTATCTTTGGGGTCGTCTGTTTCAGGTTTGTCAGCCGACGTCTCAGAGTTTTTGGGGACTTCTGTTTCAGGTATGTCAGCACTATTTGTCTTCATCCCCAAACATTCTTTCACCTCATTAGCGTCCATCGTTTCATGCTTCAACAGCGCCTGGCCAAGGAGAACGAGCTGATCTTTGTGTTCATTAAGGATTCGCTCTGCGCGGCCAGCAGCATTATCGATAATACTCTTTGCTTCTAAGTCTATTTCTCTAGCGGTTACTTCGCTGAAATCTTCTGATCGTGTGATATCCCGTCCGACATAGATATGTTCCTCTCTTCCAGTGTAATTCAACAAGCCGATTTTGTCGCTCATTCCCCAGGCACACACCATGTTTCTCGCTAACTTCGTCGCCTGTTTAATATCCATCGCCGCACCGCTCGTGACCTCGTTGAATATGAGCTTTTCCGCGAATCGTCCTCCCATAAGAACTGTTATCTCGTCGATCAATTCCGATCGGGACTGAGTATACTTATCCGCTTCCGGCAAATGCATCGTCGCGCCCAGATACGCGTTACCCCGCGGAATAATCGTAACTTTATGTAACGGTGTCGAGTGTTCACAGTGTAATCCGACGAGAGTGTGTCCGGCCTCGTGATACGCGGTTACCTCTCGATCGTGTTCATTGATCTTTCGGCTTCGGCGCTCTTTACCCCAGCGTACTTTGTCGCGCGCTTCCTCAAGATCACTCATATCGACGGCGTTCTTGTCATTATGCGCAGCGAATAACGCCGCTTCATTCAGGAGATTAGCTAAATCGGCACCGCTGAATCCGGGCGTTCCGCGCGCAATAATTTCCAGATTCGCGTCATCACTTAATTTAATTTTCTTCGAATGAACGTCTAATATACCGAGGCGCCCCTTGACATCAGGAAGGTCAATTGCGATTTGACGATCGAATCGCCCGGGACGCAACAATGCCGGATCCAGTACGTCTGGTCGGTTTGTCGCTGCAATGACAATGACGCCTGATGCATCTTCGAATCCGTCCATTTCCACTAAAAGTGCGTTTAACGTCTGCTCACGTTCATCGTGCCCCCCTCCGATTCCGCTAAAACGAGATCTCCCGACAGCATCTATCTCATCTATAAAAATAATACACGGTGCATTTTTTTTGCCTTGTTCGAACATATCTCGAACTCGACTCGCACCGACACCGACAAACATCTCGACGAAGTCTGAACCGCTAATCGAATAGTACGGTACGTCGGCTTCTCCTGCGATCGCGCGAGCTAATAGCGTCTTCCCGGTCCCCGGCGGCCCGATCATAAGTACTCCCTTGGGCATTTTACCGCCAAGCTTGTGAAACCGGTCCGGAGCTCTTAGATAATCGATTATCTCTTCTATCTCCTCTTTCGCTTCCTCAATTCCCGCAACGTCGGCAAACGTGATTTTCTCTGAATTTTGATTCAACTTTGCGCGACTTTTACCGAATTGAAGTGCGCCTTTTCCCGCACTTTTGATCTGCCTTGCGAATAAGAAATAAATGACGATGACTAACAATATGATAGGTAAAATCGAAAGCATTAAGTTGTTAAAGAAATTGGACACATTAATCGTCTGTCTATCGTCGCAATTCTCCCGGATCATCTGGTCTAACGCATCCGTGTAGGTAACTTCCACGCTATATTTTCTTAAGGACGTGTCGTTCACCCGCTTAAACTCGCCCGTGATTTTTCGATTTCCGGTGGTCGGTTCATGCACGGTTACGACACTGTGAACTCTCTTCTCCAGAAGAGCAGCTTCGAACTCAGAGTTTTTGAGTGTATCCACTTCTTCTTGTTGTTTATGGAAAAACCATAAACCGACTGGAACCGCAAATAAGATGATGAGCCAAAATGCGAAGGTCTGAACAGAAGGCGGTGATACCTTCAAGTCAGGTTTCTTTCCTTTCGACTCTTTATCGGTTCCAGAATCTGAACTGGATTCTTCCGGTTTATCTATCTTGTCGTTATCGGACATATTCATCTTCCTTATCAACTCGTAAACTTCAGGCGGATCAGATGTCACGATCTGGATCCGCCTGAATAGTAAAGATACACATCGCCTTCGATACTTCCTTCCGAATATCTGGGGCAATGATTATTGGCCGTTTGTCGCTAGCCTCTATCCATGAACTTTCTACTGCAAGCCCGCATTGTATACCGAACGTCTTCAGGTTTGCGACCAGGCGTTCTGCTGGCCAGCAGAATGCCGGTTAAAAAATCTCGCTCGATATCCCTTAGGTAATGAATTCAAAGTCGTCCCAAAATTGTACTGCTTGCAGTCTCTGTAGAAATAAACTACTCCCTGCATAGTTCTACAAGGGATTGCGATACGAATGCAAAACGCGGGGTTCCGATATCCGCACAGGAATCTCGTGCATATTCACCCTATACTTGAGGTGCGGTGAATCAGTCGTGGATTAACCCGTGCAGACGCAGGTGATTATAATAACGGAGGCAAATTCTACGGAAATATTGGGCAGGGGCCAGCTTCAAACTAATAATATGTTCGCTTTCTTTATAATAACTTAAGTATAAAAGTCCCAGCAAGAACTGCAACAATAATCGCGAGCAGTGCAATCAAGGCGTAAATCACAAGCCTTGCTTTCTTGCCATCTCCCGCAGTCGCACCTTTCTTAAGGGGATTAACATTCCCCATGTCCTGAATTTGCAGCCCTCCAGCGGTGTCCTCAAGATTGATACCTGTCTGGGCATTCTGCCCCGCACTAACATTCTCGTCTTCGTTGTGATACATCACCTCGATCTCGCCGACCTGGAGTATGTCGCTATGAAGCAGTTTTTGTTCTGTGATCTTTATTCCGTTGATACGGGTACCGTTTGAACTTCCCAAATCGATTGCATTGTAGGTACCATCCTCATTACGCCGGAGCTCACAGTGCTGTGTGCTCACCGTGGTATCCGGGATGCATATACTCTGATCTTCCGTACGACCGATGATATAAACTTCGTCTGTTAGATGATGAAGTTTATTTCCCGCAATTTGTTCGGACAATACAATTAATTTTTGAGCCGGATTCATACTGTCTTCTCAATTCCCAGCAGTTATCAATCTATACAGATAAGATTTGCGGATTCGAGGCTTCCGCATATACTCTAAAGTTTAATATCACAGAATCGTGAGTATGTCAGCAGTAAGTGACGGTTCGAGCTCGAAAGTAACCCTCCCAGTCGCTTGAATGGAGGTACTCGCACGACCCTGATAATATAGGTTGTTTCGACTAACTGTCAAAATACATTGGTCGAAAATTCGAACTCAGGATTGGGAAGACACTTCCAAAAGTCAATTTAATCTCTTCGGTTCTGTTGTTCGAACGCATGTTCAGTAGGCCCTTCACGCAATCGATCTCAAAGCGCTGCGTGAGGTCAGACTTCCGTGGGCGAATGTTTCGAGTGACACGAGTGTATTGAAAATCGCAACTCGGTTGTTAAGCATCTAAGCCATAGAATTGGGCACGGTCAAAGGTAATTAAATTCCACGTGCTAAGTATACCGGCGATCGCGGAGTATTTGAAACCCGGCGGAGAATCTTAAACTCGATTACCTCACCGGCATTCGAAAAATCGCCTGCTTGCAGCCCAATAAAGCGTGGCTGAGATTTGATTTACATTCAAAGATAGATATGTTTTTGTTTTAGAGCCATTGGTCAGACTCTGTCGCCGACTGTCGCGCGTGGCTGGGGGCCGGAACGAGGAAAAAGAATCAAAGAACCCGTTTTCCCCGAAATAAGGCGAATATTGGACATATTCAACGAAATGTCGGGAGAAAATAAGATAATTTGGCATTTTCGCAGTCGATTTAGATAAAGCCCGACAAGCCCTTGGTTCTTCGCGTTAGGAAATACTTCTAAACCCGCGAGACTTCGTAATTCGAAACCTCTGCGCAGTCGATTCTATACGGAAAATCATCGAGTTTTCGCCGCGGCGGATTTCGCTAGGCTCAACATAGATCTTGGCTGATAAGTTTGAAGCTATCCAAAAATTGTACTGCTTACAGCATAAACCATTCTAAAGTTTGGCTGCTTCGGTCGCCAACATTCGCAATCAGCTGCTATAATTAATTAAGGAGATAAGGCATGAAATCGGGTAATTCGCTTTCCTGGGCCCTGTTAGTTGTGCTTTTACTGAGCACGTCAGCATGTAAGACAAAACCACAACTGGATGTCGATTATCAACCGCAGGACTATGAACTGTCGGGTGGAGGTCTAGAGACTGAAGGCAATTTCAGCGACAACCAGACAACTCGTGCGAACAGTATCTACGACGACATTGAACCGATCAAGACTGAATCGTGGTTTACAGGAACAGCGCCGGCGCCAGCGTCGGCGGTAGACTTCGGAATAGAAGAAATTAAGGACAGACGATGGGGGCCAGTCTATTTCGCTTTCAATCAAAGTCTAATCGGGGAAACCGAACGTCAGAAATTGGAGAAATTAGCCGATTACCTTATAAGAAATAGCGAATACTTCCTAATCATCGAAGGTCACTGCGATGCCCGTGGTAGCGACGAGTTTAATCGGGTTCTGGGAGAGCAGAGAGGCATTAACGTTCGCGATTACCTTGTCAATCTCGGAGTAAACAGCACTCGGGTTCAAACGATTTCATACGGTGAAGAACGCCTTATTGACCGGGGGGACAATGAGAAAGCCCATGCGCGCAACCGTCGGGCGGAATTTATCGTAGGCCTTAAAAAGAACTGATACCTACTTTGTCCGGGCCCCCCCCGCCCGTCGCAACTAAAGTACCGAACGCCTTCGAGTTTTCGACCAGGCGTTTTGCTGGCCAGCAGAATGCCGGTTAAAAATGTCGTTCGATAGCTCTTGCGGATTTAGGTTAAAGTCGTATCTCCGTCCATACGGACCAAAAATTGTACTGCTTGTTTCTTAATCCTGATTCAGGATGTCCGAGACTCTTCCCGCATGAGCGAGGATCCCGATAGTGCGGGTCGCTTATGCGGAGAGATCGAGGGCAGTATAGTTGATTAGGCGTTCAGATTTGGTCAGCGCGCACGGTAGTCTCGCAGTCTTTGGGTTAATACGATCAGTATTAGTGGGTGAATTTCGAACGCTCGTTGGATTGATTCGGCGTATTGAGACGTTCTGTTTGGCTTCTTTCTCTCACCCTCCCTCTTTAATCAACCGACTCGATTTTTTCCAGTCACTGCAAACATGCACCAACCCACAGGGATTTAGTTAATGAGTGCAACCTGTCGCCATTGCGATAGCCCGATTGATATTTCAGCTCAAGACGCGAGTGGGATCTATCGTTGTCCATTGTGCACGAAACTCAATTTTCAGCGTAGCAAAGAACCTAATTCTCCAATCACGTTCGGAGACTACGAATTGATAAAAGGGGTGGGAGAGGGTGCAAACGCCGTAGTCTGTAAGGCTCGGAAGGAAACAACCGGGGAAATCATCGCACTGAAATTATTTCACTCGGTAAACGGCGTTGAAAGCCTGTCCAAAAGAGAGTTCCTTCGTGAAATTAATTTCTCTGTTGAACTCGAACACAAGAATATCGTAAGAACCTATCGGGGAGACGAAGTTGACGGGATTTTATGCCTGGAACTCGAGTTTGTAGACGGCGTTAATCTAGCACAGCACCTCGAATTAAACGGTCGAATGGAGCAACTCTCGGCTCTCGCTGTCGGTGTCGATATCTCGCGCGCATTAGATTTCGTGTGGTCCAATCATCTTTCGATTCATCGCGATGTCAAGCCGCAGAATATTCTGATAGACAAGGAGAATAACATTAAGGTCTGCGACTTTGGAATGGTTACCGCACACGAGTTCGGGGCAGTAGACATTTCGGCTGTCGAAGGAACTCCGTATTACCTAAGCCCGGAATGCGTTACCGAGGGCGTTTTTATAGATAATCGGTCCGACATCTATTCCCTTGGTGCCACAATGTACCATTTGATCACTGACGTCCCGCCATTTGATTATGATTCACTCGAAGAAGTAATACACGCGCGCCTCACTGAGCCACCGCCGGATTTGCGAAAGGAATTACCCGATGCCGATGAGAATGTTGCGGCCATTATTATGACGATGATGGCGACGAACCCCGAAATGCGTTACGTTACAGCATTCGAGTGCCTGGAGGATATGCAGCGCGTTATAAAAGGAGAACCCCCTCTTTTGGTCGATGCGTCACGGAGTAAAACCAACAGTTGACACGGGTTCGGTGAACTGAGAGCTACGCAATGAGAGCGATTTACGCATTTTCCGGAGATCCGATAACGTCCGGGCACATAGACGTCGTATGTCGAGCTGCGACGACTTACGACGAAGTCACTGTCGCTATAGGAGAGAATCCATCGAAACAGGGGCAATACCTGTTTTCACTGCAAGAGCGATTGTGTATGGCAGAAAAGTGCTTCGATCGATTTCCGAACGTATCGTGTCTGTCTTTTACCGGATTACTCGGTGAATATGCATACCGCAACGGCTTCGATGTGATCGTAAAGGGTGTAAGAAATAACTCGGATCTGGAAGGAGAACTGGTCCAGTTCGCGGTTAATGAGACGCTCCATCCAACCGTGGATACTGTGTTTTTCCCAACCAGACCTCACCTATCACATATTAGCTCAGGAGTGGTTAAGGCGATAGTCGCCGAAGGCGGCGATACGAGCGATTACTGCCCCCTATTCGTTAAGGAAGAACTCGAAAAGAAAATATTGAATAAATTCACCATCGGTGTCGCTGGGGGAATAGCTTCTGGAAAGACCCATATCGCCAGGAAACTCGTAGCCGAATTAGGACGATCAATGACGGCTTCGTACGTGAGCATGGATGATATTGGCCACTACGTACTAGAGAGTTCATCCAGCAGTATCTACAGCAATACGGGAAAACGCCTCGCCAAGCGATTCGGCGACGAAATACTAAATGCCAACGGCGCGATCGACCGACACGTGCTCGGGCAAATTGTTTTTCAGGATCCTATCGCCCTTGCCTCTCTTAACGCGATTATGCGTGAACCGATGTTGGCGCGTCTCTACGAGTTGACGCGGGAATTGCCGGTTGGGGTCATAGTGATAGAAGGCGCGATACTGGTAGAAGCTAAATGGACGAATCTCGTTAACAACAATGTTATTCTCGTAGACGCCCCGGAAGACGTTCGACTGCGACGCCTCGTTCGGCGGTCGGGAATAAAGGAAGCCGAAGCTTTAACGAAGATTAAGCGTCAAATCTCTGCCGCACAACGCCGCTCTGTTATTAAGAAGAGAATCGAGAAGAATCAATGGGGCCGATTGTGGCACATTGATAACAACACCGACGATACAGAGATAGACTTGGACAGTATCATCGATGAAATTATAAGGATTACGTCGTCAACAAGCTGTACGTCATCGGATATCACCGGTCATTAGTGAACGAAGAATGGCGGGGTTGACGGGACTGTCGCTTAGCTCCCCGCATGATGCGGGGCCGTACCTCGCTGGAATCTCGGTGCTCAACCCCGCAACCTCCACAGTGACAGTGTGGTGCTACCAAGTAAAGATACTAATTTAAATTTGTCATTTAGCTAAGAAATGGCATCGATTGACATCCGCTGACTACCCCTGACTCACCTAAAAGAACCACACAAAAACCATACAATGAAAATTGCCAATGTTTTAATATGTGCACGTGCGGTTTAAAACAGGGCAATTGTACTGATCATGATTCATTCAGCTGAAATGAGCACTATAGATCCTTGCAATAGCTCTACTAGGGCCTCCAAAGTATTCGAGGAAATCTTTACTTGTGAAATATCCTCGACTGGCTCAGTGCTCTTAAGTAGTATATCCAGATATTGGGATTTTATTGCGTAATTCACATTTTGAGGAAGATCACCCGTTCGCGCGAACATAGCCAAAGCACTAAGCTTGGCTGTTACTAATCCAATAACCTCTCCATTTAAATTAATTAGCGGGCCGCCGCTATTACCTGCTTGTACCGGAACGGAAATCTGAAACAGACGAGGATCATCTTGATAGCCGGTCAATGAGGTAATTGTTCCCTCCGTGACCTTCGGGGTAAATCCCATCGTCTCCGGATGTGGAAATCCTATTGTAAATATTTCCGCCCCGGGTTTAATCCTATTTAAGCCGAGCTGTAATCCCGGAGGCAACATTCCTCGGCGAGATGGTCTTAATAATACAATATCATTAGCCTTGTCGGCTACCGCCACTTCGGCCGACACCCGTGAACCGTCTTGAAAATGTAGCGTAATATTATCTGTATTATCAACTACATGATAACAGGTGACTACGTAACCAGTGTCAACTGCCCATCCAGTACCCCAATGCTCAGTCGACTCGTTGTCTTGTTCGTTTTTACTGTTATCCTTGATCTGAACTTCATTGCCATATATTTCTGCAAGAAGTTTCTCGCCTAAAAAATGATTCCTAATTTCTGAATTTATACGGTCTACTGCTCGAAGCGCACTATCTTTGTTACCTACCGCTAAGTAAGCTATTCCGGCCTTATAGAACCAATCTATAGCGGCAGATTTACTCGCAATTACACCTTCTCCTTGTGATAACAAAACTCCGATATTGTACATCGCCTCAGGCACGCCTCTTTCAGCCGCTTTTTTGTACCAATGAATCGCCTCCTTACCCTCACAGGTTAATCCTAGAGAAAAATAAGAGGTCTCGATAATATAATTTCTCAATTCTGTTTCCTCTTTAAATTTCGCAAGTTCAAGTGTCTGTAAATACCAATGTTTAGACTTGTCTAAGTCGGCTTCAACACCCATTCCATGCCTAAGACTCTCTGCCGAGCTAAATGCTCCTAGGAAACCACCTTGCTGAGCCGCCATTAAATAGCATTTTGAAGCCAGAGTTTCATCCTTATCAAAAACTTCTCCCTTTTCGAATTTCTGTCCAATTTCATATTGCCGCTCAGAATCCGCTCTTTTTGCCGATTCGAATAACCACCAGCTCGCTGTAGTCTTATCAATAGGTAAACCAGCACGACCATATATATAGCAGAATGCAATTCCTTGAAGTGCGAGAGAATCGCCATTCAACGCTTCCTTAGATTAAATTAGGGTCACATCTTTATTATGAAGTTTTTTTGAATGTTGTGCTAACATCTTCTCGATCTGTTTGAGATTCTTTCGTAATCTACCGGATGAATCAGATGAGACCTTGTCTCGTGCTTGGGTCAGTGCACTGACGCT